>DATJQP010000078.1:0-27585 GCA_035505655.1 Bacteroidota bacterium
AAAGGCCAGATTGTCATCTGACTTTGCTTCGTTCCTGCTGCGCACTTGCGTTTCTTTATCACAGTAGAATTTCCTGCCTCAGGCGCCCCATCTTCCGACCTGCTCGCGAGGGAGCAGGCAGAATATTCTCGCTTCGCACACTGAGATCGTACGAAACGGAGGCCGGCCCAATTTCGTCGTCCGATTTTCTCCCGTTCGCTTCATCCGATCGCGTTGCTCCGCAAGGTTCATCCGAGATCGGGGCCCAGATCATCGGCCGGAGCCACCCATTCAACTTGGCCAATCCAGAAGATCTCTTCAGCCGCAGACTGAATCTGGAGGAGCAGACTTCCTGGCGTGGTTTCTCAGAATGCCGGCCCGCTCCTTTCATCCATGCATCTTGCCCGATCCTCAGTCAGCGCGGTTTTGTCGGCACCATCAGAACGCTGAAATTGAGACGGATTCCGCCAATCTGCGGTTCCGGCTAACTCCCAGCTGACACGCCCGAAGGATCGATTGAGGTACCGGCTGAGGAAGTCTCGGGGCGGAAAATCGAAATGCCTCTCTCTGGCTCCCCAAGTGGGACGCCGAAGCATCGGGTCTCTGTTAACCCGTGATAACGATCTTGACCTCGCGAGCGGTAGAAACGGCTCTGCCGCGCAAAATAGAGACTTAGAGGCCATCCGCTGTTTTTTTGCTTTTAAGAGTTTAGTTAAGGTATAATGATCCAAAGGAAATGTATTTTCCGCTAATAGTCAAGAAAAAACTTGCGAAAATTGAGGATTTTCGAGGATGGAGGTCAACAAGCCCCAGGGTGCTGCTCCCCGCCTCTCGGCCGAGAGCGGACGACTGCAATCCAACTGCAAAAAATGAGGAAAAACAACCCCCCTGTAGCCCAACCGTCTGGTGCAAAATGGGGGGAGCTGCAGACAAAAAATGAGTTCTGGTCGCTTTCCGAACCGCTCAGAAAGATCGGGACTATTGTTGTCATCGCGATTCGCAAAGTATAGCTGGCCCACAACGATTTGGCCGCGCTGGCGATGGCACACAAGGCGCTCCCGAACGCCACCAACGCAATAAAATGCTCCGGAAACGTTCGAAGATCACCCACTGCCGATTCCGATTCCGCAATCTTCAACAATGCCCAGAGGCAGGAACTCGCTAGAATGCCAGGGATGATCGATTCTGTCTCGTCGAAAATCGCTGAAAGGATCCCCCTGAACAGGAGCTCTTCAAGAAAGATAGTGGAAAGCGAAAATACGGCAATCGCGGGAAGGTCAAGAAGGACGGAGAGACAAAACGTGGCAGGGTTGTCTACCCCCTGATAGTCGACCGCTTTCAGAAAGTAGCCGGATAGGATAAGGAACCCTGTGACAACGAATGCGACCACAAAGGCCAGGAAGACCCACTTCCAATCAGGCCTTCCAAAAACAGCAGGCAACAACGATCTGAAGGCAATGATCCGGCGACGGTCCACACCCGCGGCCAGGGCCAGACACGCGAGAATTGGCCCATCGATCCGGAATTCCCAAATGGTCGCCGAGGTCGGTTTCTTGAGAAAGGTCAGGAAAAAAGTGGCTGTCGCGACCAGCAGAATCGCCCAGTATGCCGACCTCCGGGACGTCAGAAGTCTTCGAAAATTTGGCACCAGTTTCCCCGCGAGGAACACCAGTTCTTACCCGACCAGTACACTCCCTCCGTTGACGTTCAGAATCTCTCCTGTCACATGCCTGGCCAAGTCCGAAGCGAGAAAGAGAATTGGCCCTGCGATATCATCCGGAGTCGGTATTCGTCCGAGCGGTATCCCCTTGAGCACCTCATCCATAAGTCTAGGATTTTTAAGAGCTTCCGCACTCATATCAGTGGCGACCCATCCCGGAGCAACGCTGTTGACGTTGATGTTATAATTCCCGAGCTCGGATGAAAGTGACTTTGTGAGCGAGATGATCGCGCCTTTGGACGCAGCGTAGTGGGAATGAAACGCCTCTCCCCGCTGCCCCGCCGTGCTCGACATATTGATGATCTTCCCGTATCTCCTTTTCTTCATGTACGGTACGACTGCATTGATCATATGGAAAACGCCGTCGAGGTTTATTTCCATCGTTTCCTTCCACACTTCCTCACTCATCTTCCCCATCTCCCCGTGAGTCCAGATGCCGGCGTTGTTGATCAGAATATCGATCTGTCCGAACTTCTGCATCGCCTTCTCGACAACCCGTTTGGCGCTCTTTTGCCGCGCGACGTTGGCCCGGATCGCGATGCATTTTCGCCCCATCGCCGCGACCTCCTCCTGCACCTCCTTTGCGGCCTTCTCATTGCTGGCGTACGTGATTATCACGTTTGCACCAGCTTTCGCCAGGAGGAGAGCCGCCGCCGCGCCGATGCCCCTCGATCCACCAGTGATTATGGCAACCTGATTTTCCAGATCTATCATCATTCGCCTTTGTTTGACCCCGAAAAGTTTCTGAGTTTTGAGATGGTTTTTCCTAACAAATATACAAAAACCGTCAGCCTACTGCAACGGAATTGTTTGGACAAAGGCAGACTGATTTAGTCCAATTTAGGAATTCTGTTCATTTTCGAAGATTTTAGTTGACACACACTTCAGTTAGGCTTATATTTATTTAGATTAAGTCTAAATAAAATTCTTGGTACGGATATTGCACGTAGGACTTGAAGAACGAGAGAATCTCCAAGCTCTATGGACATAGAATCAGCGAAAGAGAACTTCACAAAATACCTCAAGGCGGGAAACTATAGGATCACGCCTGAGCGGTTTCAGGTGCTCGAATCTATCATGAACTACGAAGGGCACTTCGACGCTGACGGGCTCTTCCTCCAGATGAAAACGGTGGGGCTCAAAGTCTCCCGGGCCACCGTCTACAACACGCTCGAACTGCTCCAGGATTGCGGTCTCATCTCGAAGTACAGGTTCGGCGAAAATCACTCGAGGTACGAAAAGGCCTTCGGCCGACCGCACCACGATCATCTTATCTGTCTCGAATGCGGCGACATTATCGAGTTTGTCAGCGACAAACTCGGCAGGATCCAAACCGAAGTCTGCCGGGCCAACGAATTCAAACCACAATCCTCAACATTGCAGATCTTCGGCATCTGTAAGAAATGTCAACAGAAGGTGTAGGACGCGATGGCAAATTCCACGACATCACTTGCGAAGGTACCGGTCGGGCGGTTCGCCCGGATTCATCGTCTTGACTCCCGGCCCGAGATTTCGTTCCGACTCCGTGAGATGGGCTTTTGCGAAAACGCAATTGTCCGCCTCGTCGTGAACGAAGAGGGCACTCTCATCTGTGAAGTGTGCAACACCAGAGTGGGGCTCAACCACAGACTCGCACATGAAATCATTGTTTCTCCGTTCGAATAATTATGCGACGCACGACACTCAACACACTCTCTCCGGGCGATCGAGGAACCGTCGAGCAGGTGCAATCGAAAACTTCCTCGATCAAGCAACGGCTCCTCGAAATGGGACTCACCCGCGGCACCCCCGTGGAATTGATCCGATTCGCTCCGATGGGAGATCCGATTGAAATCTCGGTCCGGGGCTATCGCCTCTCCCTCCGAAAGGTCGAGGCGGAATCGGTCGTCGTTGTTCAGGACCAGGGCAAATGATATCTGCCGAGACTGAAACAGGCATCCGTCGTATCGCGATCATCGGAAACCCCAACGCCGGCAAAACGACGATCTTCAACGCACTCACCGGAATGCGACAGAAGGTCGGGAACTATCCTGGAGTGACCGTCGAGAAGAAAGAAGGAAGGATCACATTCGACGATGGAGACGAAGCAGTTCTCCTGGATCTACCCGGCACGTACAGCCTCACCGCTCATTCTCCCGACGAAAAAGTCGCCACCGACATCCTCCTCGGCCGGATCGACCACACTCCCCTTCCTGAGCTAACGATCTGCGTCGTCGACGCGAGCAACCTCGAACGGAACCTCTATCTGATCAGCCAGATCATCGACAACAGGACGCCGATCATCATCGCCCTGAACATGATTGACGTCGCCGAGAACGATGGGGTCTCCATCGACATCGCGAAACTCTCGGAGGCACTCGACGTCGCAGTCATCCCGACCGTGGGGAGCAAAGGACGCGGGATCGCGGAACTGAAGGCTGCGCTGTGCGGACCCGTCCGGCCGTCGCGGAGAGCCCGCCAATGGACGCTGCCCGAGATCGTGCAGGAAGAGTGCGAAGAGCTCAAGGGTATGCTCCAACGGATGCACAACCTGTCGGAGCCGCTCGCATTCCACGAAGCGATTGTTCTCCTTACCTCCGCGGGTGCTCTCGAAGACCACCGCGACCGGTTCGCCCCGGAACTGCTTGAGCATGTCCGCAAGGATCACGCGAAAATCGAATCCATGGGCATCGACAGGAACTCGATCGTCGTCGAATCGAGGTACGAGTGGATCAAGCGGGTGTGCGCTCAGGCGGTTGTCAATAGTCACCGGGGAGTCGACACGACGAGCGACCGGATCGACCGCGTTCTCACCCACAAGTTCTGGGGATTCGTGATCTTTGTCGCCCTCATGGCGGTGATGTTCCAGGCGATCTTCTCATGGGCGAACGTCCCGATGCAACTCATCGGCGAGGGCATCGGATGGACCGGCCAGCAAATTGTTCGCCTCATGCCGCCGGGAGATCTCCGCAACCTCATTGTCGACGGGGCGCTCTCCGGTGTCGGCGCCGTCGTCACCTTTCTGCCCCAGATTCTGTTCCTCTTTCTCTTCATAGGGTTGCTGGAGGATACGGGATACATGGCGAGGGCGGCCTTCATCATGGACAGAGTGATGAGCAGAGTCGGCCTTCACGGCAAGTCTTTCATTCCCATGTTGAGCTCGTTTGCCTGTGCGATCCCCGGCATCATGGCGACGCGGACGATCGAAAGCCGGAAGGACCGGCTCGTAACCATGCTCGTGTCGCCCCTCGTAAGCTGCAGCGCAAGGCTTCCGGTGTACGCCCTCCTCATCGCGGCATTCATACCGCAACGGAGGGTTCTTGGCATCTTCACTCTGCCGGGAATCACCTTGGTCGCCATGTATCTTCTCGGCCTCAGCGCGGCTCTGGCGATGGCCTGGCTTTTCAAGAAAACGCTTCTCCGGAGCGAAACGCCTTCCTTCATCATGGAGCTTCCGCCGTACAAGATGCCTTCGGTGAAGGCGGTCGCCATCCACATGTGGGAGCGCTCGGTGTTGTTCCTCAAAAAGGCCGGGACGATCATTCTTGGAGTCTCGATCGTGCTTTGGTTTCTGGCGACGTATCCCAAGGCGGAAAGCACTTCGGCATCGGAACGGCTCGACCTGAGCTTCGCCGGCCGCGCCGGCCATCTTATCGAACCGCTCATCCGGCCGCTCGGATTCGACTGGAAGATAGGGATCGGGCTTATCGGGTCGGTGCTTCAGAGGGAAGTCTTCGTAAGCACGCTCGGGACAATCTACAACATCAGGGATGCCAGGCAGGATAACGGCGTTGTGTCGTTACAGGAGCATCTTCGCCAAGACGTCAACCCGGTAACCGGCGCCCCCGTCTTCACAACATTGACCGCTGTCTGTCTGATGGTCTACTACGTCCTCGCGATGCAGTGCATGTCGACGGTCGCCGTCATGAGACGGGAGACCAACGGGTGGAAATGGCCCCTTTTCCAGATCGCTTATATGACGGTCCTTGCCTACTCGGTCACGTTCATCGTCTACCGGGTGGGATTGATGATGATGGGAGCTTAGTCAGATGGATTGGCAGCAGATTGCGTCACTACTACTTGTCGCTGGAAGCGTTGTTCTTCTGGTTCGTTCAGAGATCCGGAAGCGTCGTTCCAAAAAGGAGAAGGGCTGCGGAGCGGAGTGTGGATGCTCTGCGGTGTCTGATTCCCTGACTCGCGGTCATTGAACTTCGCAATGCCTTGGTCGCGACGTGCAGATTGAATTGGTGGATGAGTCATCGCCGATCGGCCGGGCCTCGCCCGCCCGGCGAGGATGAAGATCGCAGTGGAGAAATTTTTTGATGGTCGTTGTTTCTCATTGACAACTCTGACTCAGGCGAGAGAAAGGAATGTATGAGTGAACAGAACGGAACGGCCGTGACCGACGCGCAGGTGCGCGACGCCCTGAAGGATGTTTACGATCCGGAGATCCCGGTGAGCATCGTCGATCTTGGCCTTGTCTACGACGTCAAGATCATCGATGGCTGGGTCGGAGTGAAGATGACGCTTACCTCCCCGGGTTGCGGCATGGCATCAATGATCGCCAACAATGCCCGCGAGCGGCTGAAGAAAATTCCCGGAGTCGGGGATGCTGACGTGAGGATCGTTTGGCAGCCGCAGTGGACCCCGGCGATGATGACCCCGGAAGCCCGGAAGAAACTTGGCTGGATGGGCTGAGATTGCGATTTCGGTTCCTCGAAAAGCATCCCGACGAAACACGGGATGCTTTTTCGTTTTTCAAGAGGGCCTCAATTCACAAACAGTGTCAGACGTTAAACCGGAAATGAGCGACATCCCCGTCCGCAATGACATAATCCTTCCCCTCAACGGAGAACAACCCTGCCTCTTTCACCGCCCCTTCGCTCCGCAACCTGGAAAGGTCGGCAAACTTCATAATTTCCGCCCTGATGAATCCTTTTTCAAAATCCGTGTGAATAGTGCCGGCCGCTTGCGGCGCGGCAGTCCCACGTCTGACGGTCCAGGCCCGAACCTCTTTGGGACCTGCAGTGAAGAAGGTAATGAGATCCAGGAGACGGTATCCCTTGTGAATGAGCTGGTCCAGCCCGGACTCTTGAAGCCCGAGTCCGCGAAGGAACTCGGCCCGCTCTGATGCCGGGAGTTCACTCACCTCAGCCTCGACCGCAGCGCTTATCACCGCGACGACGGCATTCTCCCGGGCGGCTATTTCCTTCACCTTCTTCATGTAGGAATTCTCCGAATTCGCCTCCCTTTCACCAACATTGCAGACGTACATCACCGGCTTATCGGTGAGAAGGTGCAGGTCTCGCATCCACGACTGAGCATCGCCGGCCCGCAACTCGAAATATCGGGCCAGACGTCCCTTCAGGAGATGAGCGCGGAGACCCTCATACCAGTCGCGCTCCTCAACCGCTTTCTTGTCGGCAGCCTTCGCCTTTTTCTCGACTTCGGCGATTTTTCGTTCCGTCGTCTCGAGATCCTTGAAGATGAGCTCGGCCTCCACGATTTCAATGTCGCGCTGTGGATCGACCTTCCCGTCGACATGGATCACGTTTGGATCGTCAAAACAACGCACAACGTGCGCGAGCGCGTCAACTTCCCTGATATGCGAAAGGAACTGGTTTCCCAGCCCCTCCCCTTTGCTGGCACCCTTCACTAACCCGGCGATATCGACAAACTCGATCGAGGTCGGAATGACCTTCTCGGGTGAATAGAGCGAGGCAAGCACGTCGAGGCGTTCGTCGGGGACGCTGACGACGCCCACGTTCGGATCGATTGTGCAAAACGGATAGTTGGCGGCTTCCGCCCCGGCCGCAGTGATGGCATTGAACAGCGTCGACTTGCCGACGTTGGGCAACCCGACGATCCCGCAATTGAATCCCATGGCATCCCGAAAAAGTTGTGAGTGAACGTCTCCGGAAGGAAAGATACGAAAATCCGTCGAGGCCTCCAAGGAGCGCCATCGTCGAGTACTGTTGCAGTCTGGATTCCCGCCAGAGAACCGCGGGGATGACGATCGGTGGGGTAGCGTCATCGACGAATGCGGGCGGGTGTTCCACCAGTGCGCTGCGAGCCATTTCTATCGGTTCGGAAGGAATCCCTTCGGGGAATCCATCCGCGGTGTTCCCAAAGAGTTTAGAAGGCAACGCTACTCATCCGTTCACGCCCGCGAAAAAAGATGTTGCATAATTATGCAAAGGAGTGTATATTTATGCACTTTCGTTATGAAGGGAAGAACAACGCCATGAAGGTATCAATCGTCGGCGCATCCGGGTACTCGGGCGCCGAACTGCTGGACATCCTGCTTCGCCACCCCAACGTCACCGTTGAAAAGGTCTTTGCGAACACGAGCGCCGGAAAACGGGTCGATGAAGTCTACGGCCGCTTCCGGGGGAGAACCAACCTCGTCTACGAAACGCTCACCGAAGATGCGGTCGCGGGAGCGGATGTGATCTTTATCGCCCTCCCATCCGGAGAGGCAATGCATCTCGCCCCCAGGCTGGCGACGAATAACCGACGGGTCATCGATCTGGGCGGAGACTTCCGGCTGAAGGATCTCGACCAGTACCGGAAATTTTATGGACAGGAAAACGTCGCCGGTGCCGCGGTCCAATCGGCGGTCTACGGAATTCCCGAGTGGAACCGGGCCGCCATCCAGAAGGCCTGCCTCGTGGCCAACCCGGGCTGTTACGCGACAAGCGCAATCCTCGCCGTCATGCCGATCGTCAAAGAAGGCCTGGTGGAGGAGAAAGGAATCATCGTCAGCTCTCTATCCGGAGTATCGGGCGCCGGCAGGAAAGCGACCGTCGACTACTCCTTCACCGAGCTCAATGAGAGCGTCAAAGCGTATAAGGTCGCCCGGCATCAGCATACTCCGGAAATTGAAGCCGCAGTCTCCGAAGTGTCGGGGCGAGAGACCACCATCACCTTCGTTCCCCACCTCATTCCGATCACGCGCGGGATCTACACTACGATCTACGCCCGGCTGAGGAAGAGCGTGACGATGGACCGGCTTTCCGAGCTCTATGCCGGGTCATACGCCAGTGCCCCTTTCGTTCGCGTCGACGCCTCGCGGATCCCCGAGATCAAGGATGTCCAACACACGAACTTCTGCGATATCGGATTCCGTCTCGATGAGGCGAACGGCACGCTCGTCGTCCTCAGCGCCATCGACAACCTCATTAAAGGGGCCGCAGGGCAGGCGGTGCAGAACATGAACATTATGATGGGGTTCAACGAAACGGAGGGAATCCTGTAGCGTGGAAGCATTGCCGAAGGGATCACGAAAAGTCACCGGCGGCATCTGTGCGCCGAAAGCTTTCAAATCGTCCGGGATTCATGCGGGAATCAAAAAGAAGAGGCGGGATCTCGCGCTCATCGTTTCGGACATCCCCGGTCACGCCGCTGGTGTTTTCACGACGAGCGCGACACGTGCCGCGTGCGTCACCCTCGACGAAACGAGTCTCCGAACGTCGACGACCGTGTCGGCGATCGTCGTCAACAGCGGGAACGCCAACGCCTGCACCGGGAGACGCGGAATGACCGACGCCGTCACCACAACCCTTGAGGCGGCAAAGATCCTCGGCCTTCAAGCTTCCCAGGTGCTCGTCTCGTCGACGGGAGTCATCGGGCAATATCTTCCGATGAAGAAACTTCTCCCCGGCATCCGGATTGCGGCACGAGAGCTGACGCGTGACGGTGGCCGGGCCGCCGCGGAAGCGATTTGCACAACCGACACCTTTGCGAAGGAATACGCCGTCGAGCTGTTCCTCGGTGGAACACCCGTTCGAATCGGGGGAATTGCAAAAGGCTCAGGGATGATCGCGCCGAACATGGCCACAATGCTTGCCTTCGTGACCACCGACGCCGCCATCTCCCCTTCACTCTTGTCAAAATCGCTTCGCCGGGCCACGGCGATGTCGTTCAACCGGATAACGGTGGACGGAGACACGAGCACGAACGACATGGTTATCGCCCTTGCGAACGGGGCTTCAAAGACTCCCCCTCTCAGAGAACGCGGGAAGGATTTCAAAGCTTTCTACGCTGCATTTGAGCATGTTCTGACCGTCCTCTCGAAAATGATCGTCAAAGACGGCGAGGGTGCAACGAAGTTTGTGGAGGTGACGGTGAAAGGAGCCAGCTCAAACCGTGAAGCCGAGATGGCGGGACGCACAATTTGTAATTCTCTTCTGGTGAAGACTGCGATCCACGGTGAAGATGCCAACTGGGGAAGGATTCTTGCCGCGGTGGGGCGCTCAGGCATCCGGTTCAATCCCGCACGCACCGAAATTCATTTCGGCAAACTCAGGATCCTTGGGAAGAACTATTCCGCAGCATTCTCAGAGCGAGAAGCGAAGAAAGTCCTCCACCGAAAGGAGATCGCGATCGTCGTCAATCTGCACGAAGGAACTCACTCGGCCACCCTGTGGACCTGTGATCTTTCGAAAGGGTACGTCGACATCAACGCGAGCTACCGGAGCTAGCGATCGGAGATCCATCCGGCGCACAGACAACGACAGAAGAATCCGACTGCGACCACGCCAATGAAGAAAGAAGAAGTACTGATCGAGGCTCTCCCGTATATCCAGAAGTACGAGGGAAAAACATTCGTCATCAAGTACGGCGGTGCCGCGATGACCGAGCCGGCGTTGCGCGAGACCTTCGGCAAGGACGTGACGATACTCCGGAAGATCGGAATCAACATCGTCATCGTCCACGGAGGCGGGAAGGAGATCACCGACATTGCCGCGAAGCTGGGAATTGAAACGAAATTTGTCGACGGTCAACGCTATACCGACGAAGCGATGGTCGAGGTGGTCCAGATGGTACTCGCCGGGAAGGTGAACAAGGAGATCGTCAACCTCATCAATCAAAATGACGGCGACGCCATCGGCCTGAGCGGGGTCGACAACTTGCTCCTTCGCGCCGAAAAGCTCTCGAACGGAAAACAAGACCTGGGCTTCGTGGGAAAGGTGACATCGGTGAATGTCCCGTTCATCGAGTTGCTTCTCAAAAACGGCCTCATGCCGGTCATCGCGCCGGTCGGCACCGGCATCAATGGAACGGTCCTCAACATCAACGCGGACCTGGCGGCGGGAACGATCGCCGACGCCCTGAAAGCGGAAAAGCTCGTCTATCTAAGCGATATCGAGGGGATCGTTGTCAACGGAAAGAGAGTCTCGACGATCACGGAGGCAGAGGCAAAGAACTTTATCGAACAGGGGGCAATTTTCGGAGGGATGATTCCGAAGGTCCAGTCTGCGTTCAAGACGCTCAATGCCGGCGTTAAGAAGGTTCATATCGTCGACGGAAGGATCAAGCATTCTCTCCTCCTCGAAATCTTCACGGATGAAGGTATCGGTACCCAGATGATTCGTGAAAGCCCTTTGCGAAAACGCTGAAAAGGTCCGCACATGGACAAGGCGAAGCGACAGTTTGCGATCAAAGAGATCGTCCAGGCCAAATCAATTCCGAGCCAGGAAGAGCTATGCTCCGACCTCAAGAAAAAAGGGTTCGAGGTAACGCAGGCGACCCTTTCCCGCGATCTGCGGGAACTCGGCGTCGTACGGGTCCATTCAGGAAACGGTCTCCGGTACGCTCTGAGCGCCGAGAACGAGGAACAGAAGGTGAAGTCGCTCGTCGGACTTGAGGTGACGAGCATCCACGCGAATGAGACGATGATCGTTATCCGAACGCTCCCCGGGAGAGCTCCGGGGGTGGCCTCGTTCCTCGATTCGCTCCGCAATCCGAACCTTCTCGGCACCGTCGCGGGCGATGACACGGTGATGGTCCTCCCTGCCTCGATCCGGAAGATCCCGTCGACACTCAAAGACATTCGAAACGCACTGGTCGAACGAGCCGGGCTACACTGACGGCACATCGGCCTAATCTCCTGACCAATCCAAAGGAAGCAAGCTGTGAAAAAGGAAAAGATTGCAGTCGCCTACTCCGGCGGCCTTGACACCTCCGTCATCGTGAAATGGCTGCAGGAACGATACGACGCCGACATCATTACGGTAACGGGAAACCTGGGACAACAGAAGGAGCTCGTGGGAGTCGCAGAGAAAGCGTACAAAACGGGGGCGAAAAAAGTCTACGTCCAGGACCTCCGGGAGGAGTTTGTTGAGGATTACATTTTCCCGGCACTGAGAGCGGGTGCGCTGTACGAACATGTCTACCCAATGGCAACCTCCCTCGGCAGACCACTTCTTGCCAAGTCGCTCGTCGAAGTCGCCCGGCGGGAGCGGTGCACGGCGGTGGCGCACGGGTGCACCGGAAAAGGGAATGACCAGGTGAGGTTCGAAGTGTCGGTGATGGCGCTTGCCCCCGAGCTCAAGGTTCTCGCCCCCCTCCGCGTATGGGAGTTCAAGTCCCGCGAGGAGGAAATTGCGTACGCCGAGACGCACGGCATTCCGGTGTCGGCGACAAAAAAGAATCCGTATTCGATCGACGAGAATCTGTGGGGAACTGCCATCGAATGCGGCATCCTTGAAAATCCGATGGTGGAACCTCCTCAGGACGCATATCAACGAACGGTTCGTCCGGAGGATGCACCGAACAGACCGACATACGTCTCCATCGAATTCAAGGAAGGTGTGCCGGTCGGGCTCGACGGAAAGAAGATGAAAGGATCCGCGCTCATCGAGAAGCTCAACGCTATCGCTGGAGCAAACGGAGTTGGACGGATGGATCTCGTTGAGAACAGACTTGTCGGGATCAAATCACGGGAGGTCTATGAAGCTCCGGCCGCTGTCACTCTTCATTTTGCCCACACGGAGCTCGAGCGGCTCACCCTCGACAAGGACGTATTCCACTACAAGTCGAAGCTGGCTGACGATTATGCAACGCTCATTTACAACGGTCTCTGGTTCTCCCCCCTCAGAGAAGCCATCGACGGTTTCGTGGACCAGACACAGAAGAATGTCTCCGGCATTGTCAGGGTTCGTCTCTACAAAGGGAACCTCACGATCGGAGGCCGAACATCCCCCTACTCACTCTACGACACCAGCCTTGCGACCTATACCGTCGAGGATACCTTCGATCATTCCGCCTCCGAAGGATTCATCAAGATCTACGGCCTGCCTCTCAAGACGTTCCATCGCGTCAACAAGGTCGGCTCAAAGAAGCGGGTGAAGAAGATCATAAGAAAGTGGTAACCGGCCTGTCGACGCCTGCTCTTTCGAATCCCCGGGATTCAACGACTCCCGGGGATTTTCTTTTCCCGCCGTCGGTGATTCCTTCCGTCATTCGTGTTGAATCTTCAGGGTGTTCCTCTTTGGATCCTGAGGATTCGCCGCACACGGATACCGTCATGAAACATCCGGGAATCCACCTGCAGGAGGCCCGAATGTTTCAGACTCTGGCATCGCCTGGTTCCTGCATTCCTTGATATTCAGGCCGAAATCATGTACCTTACCAAAGTAAAGTTGAGGTTTTGATTGCGAACTGTAGGATTTCCGCCGTCTTCTGGCGGAATTTTTGCCTGACCTCTTCTCCATGAGCCCTCTTCCAGAGAGGATCTTGTCGGAACACATTCAGCCTTTCGTGCGTTTAAGAGAATGTGAACCGACCGGTAGAGATCACACCCTTCAAACCGCCGCAACCGAACTTCAATCCAGGACCTGCGTTTCGCAGAGCCTGCCTGTGGCAAATTGCCCTCGATGATGGGATTTTTCTCTTACTAAGAGCTTCATACAGAAATCCGCGATCAGTACTTGAAACTACTCTGAACAGGACCGTGTAACGTATGGAAAAGAAGACGCAATCCCTCAGTGAGGTGACCATCCGTTTCGCCGGCGACTCCGGCGACGGAATGCAGCTCACGGGCACTCAGTTCACGAACACCTCCGCGATTATGGGGAACGACCTGAGCACGCTCCCCGATTATCCCGCGGAGATCCGCGCCCCCCAGGGGACGCTCTTCGGTGTCAGCGGGTTCCAGATCCATTTCGGGAGCACGGAGATCAATACTCCCGGCGACCAGTGCGACGTTCTTGTCGCGATGAACGCCGCCGCTTTGAAGGTGAACCTGCGGAGCCTCGTGGACGGCGGAGCGATCATCGTCAACACGGAGGGCTTCAACGACAAGAACCTCAAACTCGCCGGATACGATTCCAACCCGCTCGCGGACAACTCCCTCTCGAAATACCAACTCTTCCAGGTCGACATCTCGAAGTTTACGGAGCTCGCTCTCGTCGACCTGAACCTCTCGACGAAGATCGTCGACAGAACGAAAAATTTCTTCGCACTCGGGATGATGTACTGGATGTATAATCGCTCGGTCGACAACACGATCGAGTGGATACAGGATAAGTTCAAGAACAAACCCGACATCGTGGAAGCGAATACGAGGGTGCTGAAGGCGGGGTGGAACTACGCCGAGACCACGGAGATTTTCAACGTGCGGTACGAGGTGAAAGCCGCTTCGCTCCCCCGCGGCCGCTACCGTAATGTCACCGGAAACACGGCCGTCGCGCTCGGGCTCGTCGCGGCTGCCGAAAGGTCGAAGCTGGATCTGTTCCTCGGAAGCTATCCGATTACCCCGGCGAGCGACATTCTCCACGAGCTCTCGATGTACAAACACTTCGGCGTGAAAACATTTCAGGCCGAGGACGAGATCGCTGCGATCACGAGCGCGATCGGCGCATCGTTCGGCGGCGCGCTGGCGGTGACCACAACGAGCGGACCCGGAGTGGCGTTAAAGACCGAAGCGATCGGGCTCGCGGTCATGGTCGAGTTGCCGTTGCTTATCGTCAATATCCAGCGTGGGGGGCCGAGCACCGGCCTTCCGACGAAGACGGAGCAGGCGGACCTCCTGCAGGCTCTGTACGGCAGGAACGGCGAGGCACCGGTGCCGGTCATTGCCGCGGCAACTCCGAGCGATTGCTTCGGCACCGTCTTCGAAGCGGCACGAATCGCGCTGAAGTTCATGACCCCTGTGATGGTCCTTTCGGACGGTTATCTCGGCAACGGCTCGGAGCCGTGGCTGCTCCCCGATCCCAAAACACTCCCGGACATCTCCCCCAAGTTCAGGAAGGATCCAAATAACTATCTTCCGTATCTCCGGAACGACGTCACGCTCGCGCGCGAATGGGCGATCCCCGGCACCCCGGGACTCGAACATCGGATCGGCGGGTTGGAAAAACAGGATAAGACAGGCAACGTCAACTATGAGCCCGAGAACCACGACAAGATGGTGAGGCTCCGAGCAGAGAAGGTGGAGCGGATCGCCAACGATATCCCGCTCGCGAAAACCGAAGGAGATGAAAAAGGAGACCTGCTTGTCGTCGGATGGGGCGGAACTTACGGAGCAATACGATCCGCGGTTGAGGTAAAACGCCAGCAGGGAAAATCGGTTTCCCACCTCCATCTCCGCTACCTGAATCCTTTGGCGAAGAACCTCGGCGAGATACTCTACAACTTTAAACATGTTCTGGTGCCCGAGATCAACCTTGGCCAGCTGATCAAGGTCCTGAGGGCGAAATACCTTGTTCCTGCGATCGGATTGAATAAGGTGGAAGGTCTGCCATTCAAGTCGTCGGAGATTGAGAAAAAAATTGATGAAATTCTGGGAGGTAAGAAGGCATGAGCGCACTTGTTGAAGAAGTCGTCTCGCGACATCCTGAGACGGAAACGAAATATACGGCAAAGGATTTTCAGTCAGATCAGGACGTCCGTTGGTGTCCGGGCTGCGGCGACTACTCGATCCTCGCACAGGTTCAGAGGGTGATGCCGGACCTTCATGTCGCACGGGAAAACACTGTCTTTGTCTCCGGAATCGGCTGCTCGAGCCGCTTCCCGTACTACATGGATACTTACGGATTCCACAGTATTCATGGGCGTGCAACGGCCGTTGCCTCGGGGCTCAAGATGGCGCGGCCCGATCTTTCGGTTTGGGTTGTGACCGGCGACGGCGACGGATTGAGTATCGGCGGCAATCACATGATCCACCTCCTCCGACGGAATATCGACGTCAACGTCCTCCTCTTCAACAATCAGATCTACGGACTCACGAAGGGGCAATACTCCCCCACGTCCGAATTCGGGAAGGTTACGAAATCGACCCCCTATGGTTCGATCGATTCTCCCTTCAACCCTGTCAGCCTCGCGCTCGGCGCGAGCGGGACATTTGTGGCAAGGACGATGGACCGCGACCCGAAGCATCTCCAGCAGATCGTAAAGCGTGCGGCCGAGCACAAAGGGACATCGTTTGTCGAAATTTACCAGAACTGCAATGTGTTCAACGACGGGGCCTTTTTCCTTTTTACAGAAAAGGAGTCGAAGGAAGAGAATGTTCTCTACCTTGAACACGGAAAGCCCCTTGTTTTCGGGAAGGAGAAGGACAAGGGGATTCATCTCGACGGGTTCACGCCGAGAGTCGTTTCGCTGAAAGAGGGCAAATTCTCCGTCAGCGACCTTATCGTCCACAACGAGAACGATTCGACCCTGGCCTTCATTCTCGCGAACATGACCTATAACAAGACTCTTCCCCGCCCTGTTGGCATTTTTCTGAGCGTAGAGCGTCCGACGTACGAGGCGGAGATGGCGACGCAGATCAAGAACGCCGCGGAGAAGCGTGGCAAGGGGAATCTTGAGAAGCTTCTGAATTCCGGCGAGACATGGACGATCCAGGGAGAGTGAGATAAAGCACCTGCGTCGCCTTGGCAATCAACGCTGAAGCAACGATCTCTCCGTCGTGCCCGGGCACGGACGCGCCAATCGTCGGAATCTGCGCGCGTCCGGGCAACGGATCGATCGGGGAGCCGATGCCCTCGAGGTCATGGAGTTCCGCCTTCGTCGCCTGTGACCAGCGCCTCCGAAATTTAACCGAAGCAGTCACCGATTGTTGACCTGTCCAAACCCTCATGACGCTTCCTCTCGCCGAGTGTAAGATCGTCTTCGAATCGAAGAACTCCTTCGTCCTCACGACGCACGTTAATCCGGACGGAGACGGACTAGGGAGCGAAGTGGCGCTGGCACTTTTCCTCCAAAGCAAAGGGAAACGGGTCTCGATCATCAACCAGAGCGCGACGCCGGCATACTACAGATTTCTGAACTCCATTTTTCCCATCGAGACCTATGCACCGGAGACGCACAACGCCGAAATCGCCCAATGCGAGGTCTTCGTTGCCCTCGACACGAATTCCCCGAAGCGTTTCCCGTCCCTTGCGGGCCCTCTCGCCGCCAGTCGTTCCTACAAGCTCTGCATCGATCACCATCTCGACCGTGAGCCTTTTGCTGACCTCTATGTTGTTGACGAATCGGCGACCGCTACCGGCGAGATCCTCTATCGGCTCCTCACCTTCATGGATCCTGCGCCGCTCTCTCGTGAGATTGCTGAGGCCCTCTACGCGGCGATCATGACAGACACAGGATCGTTCCGATTCCCGAAGACGGACGCTGAGACGCACAGGATCACGGCCTCGCTGCTCGAACGGGGAGCCGATCCCACCGGAGTTTATCAGAAGATCTTCGAGGAGGGATCGGCCAACAGATTGCAGCTCCTCGGAAGGGCGCTCAAATCACTCGGCATATCGCATGGCGGATCTGTCGCGTCGATAGCGCTCCGCCGGACCGACTTCGCCGAAACGGGGACGGCCGAGGAGGACACGGACAACATGATCAACTACACCCTGACGATCGGAGGGGTTGTCATCGGCCTTATGTTTACCGAGCTGAGCGACTGCGTCAAGGTGAGTTTCCGCTCCAAAGGGGAGATACCCATCAACGAGCTCGCTAAGGAATTCGGAGGCAACGGACATCTCAACGCTGCCGGGGCGAGAGTGACCGGCGCATTCTTCGAGGAGGTTGTGACTCGGGTAACGTCCCGCGCCGGATATTACGCACACCAAAGGAGAGATCATGGAAGTCCGAAGTGAATCAAAAGGAATCGGAGAAATCAAGACGGATGCGGTCGTGGTCTTTGTAGGTCAGGATGGCGACGGGAATCCCCGCATCCGCGAGTTCGCCACAAAGTCCATTCAGGATCTCCTTCTGGCTGCCGTGGCGGTGAAGGATTTCACGGCGAAGGAAGGGGAACTCTTGACGCTGTACACCGAAAAGGCAGTCCCGTCTCCCCGCCTCTTTGTCGTAGGTCTCGGAAAAGAGACGGAACTCACGCCGGAGAGAATCCGGAAGGCGTCGGCGAAAGGGGCAAAGGCCGCCGAATCGCTTAAGGCCCGCTCGATCGGCATCGAGTTTCCAGCCTTCCTCTTCCCCTCCCAGTCGTTGAAGTTTTCCTCTTCGGAGGCCGCCACGGCTATGGTGGAAGGCGCCGTGCTTTCGACGTACAAGTATGACAAATACCTGTCGTCGGCGGAAGACAAGAAAAAGCTCTCGGCCGTCACGATCTTCACACCGGAAAAACAGACCTCGGCGGAGATTGCGGACGGAATCCAGAGAGGGAGAATCCTCTCCGCGGCAGCATGCCATGCCCGCGATCTTGAAAACGCCCCCTCGAATGAGATCTACCCGGAGACGCTCGCCTTCGACATCCAGGAGACCGCACACAAGTACGGGTTCAAGGCGACCGTTTTTGACCAGAGAAAGATCGAAAGCCTGAAGATGGGAGGTGTCCTCGCCGTCAGCAAAGGGAGCAACCATGCTCCCCGCTTCATCATCCTCGAGCACAATCCGTCAAAAGTAAAAAGCGGGACGGTCATCCTCGTCGGGAAGGGGGTCACCTTCGACAGCGGCGGAATCTCGATCAAGCCGTCGGCGAACATGGGTGAAATGAAGATGGACATGAGCGGCGCGGCGGCGGTCGTCGGCGCATTCCAGGCCCTCGCGGAACTCCAGATGCCGGTACACGTCATCGGGCTGATACCGGCAGTCGAGAATATGCCGAGTGGCACGGCCTTGAAACCGGGAGACATCATCCGGCACTACGGCGGAAAGACCTCGGAGGTCGACAACACCGACGCCGAGGGGCGGCTCATCCTCGCGGACGCACTCGGGTATGCTTCGCAGTACAGGCCCGAGGTCGTCATCGACCTTGCGACGCTCACCGGAGCCTGTGTCGTGGCCCTCGGGCACGTCGCGACAGGCATGATGGGAAACGACCAGCGAACGATGGACGAACTCAGTGCGGCGGGCGAATCGACGTATGAGCGGGTCTGGCAACTGCCCTTGTTTGAGGAGTACGACAAGCTGATCAAGAGCGAGGTCGCGGACGTGAAGAACACGGGAGGACGATGGGGCGGAGCCATCACCGCCGGCATGTTCCTTAAGAAATTCATTGGCGACTATAAGTGGGTCCATCTCGACATCGCCGGGACCGCAATTCTCGAAGAGAATCTGGAATACACCCCGAAAGGCGGATCGGGCGTCGGAGTCCGCCTTCTTGTCGAGTATCTCAAGACGAGGGGGTGAGCATCCTCCCCACCACGATCATCCGTCCTCACGGAACTCGGCTTCCCCTCCCCGCGTTATGACGGGTAGAGGGCATCACAAAGCCCGGAAAGTTCCCCATCACGTCCAGGAAAGATGAACCATGTCCCTGCGCGCACTATTTTCCCTTATCGCTGTCGCAGCTGCCCTGATCTTCTCGGGATCTGCCCCCGCGGCGGAGCCGGTGAAGGCCGGTGATTTCACTCTCCCCGATTACAACGGCACCCCGCATTCCCTCTCCGAATACAATAATGCAAAGGCGATCGTTGTGATGTTCATCGCGACGCAATGTCCGGTGTCCAACGGTTACAACGGAAGGATGGAAGCGCTCTACGCCGACTACAAAGACAAGGGGGTGGTCATCCTCGGAATCAATTCCAACAAATCTGAAACCATCGACGAAATCAAATCGCACGCGAAAGAGCACGGACTCGAATTTACGATTCTTAAGGATACCGGGAATGTTGTCGCGGACAGGTTTGGCGCAAGCGTGACCCCTGAAACGTATATTCTCAGCCCCTCACACGAAATCCTTTACCACGGAAGGATTGACGATTCGCGAAGAGAATCCGAAGTGAGTTCACGCGACCTCCGAACCGCCCTCGACGAAGTCCTCGCGGGAAAAACCGTTTCAGTGAAGGAGACTCGCGCGTTCGGCTGCACGATCAAGAAGGTGGATTGATGGGAGTGATCTCCTCCCTCCTCCTCGCACTGACGCTTCTCCCGGGCGGAGACGGGAAGCCGCAGTCGGATCTTCGTGCTCCCGCTCCCGCCGTTTCGCCCATTGACGTTGCCGGGCTCAGGAGATTGACCGGCGAACGACGCGGCAAGCCCCTTCTTCTGAACGTGTGGGCGACCTGGTGCATTCCGTGCAGGGAAGAATTCCCCGATCTCGTCAGGCTCCGCTCGGTATATCCGGATAGCGCCGTTGATGTCGCGGCGGTCAGTGTCGATTATCCGGACGAAGTGGAATCCAAGATCCGGCCTTTTCTCGCCCACCTGAAGGTTCAATTCCCGGTCTATGTCTCCGCGGTCAAAAAGCAGGAGGATTTCATGAACACGATCGATTCCTCCTGGAACGGCGGCGTGCCGGCGACCTTCATCTATGATCGCAGTGGGCATCCGCGCGCCTTCCTGTTCGGACAGAAATCGTTCGCCCTCTTGAAGGCGGAGCTCGATTCCGCCCTTGCCATCCGCTGAACCATCCTACATTGCGGGCACCCCATGAGCCCCTCCCCCGATTCCTTCTCCGGAGAGCAACCCCTAACCCCCGTCGGGAACAATGAATCACGTTCCGATTCAATGTAGTTCGTTGACAGGATAATCCCTGTCTCCCCTCTTGTCTGTCTGCTGTATTCTGTATTCCGTCTTCTGTCTTCATTGATAATTGTCGCGGAGTACCGTACCTTTGAACACTTAGTACTTTCCACAGAAAGGGCATTTCGATGAAAATTCTCATTGCAGACTCATTCCCCCAATCCTACATCTCTGAAATATCCAATCTCGGTGTCGAGACGCTCTACAAGCCGAAGTTGAAAGCGGAGGAAATCGCCGCGAACATCGGCGACGCCTCCGTTCTCATCGTCCGTTCAACCGAAGTGCGTGCAGACTGTATCAACGCGGGGAAGTGCCTGAGCCTGATCATCCGCGCGGGAGCAGGAGTCAACACTATCGACGTCAAAGCGGCAAATACGCGGGGCATCTATGTTGCCAACTGTCCGGGGAAGAATTCCATCGCTGTGGCGGAATTGACGATGGCTCTCCTTCTCTCACTCGATCGCCGGGTGGTGGAAAATGTCAGCGACCTGAGAAACGGCAAGTGGAACAAGAGCGAGTATTCGAAGGCCGACGGCATTTTCGGGAAGACGATCGGCGTGATCGGAGTCGGGCAGATCGGCAGGGAGGTCATTACGCGCGCCAAGGCGTTCGGGCTCCACGTGATCGCATGGTCGCGCTCACTCACTCCCGAGAAAGCGGAGAAACTCGGCGTCGAGTATTCGGCCTCAGTCGAAGCTCTCGTTCCCGTTTGCGACATCGTGAGCATCCATGTCGCTCTGAAACCCGAGACAAGGAATCTCATCAACCGGAGTATCATCCGATCGATGAAACCAGGGACGATCTTTCTCAACACGTCGAGAGCGGAAGTGGTCGATGAATCAGCCCTTCGCGAAGCGGTGACTGCCGGAACGCTGAAAATCGGCGCGGATGTCTTCTCGAACGAGCCGGAGGAAAAGAGCGGCCCCTTTGCTCATCCCCTGGCAAGCCTTCCGGGAGTGTACGGGACTCACCACATCGGCGCATCGACAAACCAGGCCCAGAATGCCGTTGCCGCCGAGGTCGTCGCCATCATCAACGACTATCTCCATCATGGAACGGTGCGGAATTGGGTGAATCGGGCGAAGAAAACCGCGGCAAAGTGGCAGCTTGTCGTCCGTCACTTCGACAAGCCCGGAGTCCTCGCGAACGTCCTCGACGATCTCAAGAGCTCAAAGATCAACGTTCAGGAAGTCGAAAATGTTATCTTTGAGGGACAGCAGACAGCCTGCTGCACGATGAAACTCGATGCGAAGCCTACGGAGGAAGTGGTGACGAAGATTCAGAGCCGCTCCGACGAGGTGATTCAGGCTTCTGTGGTCAGCCTTTGAGGTCCGCCAGGAAATTAGGTCCATTCGCATCGCGGCGAACGGAGTTGCCCGGCATTCTCCCTCTGTCGGTTTTCTGAAGCGTTTTCCCGGGCGGCGCACATGCGTCGCCCTCTTTGTTTATCGATGACGCTGCGCCGACCGTGCCTTTTGCGACATCGGCGCGGGACGCTGCATGGGTTGCGTAGTTACCACTTTCTTTCTTTTTTGTGCATCCAGCCTTCACAACAATCGAGAATGAGCTGCGCCGGGTGGTGGAGGGAGAGGTATGGTTCGACCGGGAGAAGCGCACCGAATACAGTGTAGCAACCTGCATGTATCAGGTGGTCCCTGTCGGCGTCGTGGCACCAAAGAGCGTCGACGATGTCGTCCACGTTGTACGGATTGCGAAGGAGAGCGGGATTCCGATCATCGCGCGGGGAGGAGCTACCGGTCTTGTCGGCCAGGCAGTCGGATTCGGCATCATCCTCGATTTCTCGAAGCACATGAACCGGATCACCGACATCTCTCCCGACGATCTCTCTGTGTCGGTCGAACCCGGCTGCATCATCGACGATCTCTACGCTGCCCTTCGCCCCTCCGGGATGATTTATCCTATCGACCCGCAGAGCTCGAAGCACTGCACCGTGGGGGGGACGATCGCGACGAACGCGGCCGGCTCGCATGGTCTTCGCTATGGCTCAACGAAAAACCAGATCAGGAGCCTGGACGTGATCCTGTCCAACGGGGATCGATGCACGATTAAGCCCATCGAAAGCGAGAATAGTCTAACCGCTGAGAATTCGCGGAGGTTCGGCCGTGTGAAGGATCTTCTCGCCGCCAATAAGGAGCTCATCCACCGCAAGAAACCCCGGGTTGAGAAATGGTCGAGCGGTTATAACATTTTTGAGGCATTCCATAATGGCACCTTCGACGCAACGCGCCTTCTTTGCGGATCTGAAGGGACTCTTGCGGTCGTCGTCGGCGCGTCGCTGAACATTCTCCATCGTCCGCGCAGCGTCGTGACGGGGGTCGCGTACTTCGACAGTTACGAGAAGACCGCGGAGGCGGTCCAACTCGCGAGGGAGTATTTCCCCTCCGCCATCGAGCTCCTCGATAAGTCATACACCGAAGTGGGGCGCGGTCTCAGCGCCACCAGCGACCGGTTCATCGACAGAGAATTTCTCACGATGCTTCTCCTGGAGTTTGAGGGGGATGACGAACGGCAGCTGCGTGATAACCGTCTGAAACTCAAGGAGCGTCTTGTTGATCTGAGGCTGATGAAGGACTGGATAGCGCTTGAAACGTCCGCCGAGCGGGAATCGATCTGGATGGTGCGCGAGACCGTTTCGGAACAACTGAACCGGCTTCCCTCCAGCGAACGGAAGGTCTCGACGATCGAGGATGGCGCGGTGCCGATTCAAAACCTTCCTGCATACATGGCCAGCCTGAAGACGATCCTCGACAAATACGGGATCACCTTTACCCTTTACGGACACGCAGGGATGGGGCACATCCATTGCACGACACTCGCTGACCTCAAGACCGCCGCAGGGCGGGAGAAGATTGAAGCCGCGACCGGAGAGGTCTTCGAGCTCATCATAGGGATGGGAGGGGTCCTGTCGGCGGAACACGGGGACGGCTTCGTCCGCACACCGTTTCTTGAAGAAGCGTTTGGAAAAGAGATCTACGGAATTTTCAAGGAGGTGAAGGCGATCCTCGACCCTGAGGGGATCCTCAACCCGCAAAAGATTGTCGGCAAACAAGACAGGCTCTTTCTTCATGACCTCAAGATGGATTAGAAGCGCGGTCGTTGCCGCGATATTCGCCGGCCTCGTTCACATGTGCAGCATGGCCCAGGACGAGGAGGGAAGCATGGGGCGTTTCGGCGAACAGCGGCGCGCCGCCGGCCGGTCTTCACCCGACCTCGTGGCGTTCGAGCCGCATTATTTCGGAATCGACTCAAACTCGGTCCGGGTCGACGTGCTGTTCAGAGTCCGGTACGATTTCTTCATCTTCACACGCGACATCTCGACAACCCCGGCGACCTTTAGGGCCCGCGGCGAATTGATGATTGAACTCATCGATTCGACCGACACATCGGTCTCGAGAAAAGTGGTTTCGATCATCCTTCGTTCGGAGGACGACGAGCCGACAAAGCTGCGCGCATTCTACTTCCAGGGGGCCGCCTCCTTTGTCGTTTCCCCGGGGAAATACACGGCGCTCTACAGAATCAACGACCTTGAGTCCCGGCGCGAGTTCGCGGACAAGCGAGATCTGTTGCGAGTGCCCCGCTTCGCCCCCGGGGCAGTATTGAGATCGACGCTGCTGTTCGTGGATCCTCCTGCCGGATCCGACACGGCGAGATTTTTCGACGCCGTCAACGACGGCAACGCGGCGCAATTCTCAAAGAATACCGGCGTCTTTCTCGCCGTCCGCGATGCGGAGGGACTCCCCTCCCTCACCTATTCGCTCAAGCGATTGGACCGGGGAGAGAAGGAAGGAGAGGTCGCGCTCCCCGACACTGCCGCGGCTGTCGTCGTCTATGGACACAGAATTCCTGTGATCATCACTGCCGAGTCGGGAGAGGCCGCCGTGCGGTACACGTTCGACTCCAGCTCGACGCTGTCGACGCTCTATTTCGTTATGCACACCGACCAGCTTCGGCAAGGGCGGTACGTTGCGCGCATTCGGCTCGCCGGCCCGGACACGGCAAGCTTTTCGCGGGAGTTCGAAATCCGCTGGCGCGACATGCCCCTTTCCCTCACCGACCTCGATTTTGCCGTCACGGCGTTGAAGTACATCGCGACCGACGATGAGTACGACGACTTGCGGAGCGGAAACCGGGCGGCCAGGATCAAAAAGTTCGAAGACTTCTGGGCGAAGAGGGATCCTTCCCATGGGACGGCGTACAACGAGATGATGGCGGAGTATTATCGGAGAGTCGACTACGCCTTCACGGCGTTCAGGACGATCAAAGAAGAGAACGGAGTGCTCACCGACAGGGGAAAGATCTACATCCTCTACGGAAAACCGACTTCGATCGAGCGCTCCCTCGCGCCGGGAGGTCCGCCGAGAGAACTGTGGAAATACTCGTCGCTGAAAAAGGAATTTACGTTCGAAGACCCCAGCCGACAGGGGAACTACAAACTCACAGCCGCCGAGACCCGATGAAGCCTCGAATCGCCATCACCATCGGAGACTTCAACGGTATCGCCCCCGAGGTGATACTGAAGACCGTCGAATCCGCCTCACTGCTCAAAAACATCCAGCCTCTTCTCGTAGGCTCCGTCGACATTTTCGACTACTACGCCCACAAGTTCAAGACGAAGCGGAAGCTCGTCGCCGTAAAGTCCCCCGGAGAAAAAGTCCCTGCCGCTGCGGTACCGGTTCTCAACGTCTATCAGGCCACGGAGAAGAACCTCCAGATCGGAAGAGCTGCGCCGGACGCAGGAGTGTGCGCTGGAACGGCAATCGAGAAATGCGTCCGGATGTGCCTCGCGGAAGAGGTCGACGCGATGGTGACGGGGCCGGTGTCCAAGGAATCGCTCCACATCGCGGGCTACAATTTTCCGGGCCAGACAGAGATGCTCGCGATGCTAAGCCGCTCCGACCGTGTGACGATGATGCTCGTCGCGGGTTCCTTCAGGATCGCACTCGCCACCATCCACCTCCCTATCAGCAAAGTTTCGGAGAATATCTTCCCTGAGAGGATCGTCGAGAAGCTGGAGACCGTCGATGCTTCCCTCAAGAGTGATTTCCAACTCAAGTCTCCCTCCATTGCACTTCTCGCGCTCAATCCTCATGCCGGCGAGCGGGGAGCAATCGGCATGGAAGAGATCGATATCCTCGAGCCCGCCATCGTGACGGCAGGCAAGAAGGGAATAAAGGTCTCCGGACCCTACCCCGCCGACGCCTTTTTTGCGACGGGGTCGCAGAAGCGGTACGACGCCGTCCTCGCGATGTACCACGACCAGGGGCTTATTCCGCTGAAGATGATGGGGTTCAACAACGGGGTGAACTATTCGGCGGGATTGAAGATCGTCCGAACCTCGCCCGACCATGGAACGGCCTTCGACAAGGCGGGGAAAGGTATCGCCGACCCGGGAAGCATGGTTGCGGCGGTGGAACTCGCACGCTCGATTTCGCTGAACAGGAAGAAATAACAGCCCATGGTACGACTCTCGAACGTCAGCGTCTCATTCAACAAACAGCCGGTCCTTGACCGGGTGAACCTGGAGATCTCGGCGAGCGAGTTCGTTTCGCTGGTAGGGACGACCGGGAGCGGAAAGAGCACCCTCCTGCGTCTCCTCTACATGGATCTCTTCCCGGACAGCGGATCCGTTTCCGTGGGAAAATTCGTTTCGACCTCGATGACGCCAAAGCTCATCCCCATGCTTCGGAGAAAGCTCGGGGTCGTCTTCCAGGACTTCAAACTTCTGGAAGACCGCTCAGTGTACGACAACGTCGCCTTTTCGCTCTACGTCACGAACACCCGGACGGCGGAGATCAAGAAGAAGGTCCTCAACGTCCTTGCGAGCGTGGGGCTGAGCCACAAGCGGAACAGCATGCCGCACCAGCTATCGGGGGGCGAGCAGCAGAGAGTCGCCATTGCGCGTGCCCTTGTCAATGAGCCCATCCTTCTTCTCGCCGACGAGCCGACCGGGAACCTCGACCCCTCCACCTCGAACGACATCCTCAAGCTTCTCAAGGATATCAACACCGAAGGGACGGCGGTTCTTATGGCAACGCACAACTACGAACTCGTGAGAAAAGCTCAGGGGAGAATTGTGCAGATCAAGGACAGGAAGGTCTTTGACGTGAAGCTCAAACGATAGCGTCCCCTTCTCCTAGCCGACCACCGATTCCACTCTTCGCACTTCGGGAACCTCACGCATGAGCGCCCGCTCGATACCCGCCCGCAGGGTCATGATCGACATCGGGCACGAAGCGCACGCCCCCGTCAGCCGCACTTTCACAATGCCGTCGTTCGAGATGTCGACGAGCTGAACGTCCCCGCCGTCCATTTGAAGGTAGGGGCGAACCTGCTCCAGGATCGAGAGTATCTTCTCATTCATCAGTTTTGGTGTGCCGAGCCGAGCGAGATTTCGATCGTCGGAACGGTTGTTTGTGAAAGGTTCTTGATGCTCACCTGCGCGGCGAGATTTCTCGCTATGCGGGAGATGATCACCGATTGCGGATTCTTCGGGTCGGATTCAACGATCGGCCGCCCGACATCTCCGCCCGTACGGATGTTCGTGTCGATCGGGATTTCTCCGAGGAACGGCACGTTGAGCTCCTTCGATGCTCTCAGGCCTCCGCCGGCATCAAAGATGTTTTCGCGCTGACCGCAATGCGAGCAGACAAAATAGCTCATGTTCTCGATGATGCCGAGGATCGGAACGTTGACCTTGTTGAACATCAGGAGGCCTTTCCTGGCGTCGGCAAGGGATATCTCCTGCGGTGTCGTGACGATGACGGCCCCGGTGAGAGGGATCTGCTGGACGAGGGTGAGCTGAATGTCTCCCGTCCCGGGGGGAAGGTCGAAGATAAGGTAGTCAAGCTCCCCCCATTCGACGTCGGACATGAACTGCCGCACGGCACCGCTCGCCATCGGACCCCTCCAGATCACGGCCTGCATCGGGTCAACGAGGAATCCGATCGACATCACCTTGACACCGTACTTTTCGAGAGGCTGAAGCTTCTGGTTGTGTAGCTTCGGTTTCTCGTTGATGTTGAACATCAGCGGGATGCTCGGTCCATACACATCGCAATCGATGAGACCGACCCGGGCTCCATCGCGCGCCAAAGCGACGGCAAGGTTCACCGCGATCGTCGACTTTCCGACTCCCCCCTTCCCGCTTGCAACCGCAATCGTATTTCTCACCCCCGTAAGCA
>DATJQP010000079.1:0-54933 GCA_035505655.1 Bacteroidota bacterium
CGACTCCCCCGTCAAGACCCGGGTCGTCGAGGAGTTCAGGAAAAGGAAGGCATACTTCGTGAGCCAGGAGGAGAAGGAACGGCTGGGACGGACGATGTTCGATCCCAAGGGGGCGATCAATCCCGACATCGTCGGCAAGCCGCCCGCATACATCGCGCAAAAGGCCGGGTTCAACGTACCTCCTGATACCTCGTGTATCGTGGCGGAGCTCCAGGGGGTTGGAAGAGAATATCCTCTCTCCCGTGAGAAACTATCCCCTGTCCTTGCGATGTTCACTGTGGACGGCTGGCGCGAAGGTTGCGAGCGATCCATCGAGATGCTCGAGTTCGGCGGCCTCGGGCATACGATGGTGATCCACTCGAGCGACAAGGAGATCATCATGAAGTTCGCGCTCGAAAAGCCGGCCTGCCGGATTCTCGCGAACACCCAGGCGGCGCTCGGAGCCGTGGGGTACACGAACGAGCTCCTCCCATCCATGACACTCGGCCCTGGCACATTCGGCAAGTCGATCATTTCGGAAAACGTTTCCGCAAAGCATCTCATCAATATCAAGAGATTGGCCTTCGAGACAAGGCCGATCAATGAAGGAAGAGAATACAGAATACAGGAGACAGGAGACCGAAGTAAAAAGATTGAGGAACTTAAGAAAGAAGATGGGGGGAGGAGTTGGCTCGATGAGATCGATGAGCGAATTCGATTGAAGGCGGGGAATCAGCCCGTGAGGCCGAAGGTGGAGCCTGCACCAAAGGAAACCACCGAGCCGGAATCGGGGCCGAAATACGGAACAGGAATGACGCTGGAGGAGGTGGAAAGGGTGGTCAGAGAGTTCAGGCGGCAAAACTAAAAAATGAAAGAGCAGACATGCAGACCAAAGATTAGAAATGTCTTGTACGCCACTTTCATCATCATCGCCAAAAATATCTGACCTTTGATCTGTAATTTTCCTCTTTGATATTTGATCTCTGATTTTGCCTTGCCAAATCCCCTCCCCCGCTCATTTTACAACCGCTCAGCCCTCGTCGTCGCAAAAGAACTTCTCGGAAAGCTCCTCGTCCGCAATCTTGACAAAGGTCTCCTCATCGGAAAAATCGTCGAAGTTGAAGCCTACCTCGGCGCAAAAGATCCTGCCAGCCACGCCTATCGGGGACCCACCAAAAGAAATGAAATGATGTTCGGAGAAGGGGGACATCTCTACGTCTATTTCACTTACGGCATGCATTTCTGCGCGAATGTCGTCACCGGCAAGACGGGAGTCGCGGAGGCGGTCCTTCTTCGTGCGGTCGAGCCGCTGGACGGGATCGAGACGATGCTGAGAAAGAGGGGATTCGCAAGCCTGAACCGCAACCTCACCAACGGTCCCGCGAAGCTTTGTCAGGCGTTCGGAATAGGGAGAAATGAAAACGGAACGGACTTGCTTGGATCAGAGATTTTCATCGTCGACGCCGTCACATCCCGGAAGGAGCCGATTGGCGTCTCCACGCGAATCGGCGTGAGCCGGGGGAAGGAAAAGCGATGGAGGTTCTTTGTGAAGGGGAATGAGTGGGTGTCCAAGAGAAACAATACAGAATACAGGAGACAGAAAAGATAAGATAGAAGACAAAAGAGAAAAGATAGAAGTACCAGCGGGACCTGGTTTTGCATCTGTGCTTTGACAGACCGATAGTGCCTACGCTACGGAGTCCGACGAATTCTAGCCGACGGGGATCTCATCGAGTGAAGGTCCCTTTTTTTGTCTAGCCGCCCCATAGGGGCGGCGCCGTCCGTAGGACGAGAGCCCGAGGAACATCTTCTGTCGAGCCCCGCTTGGGGCGATCTGTGTGGTTTCAGAGAATACAGGAGACAGAAAATCAAGGGAGAGTTTCAAGGGCGAGGGCTGAGCAAAAAGGAATGCCCGGTATCTTTCGACGACCGGGCATTTCCCCTTGACCCTCCCCTATGTCGCTTTATTCTGGTTCCCACGCTCTGCGTGGGGTATTATCCTCGTTCCCACGCTCTGCGCGGAAACAGACGACTACTTTAGCAGGATCAACTTCTTCACTTGGGAGAATGACTGTCCCGTCCCGTTCTGCCCCTGAGCAGATATCCTGTAGAAGTAGACTCCGCTGGATAGTCTTGATCCATCGAAAGTCCTGCTGTAGTACCCCTGGCCCAATCGTTCGTTCGCCAAGATAGCAACCTCCCTTCCAACAAGATCATACACCACAAGCTTGACCATGGATCCTTCGGGCAATGCAAAGCTGATCGTCGTCGAAGGATTGAAAGGGTTGGGATAATTCTGAAGGAGTGCGAAGGAAGTGGGAATCGCCTCCTCTGACGCAATATTCGTAACAGTGCCATTCACCGCGAACTGAAGGACGCCCCTCGGTGTGAAAGTGTAGACGCTTTGCGTTCTCATGTTGACCTTCGTTCCGTTCGAAAGGTCCTGAAGTCCGAGCGCAATACTATCCGGCACCACTCCTCCCGTTGTCCACGAGAGCGTAACGGGGGTTGAGTCCGAGCCCGAGACGGCGAATGTCCACGAGAGTGTCGAGCTGTATTTGTGCAGATCGGTGTTGAACCTGCTCCCAAGTACCGGAGCCCAGCTTGGATGGCTGAAATACGCCTCCACATACTTCCCTCCCGGAGGCGTGGGAGCCTTGGGCTGGTCATATCTCACGTCGAACCCGTCTGCCGCATCGGGCTTCACCCCAAGCATCATCGTCTCATCCTTGGCCACACCCGAGGCGGCGATGATCCTCAGTTGCCAGTCTTTCGGCGTTGCCGTATTCTCCTTCGGAGATGCCACTTGGGCCGGTACTGTTGCATTTAAAGGAGGTGTCACCACCAGATCCACCCCCGATTGCAGTGCCGCCAGCCAGTATCCATTCCAGATCTGGAGCGTATCGGTCGACTGGTAGTTGTTGGTCGATTTGTTGTATCCCTGCACTCCTGAGGCAATCCATCCACTTGCATTGGCTGTGGCATAAAGGGAGGTCACTCCCCCCTTGCGGAACTTCAGACTGTCCCGTGGGATGGCTACCACGAGTGGGTCTGAGACCATGTTGAACCCTAACGAGAGGGAGACTGTGCTAGAGTCTGTCACGGGGGCTCCCACGGCATCCACCGTGGCATTATTCAAGAGCCCAAGCCAATAGCCTCTTCCCTGTGCTAAAAATGAGGGGGTGGTATAACCGGCCGATTGCGAGTAATCCCAGAGGTAGTAACTCTGCGAGATATCATCACCAAAGATGCCGCTGACGGTCGAGTCTTTTGGCTTCTCAGGTGTCCCGATCAGGTTCCATCCTGAAGTGAAGGATGTCGCAAGGCTATCCCCGGAGATCGTAAAGACGTAGTTGCTGGCATCCGTTGCCGTATTCCCCATCGTATCGGTCGCGATGAGCTTCACACTGGCCTGGGTGTTCAAATAGACGGGTGGGACAGACCATGAATAGCTCGACGCAGAGCCTGAAAGAGTCGTGATCTTGTTGTAGGTTGATCCTGCATCCAGGGAATAGAAGAGTTGGAGGGAGTCGATTCCCATCTTGTCCACATCAGACAAGGATATCGGATAACTCTTCCCCGAACGGACGATCTCTCCGCCGTTGGGCTTCAGGATGGAGGCAACGGGGGCTGTCGAATCACCGATTAAGATCTCAAAGTCTCTCGTGCTCCCTCCAGGGCCGGAACGATAAGCATAGCTCATTCCTCCTGTGACAAGGTTCTTCCGAACACTTGAAGTCAGGTCTTTGAGAACCATACCGTACTTCGAGGGGATATCCCCGTCCGAGATGAAGCTAAGCGAGACCGTGGTGTCGAAGTTAGCCACGACCTCGAAAGCCCACCGTGTGACGGTATCGGCCAGGGAGTGTTGAGTCCGGATATCCTGGGCGAAGTTAGGTCCAGTAGCCTGATTGTATTCAGGATGTGGAAAGTAGAGCTGGACGTAGTTGCCCGAAGGGACAGGAGGCTTCGGTGTGTCATACGAGGGATCGAAGCCGTCGGTGGCATTGATAGAGACGCCAAGGTAGTTCTGGTTGTCGAGGACCGCACCGGCCGTGGCGGTGAGTTGCAAGGTCCAGGCGGGTCTACGCGACCAATCATTCTCTTGGTAGAGAGAATTGACCTCGGCCACGGTCAGCACTCGATTGTAGATCCGAATATCGTCGAGAGTGCCGGAAAAGAATGAGCTGGCACCAAGCTCGCCAGAAACGGCACCAACAAAAAGGTTAAGACCTGTGGCGATGGGTCCGTTTTGATCTCCCCGTTCATTTGTGACGATGATGTTGACGGGGCTCCCATCGACGTACATTCCCAAGTTTCCGTTCGTTCTTGTGAAGACGATGTGATGCCATCCGGTCGAAAGATCTGGACAATCGCCGTACCCCCAGAGGGAGTGCTCAGTGGTGGTGCTGACAAGAAATGAGATCTTCCCTGACGGATATGATTGGTCATTGTAGGCGAGGAGAAAAACTGCGTTGTTGGTTCCATACGTCCCGATGAGGGTACCTTGGGTAGAACCCGGCCCGAATTTCGCCCATGCAGCGAAAGTCACGTCGTTGATCGCGCCCAGGCTACCCGCTTTGCCGATGTCGACGTACGAACCGGTGCCGTTGAATTGAAAAGCGTCGTTTGGATTGCCAAACCTGTCGGCGCACAATGTGACGGCGTGTGCGATGCCATTATTGCCGTTTCCAGATGCATCGTTGGCGTTCCCGCTGAACGGATAAAATGCCAGGAGGCCATAGTTCAACGAGGAGAATCCCCTTTCGCTATAGAGAGCCCTAACGTCTGCCGCGCTCAACACCTGATCGTATAGCCGCACGTCGTCAACGGATCCCGCCCAGTAGAACCGATCAACGTTTCCGTCGCGTCCGACATTGAGGTTTACCACGCCTTGGACGCCCGGTGAACCGATAATCGATCTTACGAGAACGCTGTCGATATAAAGGCGGAGTTCGCCATTGGAACTTGTTCCCACAAGATGGATCCATCTGCCGACATCCCCGGCCGCCAATCCCCAGGCAACATCCAAAGTGGAGATATTGGTCGACTGTGTCTCAAAATAGATTGAATCCATCACTTGATATACTCTGAAGCCCCTGTAACCCCCTGCGTCGCTGATGATCGTCGGAGTTCCGATCGTCGTCAGTGTTGCCGGAACAAACCAGAGAGAGACACTAAAATCATTTATCGTCGGATGGACATTTCCGAAATCGATATAGCTGTCTGTGCCGTTGAGGGATAAAGCGCCACTCGAGACACCAAACCGGTCCAGGTTCCATGTGGCTCCACCCCCTGGGGTCCCATTATAACCATTCCCGCTTGTGTCGTTGGCCCCAGCGTTCAAAGGCCAATATGCAAGGAGATTTGCCGTGGGGAGAGTCGATGCCGCCAAGCGTGCAGGCGTGCCTGCGCGAAGCTCGGAAAGCTGCCCGAACTGCAGGCCCAAAATGACAGCGGCTAGAATGAAATATTGCCCTCGTTTCATTGGGAGGTCATCTATAGGAATGTGGTTGTTGAGTGACGGATATCGATCACGACGGGACCTTGGCCCTATGAAAAAGTGCAGGTTCCATTCCTGTCTCGTCACATACCGATTCCCCGGCTGAAAAAAAGGCAAAAAAAACCGTCAGGTCTTTGCCCTGACGGCCTCTCGTGACGTACTTTTTTGTTTTGGTTCGCTAGGGCGAATGATGCTTCACCGGCGTTGGTTCCTTCTGCCAATCCTTCCCGTCCCAATACCTCACGCTCCTCTTCAAATTCTCGAGATAGCGATCGTCGAACGTGCTCGTGATCCTCCCTTCTTTTCTCAGGCTCGCGTGGACCCGTTCATCACCGCTTGCGTACTTCACCTGAACCACTCGCATATCCATGGAGAATATGTACTCAAAACCCAGATCTTTCTTTCCGTCCGAATTATTGAGGGCAATTCTGATCTGATTTTCTCCTCGGGATGACAACAGGTACGGATATTGGGGGGGAAGTCGCAGAGCCCGCTCCATATCCGATTGCGGGAAGCCCACATAGAACAATTCAGCCGCAGAGACATCCATGCCAAAGCCCCGGGTCGCAGACGCCTCCCTGTCGCCGAGGATCTTCGCAGGGTCAAGGACCGCGACAACCCGAAACGATGCCGCGTCCGGTTCATCGACCTGATTGGATCCGGTGAGAATCACCCGCTTTGGCCCTCCATTCCCCGGATCATAGAGATACTGGCCGGGCATCTGTCCGAAATGCCAGTACCTTCCCAGTACATGTCCTTCCGGATCCAAATGAAGAAGAAACCAGGGCGATCGCCCGTTGTCGGCACCCGCGAAGATGCTCATCATCCTGGACCCTGGGACACTGTCGACCAATACATTCTCAAAATAGTAACTTGATGCATATCGGTTCGACCGAAATCTCACCTGAAGGGCGCCAGCCGGCTCCTCGAGCATCAGCTTTTTCTGATAATCAAATATCCGGAGCGCGAACGAAAATTGTTCATTCGGCTCGGGAAGAGTTGTCACCACCTCGTTGAGGCCGTCGCGATTGATATCCGCGACGAGTGTTCGATGCACTCTCATCGATTTCTCTTCCAGACTGACGTTCGGTATGTTTGCGTTCGGCAATTGCCAGAGCAATTGATCCTCCTTGTTGTACACCTCGAGCGCCATCCGCGAGGTATTCATCAGCGTGTAGCTTGGATTTGCATCCATCGCGGGAGTTCGGGTGGTCAGAGCTGCGAGGATCACCAATCCCGCAACGAGCACGACCGAACCGACGCCGCTGGTGATCGGATTCTGCCTGACATACGAGATGATGTGTTGCGACAAGGTGCGGGGAACGGAAGCTATCACCGGAAGTCTGCCAGTCGGATCGATCGGCTCGTATTTCGATATGGCGTCTTTGCGAGGCCTGACGAGAGCCTTGACCGACTCTGTGGATGCAGATTGTGGGCTCGCCTTCAGGTTTTCTTCAGCGCGGATGTAGAAATCGGAGATGGAACGCGCGAGCCTCCGGCATCCTTCGCATCGTTCGAGATGCGCTTCGATCCTCTTTCGCTTCCCCCGGACTTCCTTCCCGCCAAGGACGTAGAGCTCCAGCGTATGTTCGTCGATGTGCTTCATCCTATTCTATTCTCATTCCAGATCATTCCTTCTGCGGAAACAGGCCCCAGTCAGCCCTTTCGAAGCTTTTCTACTGCCTTGTCATAGGCCAACCTGGAGAGGTACTCCAATATGTTCTTGTGTCTCGATCGGTACCCCTCCTTCGTAAGGGTCGAGATCTCCTTTTTCAGCTCCTCGAACAAGGAAATGCCGTCTCCGTCCTCGCCGACGAACCTCTCGGTAAGCTTCCGTTCGATGACAACGAAGTAATCGTCGTATTCGCTCCCGCTCACTTTCTTCTTCCCGACATACCTTTCCCTGTTCTTCCGTTTCATCTCGGAACACACTTCGCGAATGATGGATCGGGCGTCTTCAACAAGGAGCGTCTCTTCCGCGACCGGGTGAACTATGGCCTCTCCCGTCGATCGGGACATGAGGTCCCTCAAGGCGAACGCGAAGGCCATGAGACGAACGGCACGACAGCGCTGGTCCTGCTGACGCAACGCGCGCCCAAGTTTTGAGAGAAGATGCGGAATCCGATCGGCGGCTCTGTATCCATCTGCGAGGAACTGCCTTAATTCTTCTTCATCGAGTTCGCGACATTCATAAAGAGGATCACAGAAGCCGGGCTCAAGATATGTCTCGCCAAAACGATCTGCTTCCTGAAAAGTCCCCAACGCCTGAACCGCCAACTTGGTGTTGCGAAGGATTTTCGCTAAGGCAGGGTCAATCTCGTGATAAAAGCGGAAGAGACTTTGGTTCACACGCGAAAAGACTAAGCGGCGAAGGTAGGAGAGAACCAGCTCGTCTGAGGCGTCTTCCAGAGAGTAGGCTTCAAAGTAGGTCGATAGGAGAAGCAGTTTTCCCCCCTCGTCGCGTTGAAGCAGGTCCGCGATGCAGTCGTAAGCGAGGTCTGAGTCGTTGAGGCCGAAGAAGTCGGCGCTCAGCTTGCCGGAGGCAATCTTTCCGCGCAGCGCCGAGAGGGCAAGCGAGTGACAGACTCGCACAAGATCATCAAGCTCCCGACGCGCACCGGAGTCTTTCAGGACGGTCGAGAGGTTGGATCGAAGGTGTTCCGATAGGAGAGAAGAGACGGTCATGCCCCTGCAGAATTCCAGGCCCTTGCCTCAGGTTTGTGTGACGGGAACATAGAGAGAATTCCCCCCAATATCAATCTACCAACCCCAGGTGAAGGCCGAGGAAATTTCCGCGCTCACCTCGCCAAACGCCGTTCCACCAACATAAGCGTTGTAGCGGTAGCTGACGCCGAATGTGTGCTGGGGGATAAATCCGAAGAAGGCGAGCCAGGGTGTCATGACCCACGCAGAGGCCCCCGCGGAATATCCAACGGAGGGGAAATCGGTGATCATCCCCAGTGTCGGACTTGCGCCGACAAGAAAGATTCGGCGCCTGTCAAGATAGAAGAGATGAAGATCGCCAGTTCCTTCCAACCGGACGAAGTCCTTGTAGTTCCCGCCATAGATGTGGGTGTAGCTGAGCAAGAATCGGACGTCCGAGAATCTCTTCAGGTCCACCCTTTCTCCGAACCCCACTCCTGTTTGGAACGAGATGAGACCATTCGCCTTGCCGCCACGGAGGATGGCACCGCCGCTTGGCGGCAGAATCCCGACGACCGTTGCGCCGACGGCAAGGGGGACGAGAACCGCCGTCGAGACAATTTCCATGGCATCGCCATACGGTGTTGACTCCGTGCTTGCGAATCCCGTGGTATCCGTATTTTGCCCAAACACCCCTGAGGGGAAGAGAAGAATGGAAATCAGCAGAAGAAGTCCGGATCTGGCCACGGCAATACCAAATCGAATATCAAATAGCAAAGAGGAAAAACACAGATGAAAGATCAAAAACTCACCGACGGGATCGGCTCCGGGCTTACCGTCAGTCGAGATTTGTTATCTTTCAACCTTATTTTTCCTCTTTGATCTTTCATTTTTTATTTATCATTCAGTTCTTTCTTTAGAAACTCCCCCGTGTAGGATCTGGGGTTCTTGCTCACCTCCTCCGGCGTCCCTTCGGCGACAATATATCCCCCCTCGGCGCCTCCTTCGGGCCCCAGGTCGATGATCCAGTCGGCCGTTTTGATCACATCAAGGTTGTGCTCGATGACAACAACCGTATTTCCGAGATCAACAAGCTTGTTGAGGACCGAGAGGAGCATCTTCACATCGTCGAAATGGAGGCCGGTGGTCGGCTCGTCGAGTATGTAAAGAGTGTTCCCGGTTCCGACCCGTGAGAGCTCCGTGGAGAGTTTGACTCGCTGGGCTTCACCTCCGGAGAGAGTCGTCGCTTGCTGACCGAGCCGAACGTAACCCATGCCAACGTCCTCCAGGGTCTGGAGTTTTCGGACGATCCTGGGCATCTCGCTGAAGAAGCTCAACGCCTCCTCGACCGGCATATCGAGTACATCGGCAATCGACTTCTCTTTGTAAAGAACTTCGAGCGTTTCCCGATTGTATCGTTTCCCCTTGCAGACGTCGCAGAGGACATAGACATCCGGCAGGAAGTTCATTTCAATCTTTCTCACTCCGTCCCCCTCGCAACTCTCGCATCTCCCCCCCTTCACGTTGAAGCTGAATCGACCCGCCTTGTATCCCCTGATTTTCGCCTCCGGGAGCTGCGTGTAGAGGTCGCGGATCATCGTGAACATTCCGGTGTAGGTTGCCGGGTTGGAACGCGGGGTCCGCCCAATCGGCGACTGGTCGATGTCAATCACCTTGTCGATGTTCCCCTCTCCGCGGATCGAGTCGTAGGGAAGAATCGGCGTCTTCGTCTTGTAGAATTTCTTTGAGAGGATCGGAAGAAGGGTCTCGGTCACGAGGGAGGACTTCCCTGACCCACTGACGCCCGTGATGCAGACGAAGAGGCCGAGCGGAATATTCGCGGAGAGGTTCTTGAGATTATTCCCGGCAGCGCCTTTGAGAATGAGCGATTTCCCGTTCCCTTTTCTCCGGGTTTGCGAGTATTCTATTTTTTTGTCCCCGCGGAGGTATCCGATCGTCGCCGAGGACTCGGACGTTCCTCCACCTTTTCCCTTTCCGTTCATCCTCCGCAGGTCGTCCGGACTTCCGGCCGCAACAACCTTCCCCCCATGCTCACCCGCCCCCGGGCCAAGGTCGACAACATAGTCTGCCTGCTCGATCATCTCCTTGTCGTGCTCTACGACGAGGACGGTGTTCCCGAGGTCGCGGAGCTGCTTGAGGGAAGAGATGAGTTTGATATTGTCCCGTTGATGAAGGCCAATGCTCGGCTCGTCGAGAATGTAGAGGACGCCGACCAGTTGCGAGCCGATCTGCGTCGCGAGCCGGATCCGCTGGGCCTCCCCACCGGAGAGAGTCCGCGCCGCCCTGTCGAGGGTCAGATAGCCCAGACCCACGTCGACCATGAAGCCGATTCGCTGGTTGATCTCCTTGAGTATCTGCTTCGCAATCTCAGTCTGGCGTGGAGTAAGTCTCAGTGCGGCGAAGAGTGTTCTGGCGTCAAAAAGCGAAAGGCTGACCACATCGCGGATGTTCACCGATGTTCCGGTCGCGACGTCCTCCAGCCGGATCGCGAGACTTTCCTTCTTCAATCGTCCTCCATCGCAAACCGTGCAACGGCTCGTGCTCATGAAGCCTTCCACCCATTCCCTGATCTTCGGCGAGGCGGTCTCCGCGTAGTAGTTTTTGAGCATGCCGACGACCCCGCTGAAACGGTGCCGGTAGATGACCGGTTTTCCGCCGCTGTGGGCATACTCCACTTCGATCTTTTCCTTCCCCGTGCCATAGAGGAGTTCCTCCCGTGCCTCTTTCGAGAGTTTCTTCAGGGGGGTGTCGAAGTCGTAGCCACGGCGTTTGAGGAGGGCCCGTACTTGGCTAAAAAACCAGGTCTGGCGCGGTTTCCCGAGAGCCGCAATCCCTTCCTCGTTGACCGACAGGCGTTCATCGGGAAGAATGAGCGCCAGGTCGAACTCTTTCTTTTCTCCCAGTCCCTCGCATGCCGGGCAAGATCCATAAGGAGTGTTGAAGGAAAATGAATTCGGCGCCGGCTCCTCGTAGCTCGTGCCGCAATTCGGACAGGAATAATGCTTGCTGAAGAGGTGATCGGATGCTCCGTCGTTCACGATCAGCACTCCGGCGCCGAAGCCGAGCGCGACTTCCACCGAATCGGCGATCCGGCTCCGGCTCTCCTTTTTGACAACGATCCTGTCGACGACGATTTCAATATCGTGAATCTTATACCGGTCGACTTTCATCCCCTTTGAAATCTCCTGCACCACACCGTCCACGCGAACGCGGAGAAAACCATCTTTGAGGATCTGCTCGAAGAGCTCCCGATAATGCCCCTTTCTTCCTTTGACGACCGGGGCAAGGATCTGGGTCCTGGTCCCGGGAGCCATCCTCATGATGGCGTCGATAATCTGGTCCACGCTTTGTTTCTGGACCTTCGTTCCGCAGTTGACGCAAAACTGTATGCCGACCCTGGCGAAGAGGAGCCGAAGAAAATCGTAGATCTCCGTCACGGTTCCCACCGTCGACCGGGGATTGTGGCTCACGGTTTTCTGCTCGATGGAGATGGCCGGGCTCAGTCCCTCGATGTAATCGACATCCGGCCGCTCCATGAGGCCGAGGAACTGGCGCGCGTAGGCCGAGAGACTCTCAACATACCGGCGTTGACCTTCGGCATAGATCGTGTCGAAGGCGAGGCTGGACTTCCCCGAGCCGGAGAGGCCGGTGATCACCACAAGCCGATCCCTCGGAATTTCAACATCGATATTCCTGAGGTTATGCTCTCTTGCGCCCTTGACGATGAGGAGGTTCTGTTCCATGCCTGAAAGAAATTCAATGGCCTTTCCCGGCCGGGCCGGGAAGGGGAAAATGCGGGATCAAACCTGAAAGATACTCAATGGCCGAAGAAAATACAAAGCAATTCCGCCCAAAAAATCTTGATTGACAACCGGATACGGATGGCAGAGAATTGTAACGGCGGCCGATCACCTGCGGGTTTTACTTCACGACATCCAGTTGGAAGGTGAGGTGGCGGAGCGGGAAGATATTCGCGATGCGATTCTCGTAGAGTTCTTTACGCCGGTTTGCGAAGGATACGAGGAACTTGTCAAAGAGATGAGTGTGGATGATTCCCTTGTCGAATTCGATCGACCTGAGAACAAACTTCGTCTCCGAATATCGAAAGCTTGAATACGCCGTCCCCTCGACGAAGTAGTCAAACGAGTGAATACCAAAATAATGTCTGTGCGTGGGATCAGTGTGGGCCTGACGATGCGGGAAAAAGGGAACGATAACAACGATCTCTCCCGCCGGCTTCGCGATCCGATGAAGCTCTTCCATCACCTTGACGACGTCGTCGAGATGTTCGATGACGTTGTCGCAATAGATCTCGTCGAACGAGCTGTCGGGAAAGGGATACGGGAATGTATTGAGGTCATGGATGATGTCCGCGCTCGAACGCGGGTTGACGTCGATGCCGACGGCCCCAGGGCGCTTCCGCATGCCGCACCCGAGATCGAGCACTGACCGGGCTCCGTTGAGCGGGGCTACCGGAACAACAGGATCGGCGGTTGTCTTGCTTTTCGTTTTTTTCCGTCTCGGAGTCTTCATGCGATCATTCCCGAAGTCTTAGGCCATTCGCTCTCGCTTATTCAGGTATTGGAAGAGAGCAGCATCGAACGGCGTTCCGGTATCAAGGAGTACATAGTCGATATGATTCTCACGGCACTCCCTCTTATACCGCTCGAGGAATGCCCGCATTTCCTTCTGGTATTCACGTTGGATGTGATACGGTTGAGTCGCAAGTTCCTCGCGCGTCTCGAGGTCCCTGAAGAGGGCATCCCCACCGAAAGCGAAGCTCCGTTCGAGCGGGTCAAGGATCTGCATGACGAGGACGTCATGGTGATGATAACGAAAGTGACGGAGAGCCGTCATGACCGCATCCGGATCGTCGAGGAGGTCGCTGAGAACGATGATGAGACCGCGCCGCGAGATCCGCTCGGCGAGCGCATGGAGCGCTTTCGCGGTTCCCGTGGTGCCTCCGCCGGAAAGATGCTCAAGTTCGACAAGGATCCTCCGGAGATGTGCCTTCGTCGCATGGGGAGGGATCGTGAAGCGTATTCCCGCATCAAACACACTTAGCCCTACCGCATCCCGCTGTTGAACCATCAGATAGGACAACGCGGCGACAAGATAGGATGCATACTGGAGCTTCGTAATCCGCGGTCCGGGCTCCCCGGGCGACCCTGGTGAAGCAAACGACATCGAAGCACTCGCGTCGAGAATCGCGTACGATTTCAGGTTTGTTTCTTCCTCGTACTCCTTGATGTAGTATCGGTCCGTCTTCCCGAAGACTTTCCAGTCGATGCTCCTGATCTCGTCTCCGGGCATATACTGCCGATGTTCGGCAAACTCGACGCTGAAGCCGTGGTACGGACTCTTATGCATGCCGGTGATGAACCCTTCGACCACCATACGCGCCCGGAGCTCCATATTCGAGAGCTTCGAGACAACGTCGGGCTGGAGATATTTGAGCGACGGCTCCATCGATCGGCGGCCTACCTGCGGCGACTCTGCTTCTTCGGTTGTTCGGCAACTTCCTTTTTTGAGGAGATGATCTCTTCGGGAGTTTTGCCGAGGTTCTCAAGCTCAAACCGTGCGGAAGCGACGAGGGCATGGTTCGGAAACTTTGCCATGAACGCCTCATATGCCGCCCTCGCGCTGTCGTACATCTGAAGGTTGTTGTTATAGATGAAACCGACGACAAACATCGCGATCGGGGCCGAACTGTCTGCCGGATACTTTTCGGCGAACGCCCTGTAGTAATTGATCGCAGCCGGATAATTGTGAATGAGGTTCTGATTCAGGTCGCCAAGAAGGAAAAGGGCCGCAGGGGCATTTTTCCCGTCGGGATACTCCTTCAGAAGATGTTGCGCCGACAGGATCGTGGAATCGTAGTTCCCATGGGCCTTCGTCTGCTGGACCTGCTGCCAGAGGGCCTCCTCCGTCGGCCTCGCACATCCCACGACAAGGAGGGCGGCGGCCGAGACTGCAAGCATGAGTGACTTCATTCGTTTTCCTTTGTGTTGATTGAACGTTTCTCCAACTTCCATCGATCATACGGAGGGGAGAGGTTACGCATCACGCTGCCTTGACTGAACCCGGGTCAGTTCGTGCGCTTCATCACCGCAGCGAAGAATCCGTCCGTGTTGTGGAGCTGAGGCTTGAGGCGAAAGTACTTTTCCGCGCCGAGGGAATCGAGCCCATATCTCCGGAGGATTGCCCCGGGCTCGAGTAGCTCGAACCCGGAGTTCGCCCCGAGGAACTGCTCGACGACATCCTCATTTTCCTCACGCATCGACGTGCACGTCGCGTAGACGAGTCTGCCGTTTGGTTTGACACAGCGGGAATAGTGCGTCAGAATACCGAGCTGTTTTGCACTCAGCTCGGCCACGGTTCCCGGAGTGACGGACCATTTCGTGCCGGGGTTGCGCCGGATTGTCCCAAGCCCGCTGCACGGCGCATCGACAAGGACATTGTCCGCCGTACCTTCAAGATCGGCGGGGAGCACTCCGGCTTCAACAACATGGACTCGGATTGTATCGACCCCGCTCCGTTTGATCCTTTTTCGGAGCCCGTCAATCCTGTAGCTGTTCGTGTCGAGGGCATGGATGACGCCGCGGTTCTTCATGATGGCCGCAAGAGCGAGCGATTTCCCTCCTCCGCCGGCGCACGCATCGACGACCTTCGAGGTCGGCTTCGGATCGACAAGGTATGCGAGGAGCTGGCTCCCTTCATCCTGAACTTCGAAGAACCCGCTCTTGAAGGCGCCGAGCCCGAAGACGTTCAACCTCCGCTGGGCCGTGAGTCCGACGGGCGAGTAGCGCGCAGGAGTGGTTTTGACCTTCTCATCCATGAGCGCCCGCCTGCATCCCTCGACGTCGATCTTGAGGACATTCACCCTCAGAGAGAGAGGAGCCTGGGTGTTGAGTGCCTCGCAGAGGGCGCACGTCTCGGACTCTCCGAATTCGTTGAGCCACCGCTCCACCATCCATCCGGGGAACGAGTATTTCACCGAGAAGCGGGTGACGCGGTCCATCGACTCGTCGACGGACGAGTCGAACCTGTCGTTGCGCGCCTTCGCATCGGAAAGGATGTCCGGGAGAATCTTTTTTTCCTCGGGATCGGGCTCCAGTTGCTCAAGAAGGAGAGAGATTTCCTCATGGGAGAATACGACGAGATACATCAGGCAGACGAAGAGCGAGACCCGGTGTCCGGCATTCACGGCAGATTCGAGGTGTGTCCCTTCGAGGAGCCACTCAAGCCGCAGCCGGTGACGCAACATCCCATAGACAGTCTCAGCCAAGAACCGTCGGTCGTGGGATCCGAGGTATTTATGGTTGCGGAAAAATGTATCGAGGAGGCTGTCAGCGGGGTTCTTGCCGTTCGTGACGAGGTCATACGCTTCGACGGCATGGCCGATGAGAGAGGACTTTTTCACTTGCTAAACCTCGACGACGTCTGAATTCATCCCCGAGGTGCGGTAGGCCCGTGCCATGCGCGGGGTGTTGAAAAAGGCTGCCGGAACCCCCGCCTTGTTGAGGACAATGATCCCACCGAATCCGTCGGCCTTCTTCTCCAGCCGTGAGATCCCCTTTTTTGCGGCGTCGGCAGGGTTGCCGTCGCCGTACTCCATCAGGTCGATGACAGTTTTCGCGAGGACTACCTTGATGATCGCCTCTCCCCACCCGGTGCACGACGCACCTCCCACGGAACTGTCGGCATAGGTCCCGCATCCGATGAGGGGAGAATCTCCCACTCTCCCCGGATACTTGTTCGGGGTGCCGCCCGTCGACGTCCCCGACACGATGAGGCCACTCCTGTCGAGGGCGACGGCCCCGACGGTATCGTGCGGCATCTTCTTCCGAAATGCATCCTTCGTTGAGAACTTCCCGTTCTTCTGCAGAGTCTTCCAGCGCTCCAACTCCCTCCCGACGAGGAGATCGTCTTTGCTGCACTGCTGGATTCCGTGTTCCCTGGCAAATCTCACAGCTCCTTCGCCGGCGAGAAGAATATGTTCGCTGGCATCCATGATGAGCCTGGCGAGAGAGATCGGGTACCGAATGTTCTGAACCGCGGCGATGGCTCCCGCCCGGAATGTCGTCCCGTTCATGATGCTCGCGTCGAGCTCGATTTCGCCGGCGGCGTTGACGAACGACCCCCTTCCCGCATCGAATGTCGGGTCATCCTCCATGGCATTGATGCACTTCTCGACCGCCTCGACAGCGCTTCCGCCGCCGGAGAGGATCTCCCAACCGATGCCGAGCGCGCGCTGAATCCCGCTTCTGTGCGCCTCGACGAGATCATCGGGAATATCCCACGCCCCGCCGTGGACAATGAGCGATACCATAGTTCACGTCACCGGTAGACTGAAGAAAAACGAGCTTCCCGCATTAGGGGCGCTTTCGATCCAGATCTTCCCTCCATGTGCCTCGACAATGTTCTTGCAGATCGCCAGTCCAAGGCCCGTCCCTTTCTCGCCGGCGGTCGGCCGTGTCACAAGTTGCCGGTATTTGTCAAACATATACGGGATATCCTTCGCCGCGATCCCCACACCGGTGTCCTTCACGCAAACGACCAACGACGGGAGATCCACACCCACCTTTCCCGCGGCCGGTCCGCTTCCTCGAGACATTCCGGCCGAAACCGTGATCGTCCCTCCATCGCTCGTAAACTTGATTGCATTCATGAGAAGGTTATCCATCACCTGTTCCAGCTTCGACTCATCGCCGGAAATGGACACCAGTCCCGGTTCGAAGACTGTGGTAAGATGAAGAGACTTCTTCGCCGCCAGAGGCTTCATCCTTTGAACGCTGTGCTCAACCGTTTTTTGCAGGTTCAGAGGTTGCTTGTTGAGGGCGACGTATTGTGATTCGAGCTTCGAGAGGTCGAGGATGTCATTGATGATCGTGAGCATCTGGACGCTTGCCGATTCGATCATGCTTGCCATTTGCACCCGATCTTCATCGGACACGGAATGCTCTTCGATGAGGAGCTGGGCGAATGCCCGGACTGCCGTAAGCGGCCCGCGAAGGTCGTGAACAAGCATCGAGAAGAAGTCGGCCTGGAGCTGCTTGACCTTCTTCTCTGCAGCTGTCATCCGGAGGATCGATCTGACACGCACGAGAAGCTCGTTGGTCTCGATCGGCTTCAGAAGGTACTCGTTCACGCCGAGGTTGAAGCCGCGTTCCATGTATTGCGGGTCGCGCATGAAGCCGGTGAGGAATATCACCGGAAGATCCTTCGTCCTCTTATGGACCCGGATCCGGGAGAGAGTCTCAAAACCGTCTAATCCCGGCATGAGGATGTCAAGCAGAGCGAGATCAACTTGCTCTGATTCGATAATCTCGAGCCCCTTCTCTCCGCTTGGAGCTCCGAAAACCGTGTAGCCCGCCCCCTGAAGGATCGCGGAGAGAGCCTCCACATTGGCCGATTCATCGTCAATTACGATAATGGAGTACTGTTGAGGCGGGGAGATAGGCATGATCTCCAAAATAGAAAAAACGGGCAGGAATTGCAAGGATTACGGAGATGGTTGGGTGAAGCAGGGGCGGGACAAAATCAAAGATCAAATAGCCAATAGCAAAAATACAAAGGAACGAGCAAAGACGGTCTTCGAACTGCAATCTGGAAGTTCGACATTCCCGATGTGACCGAGCATTCGCGATGCCGGGTCATGAATCTGACTCGGTGAACGTCTCTTTGACCTTTGCTCTGTAAGAATACACAGGAGAGAGCGGAGACGGTCTTCGAACTGCAGGCGGAAGTACGACATTCCCGGTGTGAGCAGGTATTCCCGATGTTGGGTCATGAGTCTGTCTCGGGGAACCTCTCTTTGACCTTTACTCTGTATTTTTGCTATTTGATCTTTGATTTGCTTTAGTGGATGTGCGCCACGTTCACGACGTGCCCGCAGACCGGACAACGGACCTCCTGGCGGTCGATGGCGATAAACTGCTTCTCGATATAGCGGATACCGAAGATCAGAAGGAAGGAAATGATGAAAAAAAGCTCGAGGGGAAAGAGGAAGAGGGAAATTCCGAAGGACACGATGACGAGCGATGTGAGAACGAATAGAAGAGCCAGGCTTTTTCTTTGGACTTTTGCCCCGCAGTTGGAACAACTCATGGGTTCACCTCCCTACCGGTGATCTGAATTGATGGCTAATACTGTTTTTATGGTATAGAGATTTGCATTCTCACGATGTGACTTCAGTCAAGCCACCCCACGGAGCGTGACGGCGGTTCGGGAGACGATCTTCCACCCTCATGCCGACTCACGCGCGTATCACCTCCATCAGAGGCTTTCGATCCATCCATGCAGATTTCGTTGAGGGGAGGCCTTTTTCGTCAAATATTTGAGCACGCTTTCCGTCTTGAGAGAGACAGGAGGCTCGTTGCCTTTCGGCGTCAATATTCGTAAATTTCGGTCATGGAAGAAATACAAGGCCTCTCCCGGAGGCACTGTTATCTGCGTCTTCTGAATCACTTCGCGTACGTTTCCTGGTTCCTCCTCTTCGCTCATGCATCTCTTTTTCCACAGGATACCGTTGTCGTTCGTCCACGGTTCGATGAGAAAACCGAAAATCGCCAGGGCATCGTATCGTTCAGAGAAGTCAGGAGACCCCGTATCGGTCTCGTCCTGAGTGGAGGCGGCGCCCGGGGGGTTGCGCATGTCGGGGTACTCCGCGCCCTCGAGCGTCACCACATCCCGATTGACCTGATTGTCGGAACCAGCATCGGCAGTCTCGTCGGCGGGCTGTACGCCTCGGGCTACTCCACCGACCAGCTGAAATTGGTGGTCGACACGACGAACTGGGCCGAAGTTCTCTCATTTGCGGACGAATCCGAACGGACGAATCTCTTCGTTGCCCAGAAAGAGATGGCGGACCGTGAGATGCTGAGCATCAGGTTTAACGGACTTACTCCCGTCATCCCTTCATCGTTTTCGAGCGCACAACGGTTGACCACTTTTATCAATCAGTTGACGCTTCAGGGGATTTATCACCCCCATCCCTCGTTCGACGATCTCAAAATTCCCTTCCGGGCAGTTGCGACGGACCTTATCTCCGGCAAGCGGGTAATCCTTTCGTCGGGTCCCCTTGCGGAAGCTTTGCGGGCAACGATCACCATTCCGCTCCTTTATAGCCCAATCCGGCGAGACTCTGCCGAACTGACAGACGGCGGGCTCCTCTCGAATATCCCCGTCGAAGTCGCAAAGGATCTCGGGATGGACATCATCATCGCAGTGGATATTTCGAGCCCCCTTCGGACCAAAGATCAGTTGAGAGCGCCGTGGGAGGTGGCGGACCAGATCATCGGGATCATGGCTCAGCTTGCGAACAAACAGTCGCTCGAAAAAGCGACGATTGTCGTGAAGCCCGACCTCGGCAATCACACGGCGGCAGACTTTACGGACCTCGACACCCTCATGTTGAGAGGCGAGGAGGCAATGGACTCCCTTGTCCCTGCGCTTCAGGACAGCATCAAAAGGAAACAGGAGGAAGAGTACAGGTCCGGCGGCGAACAGGTGGACACCAACGTTGCGATCAAAAGCGTGAGCATTCTCGGTTCACGACTTCCCGACTCCCTCGAGACGAGCCTGAAGGCCCTCGCAGGCCCGGGAAAAGTTTCCCTGGCGGTCATCCGGCAGAAGGTCGACTCGGTCTATGCGGTCGGGACATATAAGGACGTACGCGCTGAAATAGTACGCAATGATTCGACGGCAACCGTTCGATTTGTTCTTAGCGAGAACCCTGATATCCGGGGAGTGGAGCTCAGCGGAAACGTCCTCGTTTCCTCGGACGACCTCCTCCCGGTTCTTAACAGGCTTACTGGAAAGCCGGCGAATGCGGAAACCACGAGAGCAACGCTCGGCGATGTCCTGGCTCTCTACCGCGATCGCGGATATTCCCTGGCTCGGGTGAGAACGGTGCGGCTCGATTCGTCAAGCGGAATCCTGCAAATCGGAATCGACGAGGGAGTCATCTGGCATATGACAATCGAGGGGACGACGACATCCCGGGACTGGGTGCTTTGGCGGGAACTTCCATTCAACGTGGGGGACGTTTTCACGGTCTCAGGCGCGCAGCGGGCAATCGCCAATCTCATGGCGACAAACCTCTTCGAGCAAGTCCTTCTTGACGTTCGGTACATCGATGACAGAATCGAAATCGTTATCAACGCCACCGAGAAGAAATCGGAAGTGGTCGGCCTGGGCCTTAGAATGGATAACGAAAGGGGCATCCAGCCATCCGTGGCGGTCCGGGATGAGAACTTTCTGGGGACTGCCACCGAGCTCGGAGCAAATTTTGCGGGAGGATTGCGCAATAGGGATTTGATGGGGGAATTCAAGGCGAACCGGATCTTCAATTCCTACTACACGTTTGACCTTAACGGATACGCGGACCTGCGGGACATCTACACATACGGCAACGACCCGACCATTCAGTCGCCGACGTCGTTCAAGAGGATTCGTCTCGGAGAATACCGTCAGATCAAGAACGGGGCGGCATTTTCACTCGGCACACAGGTGGAACGCCTGGGAAACGTGGCGGCGGAGTATCGCCTCGAGCTCAACGAGATCAATTTCCTCAACGGCACGGGATACTCCACCGACCGGTTTACGCTTCAGACCTTGCGGCTCTCCTCGACCATCGACTCGCAAGATGAATATCCGTTCGCAACCTCCGGCTCCCTCATGAACCTGAGTTGGGAAACCGCTTCCTCGATCGCCGCCGGAGACATCGGTTATTCGAAGATCTTCGTTTCCTACGAATGGTTCTCGACCTATTTCAAACAGCACACCATCCATCCGAAGATCACCTTTGGGTACGGCGACAAGACTCTTCCCCTCTCGCAACAGTTCACCCTCGGAGGTGAGGATTCGTTCTACGGATTGCTCGATGACGACTCGCGCGGGAGACAGATCTTCGTCGTCAACCTTGAATACCGGGCACTCCTCCCCTACAAACTTTTCTGGGACACGTACTTCAAAGTTCGCTACGACTTCGGGTCGATCTGGCCGCAACCCGAAAACATCAGCCTTCGGGCTCTTCATCACGGAGTCGGGGTCGGGCTTGCCGTCGATACTCCCGCGGGGAAGGCAAGCGTATCGGTGGGAAGGAGCTTCTTCGTGCGGAGGGACCTCTTAACTCAGCCGCTGAGCCTCGGGCCGGTCATCGGCTACCTTTCGTTCGGCTATCCGCTCTAGGATTCTCACCCCCCGGTTCCGATTTCACAGCAACCCCTTCGTCAACCCCCCATCGACGCTGATGGTCGCGCCGGTAATGAAGCTCGCGCGTGACGAGGCGAGAAACGCGGCGACATCACCGATTTCCTGCGGCGTCCCGTACCGGCGGAGCGGAATCTCCTTCGTCTGACGCGAGATGTACTCCTCCTCAGTGATCTTCTCCTTCGCGGAGCGGACCTTCGATATTTCCTCCTGCCTCTTCGTCATGATGAAACCCGGGCAGATCGTGTTGATGAGAATGCCGTCCTTCGCGTACTGGGCCGCGAGAACCTTGTGGAGTCCGATGAGTCCGGGACGAAGGGTCGAAGAGATCACCAGCTCCGAAATCGGCTGTTTGCCGACGATCGAGTTTATCGTGATGATCCGCCCCCAGTGCTGTTTCGCCATCAACGGGATCGCTTCGCGGACAAGTCTCACGACGCTCATGAGGGTCAACTCAACGCCATCCTCCCACGATTCGTCGGGGAGCTTGTCAAACGTTTCGACCGGAGGTCCGCCGGCATTGTTGACGAGAACGTGAACGGTGCCAAATCGCTTCACGACGGCACGGAACAGTTGTTTGATCTCGCGCGCCTTTCTCACGTCCGCGGGGATGGCAACCACCTCAGCAGACGTTGCTTCCGCAATCTCCGCGGCTGTCTGTGCGAGAAGCTTTTTGTTCCGCGAGGAGACGACGACCGTCGCTCCCTCGCGGGCCAACGATTCCGCGACCGCCCGGCCGAGACCCTGACTGGAGGCGGTGACAAGGGCGATTTTGTTCTTCAATCCGAGGTCCATACGAAGGATCCTTTCTTTTCAAAGCACAGCGTTAATCGAGCTTACTTTTGAACCGCGCAACGCTCGCGATCAGCACCATCACTCCCATAAAGAAGAGCGCCACCGCTTCAAGCCACAGACTCCCGATCCCCACTCCTTTGAGAATGATCGACCGGACGACGACGAGGTAGTAGCGCATCGGGATCCCGAAGGAGAAAAACTGGAGCACGCGAGGCATGTTCTCGATCGGAAAGGTGAATCCCGAAAGGTACATCATCGGCTGCAGGACGAAGAACTGAGACGTCATCATCGCCTGTTGCTGCGTGTTCGAGAGGGTCGAAACGAAGAGCCCGAGCCCCAGGGAGGTGAGGAGGAAAAACATCGTCAGCCCGAAGAGGAGCGGAAGGCTCCCGGCGATCGAAATGCCGAATCCGAAAACCATCGCCGTGAGGACGACGCACCAGTTCACAAGTCCGATCAGGGTGAACGGAATAAGCTTCCCGACGATGAGCTCGGTCGGGGTGATCGGGGTCACCATAATCTGTTCGAGGGTGCCGATCTCCTTCTCTTTCACGATCGCCATCGATGTGAGGTTTGTCGTCGTGATGAGGAGGATAAGGACGAGCACGCCGGGGACCATGTAGTTCCGGCTCTTGAGAGACGGGTTGAACCAGGCACGCGCCTGGGCACTGATCCCGCCGACCGGCGTGCCCCCGACGACATCCGCGAGGACGTTCGTGGAGTACGAGACGATCACCTGGTTGACGTACCCGAGAGCGATCGCCGTCGTGTTTCCCTCGCTGCCGTCGAGAATCACCTGGACGCGCGCCGGTTGCCGTTCGAGGAGCTTGTCGCCGAACTTCGGAGGGATGACGAGCGCCATCGATACCTTATGATCGTCGAGGTACGACTGGATTTTCGAATAGTCGTCGGTCGCATAATCGACTGTAAAATAGCCGGAATTCGTGAACTTCTCGATGAAGTCGCGGCTCGTCTGAGTCTTGTCGAGGTCGCAGAGCACCATCGAAATGTCCTTGACGTCGAGCGAAGCGGCAAACCCCAGAAAGGTGAGCTGGAGCACGGGCGCCACGAAGACGAGCGGCAGAAGCTTCTTGTCCTTGAAGAGTTGGCCGAACTCCTTCTTCAACAGGGCCACGATACGCTGCTTGTTCATAGGTCAACTCATTGTTTTTTTGAAGCGCCGGACACTGATGGTCATCAGCACCGCGGTGAAAAGCATGAGATAGACTGCCTGGTCCCAGAATCCCGCGATGCCGACCCCCTTGAGGATGATCGATCGGAGGATGACGAGATAGAATTTCGCCGGTGTGATGTTCGTGAGGACCCGGAGCCACCACGGCATGCTCCGGATCGGAAACATGAAACCGGAAAGGATCATCGTCGGAAGCATCGAAAGAAGCGAAGCGAGCTGGAAAGCAACCTGCTGACTGTCGGCGACCGTCGAGACGAAGAGGCCGATGCTGAGCGCCGCGATGACAAAGAGAAGCGTCGAAGCGAAGAGATAGAAATAGCTTCCTTTTACGACGACCCCGAAGAGGACGTACGCGGCGGCGATGACGAGTGCGGCGGCGACAAGCGAGATGAGGGCGTACGGAACCATCTTCCCGACGACAAGCTCCATCGAGTTGATCGGCGAGACGTCGATCTGCTCGATCGTGTTCCGCTCTTTTTCTTTTACGATCGAGAGCGAGGTTGCGATGACCGCCGTGATCGCGAGGATGAAGCCGATGAGCCCGGGGACGAGGAATTTCGCGCTCTTGAGCTCCGGGTTGTACCAGACCCGCGCGTCGTACTGGATCGGGACATAGTTTCCTTTCCCGATCTTCGCGAGGTTGCTGAGGACGATCTTCTGGGAATACTCGAGCGTCACCGCCTGAACATACCCGAGGACCGTCGAGGCGGCGTTCGAGTCCATCCCGTCGACAAGCACCTGGATATCGGTCGTTTCGCCCGAGAGAAGCTTGTGGGAGAAATCCGTCGGGATGACGATTGCCGCCCGGATGTGGGCATCGTCGATCATGTGCATCGCTTCGGTCGTCGATGCGAGATGTTCGACGTAGTCAAAGTATCCGGAGGTGACAAAAGAGTTGAGAAACTCCCTGCTCTCCTTGCTGTTCTCCTGATCGATGACCGCCATCCGGATATGGTCGACGTCGAAGTTCAGCGCATATCCGTTGAGAAGGAGGAGGAGCGCCGGGACCAGGGTGAGAATCGCGAGAACCCTCTTGTCCCTCCTGATCTGCCTGAATTCTTTCTTGATGATTGGAATAAGCCGCCGCAGCATACTGATCGTCCCTCTGGTGATAATTGAAAACCTCTGAGTTTGCGCTCCTTACGCCGCCCTCTTCGCTTCCTGGTCAAGGAGATAGATGAAGACATCCTCCAGCGACGGGATGATCCGCTCGATCGAATTGACGGGAATACTCTGGGAGCGAAGGATCTCGTCGATCTGCTGCCGGGCAAGCTCTTCATCGGTGACGTTCACGTGGAGGAAATTCCCGAAGACCGAAGTCTCCTCCGCCCACGGTTCTTTTTCGAGGAGCGTGAGAGCCTCGATGACGTTCCCGCACTGGACTTCGAGAATCGGATGCTTGATATAATTGTGCTTCAGTTCCTTGGGGCTTCCCCCGGCGATGATCTTTCCCGCGTTGATGAGGATGATATCGTTGCAGTACTCCGCCTCTTCGAGAAAGTGGGTTGTCACGAGAACGGTGATTCCGTCCGCCGAGAGGTCGTTGATGAGCTCCCAGAATTTGCGGCGCATCACAGGATCGACTCCGCTCGTCGGCTCGTCGAGGAAGACAATCTTCGGCCGATGAAGAACGGCGCAGCCAAGGGCAAGACGCTGCTTCCACCCTCCCGGGAGCGTCCCGGTAATGCTTTTCTCCCGCCCACCGAGGTTTGCCATCTCGAGGACCCATCGTCTCCTTTCGGCGAGCTCGTTGTTCTTCAGTCCGTAGACATTCCCGAAGAAATTGATGTTCTCGTCGACGGTAAGATCTTCGTAGAGTGAAAACTTCTGGGACATATAGCCGATGATCCCCTTCACCTGGGCCGGCTCGTTGTTGATGTCGAACCCGCCGACCCTCGCCGTCCCTTCGGTCGACTGGAGGAGGGCGCAAAGCATCCTGATCGTCGTCGACTTCCCCGCCCCGTTCGCGCCGAGGAAGCCGAAGATCTCTCCCTCCTTGACGTCGAAATTGACATGATCGACGGCATAGAAGTCGCCGAACTTCTTTGTCAGGTTTTCTACCTCGATGGAATTACGGTTCACAGTTCTCTCGTTCCTTTCAGTCCGTTCGCGGGGGAATTGCCCACCCCGCCGGCGCTGCTACTTTTCATCCGCTCCGATCGCCTTCTCGAGTTTCGCCTGTGCGAGCTCGTAGTCCACCAGCGTTTGCGTGAGCTGGAGCTTTGCCTGGAGGAGTGCGACTTCAGCGTCGAGCATTTCCGAGTTTGTCGTAAGACCCGCTTTGAATTTCTCGTGCGTGAGCCTCAGGTTTTCGGTCGCCTGGTCGACACCGAGCCGCGAGAGCTGGATGTTCTCCTTCGCCTGCTTGAACGAAAGGTAGCTTTGCGTCACCTCGAGGGTGACGCCGTCCTTCAGGATCGCAATCTGGTCCTTCGTCTGCTCGTACTGAGCGCGCGCTTCCGTCGTCTGGTAGACGGTCGTCAGGTTATTCCAAAGGTCGAACTGCAGCGAGATCCCGACATCCCACGAATCCTTGAACGCATCGAGTGCCGGAAAGTATCGCTGGTTCGGACGGGCATAGAGGTAGTCGCCGGTAAGAAAGAGCTGGGGTGACCATCCCGATTTTGCCCCCGTCACGCCGCTTTCCGCCGCCTTGAGCCGCCATTCCATCCCCTGCATATCGTGCCTTTCTGAGAAGGCCGAAGCGAGGAGCTGATCGACCGCGGGAAACTCCTTCGTCGTGGAGGTCAGCTTGGAGCCGATTCGGATCGTCGTTGAAAGGGGGATGCCAATCGTTGAGTTGAAACCGATCGTTGCGATCTGAACATCGTTGGCGGCTTCGCTTTGCATCAGCTTGGCACCGGACAACTGAACTTTTATCTTCAACACGTCGTTCGTCGTCGCCATTCCCTGGTCGAACATACTCTGAATGTCCGCAAGATGAGAGCTGATCTGACTCACGTTCTCGTCGCTCACACGTTTAAACTCCTCCGCCCGGTAGAGTCCCCAGTACGCCGACTTGATGTTGTAGATGAGCTCGGCCTTTTCTTTTGCGTAATCCTCTTTCGACGCCTCGGCATTGTCGTGCGCGGCATCGACCGCGCTCTGGATCTTCCATCCTGTAAAAAGTGGCTGCTGGAGGGTCGCCTTTGCGGTGTAATTGTTCAGGATAATCGGAAAAGAGACCGACGGGTTTCCCGGGAGCGGTATCGAGATCTTCTGCGGCGGAATGTCGCTGAGCCTCTGGTACCCCGCCTGCGCCTTGAGTGATGGATAGAGTCCCGCCGACGCCTCCTGTGCTTTCGCATCGGCGTACTCCCTGCTCATTTCGGATGAGTGAAGGGCCCTGCTGTTTTCCAGACCGATGGCAATGCTCTCCTCGATCGTGAGGACGCGCTCCTGGGCGAAAAGCGCCGGCGTGAGGCCGACTACGAGAGTTGCGATAAGCGATCGTGCGTTCATTCGGAAGCGACAACCTCACTTTCTGTTTGCGACGGATGATCCGACAAGAGTGAAATAAAGACGTTTTCCAGGGACGGAGGCACCACTCTCCACTCCTCGACCGTGATATTCTTCCCACCAAGGAATGAGACGATGTTGGGCACATCGGTCGCAGCATCGTTCACAACGACGTTGAGACGGTCGCCGAAAGCCTGGACCTCTCTCACGACCGGATAAGTTCGCAGAAGCTTGAATGTCCCCCGGATATCGGGGCACACAATTTCGACGAGGGTCCCCCGCATGACCTTCTTCACGTTCTGAGGAGTGTCCGCAACGAGGATTTTCCCTTCATTCATGAGGGCCACTCGGCTGCACCGCTCCGCTTCGTCGAGGTACGGAGTGGTCATAAGGATGGTGATGCCGGATTTCAGCAGGCTGGACAAGACCTTCCAGAAATCCCTGCGGGAGACCGGATCGACTCCCGTCGTCGGCTCATCCAGGAGAATGACCTCCGGTGTGTGAATAAGCGTGCACGCGAGCGCAAGCTTTTGTTTCATCCCTCCCGACAACTTCTCGGCGAGTCGCCCGCGGAACGGCGTGAGCCTCGTGAACTCAAGGAGTTCATTCCTGCGGCTCTTGTAGTCTCTTACTCCGTGGATCTCCGCGAAGAATTCGATGTTCTCGTCGATCGTCAGGTCGCCATAAAGGCTGAACCTCTGCGAAAGATAGCCGATCCGCTTGCGAACCTCCTCCGTTTCCTTTCGGACATCGTACCCGAGAACGGAGAGCTCGCCCGACGTCGGAACGGTGATTCCGCAGAGCATGCGGATCGTCGTCGTCTTGCCCGCCCCGTCCGGACCCACGAGGGCGAACATTTCACCCCGGTGCACCGAGAGGGTGAGCGAGTCAACGGCGGTGATGTCGCCGAACTTCTTCGTCACCGCACGGAGCTCGAGGGCTTCAGAGCTCCTCGGCGTTTCAACCTGTGTTTTCATCGGTGAGCCTTCACAATCACTTCAAGTAGGCGTCGACCGGCATGCCCCCTTTGAGGATGCCGGAGGCATTCGGGACCTCGAGTTTGACCCCGAAGACGAGCTTTGTCCGGTCCTCTTTTGTCTGGACGTTTTTGGGGGTAAATTCCGCGATGGGGGAAATATAGATCACCTTCGCGGGAAATGTCTTGTCCGGATAGGTGTCGATGACGAGGTCCGCAGACTGGCCGAGCTTCACTTTGCCGAGGTCGGTGTCGCTGACGTAGATCATGAGATTGAGAGTCTCGAGCTGGGAGACGGTCGCGATGACCGTGCCGACGCCGACGAGCTCTCCTGCTTCGACGGGTTTATGCGTGACGGTTCCTGCGACGGGAGAGATGATGTGAGCATCCGAGATTTGTTTCCTCAGGAGGTTCGCCGATGCCTTGGCCTGATCCAGGCGGGCATGGGCTGCAGCGAGGTCCTCCGGCCGGGCGAACCTGCGGAGCTTCGCGAGGTTTTGTTCCGCCGAAGCATTCGCTGCGCTCGCGATGGTGTAGCGGGATTCCGCGTCGTCAAGCTCCTTCTTCGTGACACTCTTCGTGGCGTAGAGAGCTTTGGTCCTGACGTAATCGTCTTTCGCCGTTTTCAAGGTGGCCCCGGTCTGGCGGAGGCTCTCCTCGGCGAGACGAAGATCCTCCTTGCGCGCGCCGTTGACGAGGAGCTGATACTGAGCGTCCGCGAGATTGACGCCCGCTATCGCCTCGGTAAGCTGGATGTCGACGGTCGCATGGTCCAGAATCGCGAGGGTATCGCCGGCTTTCACCCGGCTCCCCTCGTCGACGAGAAGTGACTGGATCTGACCCGGCACCTTGGCGGAGATGTTCACTTCCACATCTTCGAGTGTGCCGCTGGCCTCGATGATTCCCTTGTGCCCGTTCCCGCAACCGGCGAAGGTGGCAAGCGCTGCTGCGCCCATGACGGTGATGAATAGCTTTCTCATAGATCCCTTCGAGAATTAGATGTTGAGTATTGGTTCATCAAAGACATGAAAATCCTTCCTGGCGGCGTCGGTGAGCACTCCTTCAAAGAGTGTCTGGAAAATAAACCTGAACGCCTCCTCTGCCGAGAACGAATTTTGGGAGAGAACCTCCGGGTTGAGAATCCCCTGCACCGAATTGATGAACATGAGACTGAGGAGGCTCTCGTTCACGTTGGGCCTGAAAATATTCTCATCCCTCCCCTGGGCAATCATCCGGCCGATCTTCATGAAGATCTGTTCCCTCCGAAAGCTCTCAATCTGCTTCCATAGGTCGGGGGTAAATTTCTGCATGTCGATCGTCGCGTTCCTGCTCAAGCGGGACATCTGCTTCCCGATCAGCATCATGACCCTGGCGAGCTTCTCCGCGAACGTGCCTTCTGACCCGGTGATTTCGTCGAATGCCCTCGAAACCTGAAGGAGGTTCTCTTCGATCCCGGCGCGCAGCAGATCCTCTTTGTTTTCGAAATACTTGTAGAGGGTCTTTTTGCTCATGCCGAGATCGGCGGCGATCTCATCCAGGGTAACTTTGCTGAACCCTTGATGAAGAAAATGCTCCCGAGCGTAGGCGATGATCCGATCCCGGATTTCAGTCTCTGTATTCATGCAATCTCCTGTGTACCTTGGAAACTATAAACGTATTTCCGGTTTCCAAAGTTCCAAAAATAAATCCATCTGGAAAGACGGATTTCGGCCTATTATATTGCAAGAGAACTTAGGAAACTATTATGGTGTTATTAGTTTCCAATATCGGGAAAAATCAGGTTCTTGTCAAGACCTTTTTTGGAGGGGATATCTATTGGAATCTACCCAAGGATGCCGCACCGCAGATCCGGGCCGGGAATCGGGAGGGTCACAATGAGGGAGTCGAATTGCTTAGTAGCTCTCCTCTTTGGATGGAAACTTCTTCGCCTTCACATCGCTGATGTACTCCTTGAACGCTCCTCTCATCGAGTCGGCAAGCTTCGCGTAACTCCGCACAAACCTCGGATGAAATTGCTCGTTCATCCCGAGCATGTCGTTGATCACCAGGACCTGCCCGTCGCACGACGGTCCGGCCCCGATGCCGATCGTCGCGCATGAGACACTCTTCGTGACCTTCGCCGCCAGCGATGTGGGAATCTTCTCGAGGACAATCGCAAAGACGCCAACCTTGTCGAGCGTCTTTGCGTCTTCGAGGAGCTGCTTTGCTTCCTTCGTCTCCTTTGCGCGCACCTCGTAGGTCCCGAACTTGTAGATCGATTGCGGAGTCAATCCGAGATGCCCCATGACCGGAATGCCGATGTCGACAAGTTGCCGGACGAGGGGTTCGATCCGTTGACCTCCCTCCATCTTCACCGCCTCCGCTCCCGACTCTTTGAGCACCCGTCCACAATTACGGACAGCCTCTTCCGTGTTCACCTGGAACGACATGAAAGGCATGTCCGCGACGAGCATCGCCCGCTTCACTGCCCTCCGGACCACCTTCGTGTGATAAATGATCTCGTCGAGAGTCACCGGGAGGGTCGTTTCGAGTCCCTGAAAGACATTTCCGAGGGAGTCACCGACGAGGATGATATCGATGCCAGATTCGTCGAGGAGTTTGGCAGTGGCATAATCGTATGCCGTCAGAACAGCCACCTTCTCCCCCGACTCCTTCATGTTGAGGATCACCTTCGTCGTGATCCGTTTGTATTCACTCGTTTGTGTGCTCATGAAAGGACCTTTCTCGACTGGGAGACAGGAATACTCACTCTTGCTTCAACCTCCGTATCGATTGTACTTCCTCCGATATCCTCGAATTCTATTCCGAGCGCTTCCTCGAAGCCCGCTCGCACCGCCTCGGCAGCTTTCCCAAACGGAACCTCGCGCCCGAGCACCGACGAGAGATCGGTCGTCTTCGAATCGAGCGCGGCACTCAACTCGCCGGCGAGTTGCGTGTCGCTGCTTTTTATCAGCTCCGAGAGAAACTTGTGGGCGGGGCCGAGAAGGATCGAGCCGTGCTGGAGGACCACTTCGTCCCCGTCCGCCGAGTACCGCCGCTGGGCGCTTCCAACGAGTTTCTTCCCATTGAATTGAATCTCGTACCGGGCCGAACTCGAGAAGCACGGAATGGATGACGCGGAACGATAGAGCTTTCCGAACTCCGGTTGCGATGTCGCAAAACCGACATCGGCCCCAAGACGCCTGAGACCCGCCACGAGCGCCGCGCTGATCTCTGCGTAAACAGTCTGAATACTCCTTCCTTCCGCATTCATGACAACGCAATAGGTTAATTCATCCGCATGAAGAATCGCCCTCCCTCCCGTCGGCCTCCGAACGATGTCGATGCCGCAATCCCTGCATCTCTTCTCATCGATCTCCTCCATCGACTGGTGAAATCCGAGCGACACGGCATGAGGCTTCCATCCGTAGACCCGAAGAGCGGGGGCTCCTTCGCCGGAGACGAGAGCCGACGCAAGGGCCTGATCGAACTCCATGTTGTACGCACCCGGGTGAAAGCCAGAGTTGATATACTTCCAGGCCCTTCGGGAGATCGATCCTTCGTCAGGTACTTTCATCCTCGGGCGTGAGTGGTGATAATTCCCCTCTTGCTCCGTGCAATGAACGCAAGAAGCCGATCGACTTCGGGAGATTTCGGACCCGCCTCTTTGATTGTTTGCACCGCCTGGCTGACGTTGAGCTTCGAGAAATAGAGGGTATGGAAGGCCTGCTCGAGCGCGTCGAGGCTTTCTTTCGAGAATCCCCGCCGACGCAATCCCACGATGTTCAGGCCTTCGTACGTGAGGGGCGCACCTCCGGCGAGAATAAAGGGAGGAACATCCTTCGCGACACGGAAATGACCTCCGACCATCGCATGCTCACCGACCGACGCAAACTGATGGATGGCCGTGACCCCTCCGACGATCGCCCAATCTTCGATCGTCACGTGTCCTCCCATCTGGACCGAATTGGCGAGGATGACGTTATTGCCGATCGTGCAGTCGTGCGCGACATGGACGTAGGCCATGAGGAGACAATCGCTCCCGACCGTCGACTTCATGTGTTCCGCGGTCCCCCGGTTGAGGGTGCAGAATTCCCTGATTGTCGTCCTGTCACCGATCACAAATGTCGTTTTCTCATTCTTGTATTTCAGGTCTTGCGGAGGCGTTGCAACCACGGCACCGTGATGGATGGCGCAGCCGCTGCCGATGCGCGCGCCGTCGGCACAATAGACATGAGGTCCGATACTGGTATTGTCACCGACGATCACATCGTCGTCGATCACTGCAAACGGCCCGATGACAACATTGCTGCCGAGGATGGCCTTGGGACCGACCACCGCGGTTGGATGGATTTGAGTGCTCATGGAGGGATGTTCGAAAGGTGACTAAAGGGCGCCGGGACGATCCACGATCGAGGCCATCATCTCCGCTTCGGCGACAAGGGCGCCGTCCACGAAGGCTCTTCCCATCACCTGGCACACTTTGGCCTTCCGGTTCATCATCGTCACTTCGTAGACGAGCTGGTCTCCCGGGACCACCGGCCGCCGGAATTTCGCGTTGTTGATCGACATGAACATGACGAGCTTTCCTTCCTGACGGTCCGACCCGTCGAGGAGGAGGATGCCCCCGGTTTGCGCGAGCCCTTCGAGGATAAGGACTCCCGGCATGATCGGGGCACCCGGGAAATGTCCCTGGAAGAATGCTTCGCCGAGCGAGACGTTCTTCACGCCGACAATCTTCTCGTTGAGCTTGAAGTCGATGATCTTATCGACCAGGAGGAACGGATACCGGTGCGGAAGGATTCGCTGGAGAGCGTTGACGTCGAAGACCACCCCTTCCTTCTTTGCATGCTGATACTTCTTGATGATCTTCTTCTGCTGGTACAGTTTCCGCACTTTCTTCGCGAACTCGACGTTGCTCGCATGTCCCGGCCGGGCGGCGAGGATCTGCGCTTTAAGCGGAACGCCGATGAGCGCAAGATCGCCGATAAGGTCGAGGAGCTTGTGCCGGGCCGGCTCATTCTTGAAATGAAGGGGTTTGTCGTTCAACGCCCCGGTGCTGCCGAGGATGACGGAGTCCTTGACGCCGAGCTTCACGGCAAGATCCTGGAGCTCTCCTTTCGAAAGCTCGCGATCGACGATGACGATGGCGTTGTCGAGGTTCCCTCCCTTGATCAGTCCCGCATCCCGGAGAAGCTCCACCTCGTGGAGGAAGCAGAAGGTCCTGCACATCGAAAATTCCGGGACAAACTCTTTCTCGAGGTCAAACAGACCTGTGTGCTGGCTCCCGAGGGCAGGGTTGTTGTAGTCGACGAGGACCGTGATGCGGAAATCGTCGGTCGGAAGGGCGACGATCTCAACCCCCTTCTCCTCGTTCTTGTAATTGATCGTCTGATCGATGACGAGATAATCTTTGGGAGCTTCCTGCGCTTCGAACCCGGCATGAAGGAGGGCATCGACGTACGGCTTTGCGCTTCCGTCTCCGATCGGGGGTTCGATGCCGTCGAGGTCGATGAGAATGTTGTCGATCTGGAGTCCGGCGACCGCCGCGAGGACGTGCTCAACGGTATGGACCTTCGCCTCGCCGATCCCAATCGTCGTCCCGCGGGAGACGTCGATGACGTGGTCAACGTCGGCCGGAATTTCGGGTTTCCCTCCGAGATCAACCCGGCGGAACCGAATCCCAAAGTCATCGGGAGCGGGTTTGAAGGTCATCGTGCATTCCGTTCCGGTATGCAGGCCGACTCCCGACATCGAAACCGCCTTCCTGATCGTTCTTTGCTTCTCTAGCATCCAACCTCCGTAGGGTGAAGATGACCGGAATTGCTCCGGCGACGGTTATTCGTGCGTCACTTTTTCTTCTTCAGTTCCTCGATTGTCGCCTCGAGTTCGCGGACTTTCTCTTCGAGCTTCCGGACGGTGATAAGGAGGTCGGGCAACTGGCGGCTTGCGAGTTCAACCCGCAGCGCCTGCGTGACCTCCTTCGCCGTCACTCCAAAATACGAACCCCCTTCTTTTTTGATCGATTGCATCACCGCCGTGTGTCCGCCAATCCCGACGTTTTTTGCGATGGTGATATGACCGTTGATCGAAGTGTTCCCGCCGATCATCACCCCGTCTCCGATTTTCGCACTTCCGGCGATACCGGCGGTCCCGGCAATCACGACGTTCCGTCCGATGACAACATTGTGGGCCACCTGGACGAGGTTGTCGAGTTTCGTCCCTTTCGCGACCCGGGTCTCTCCCATCGTTGCCCGGTCGATGCAGGTGTTCGCTCCGATCTCCACATCGTCCTCGAGGACGACGATCCCCATTTGCGGAATTTTCTGATAGGTACCGTCTTTTCGCGGCGCGAAGCCGAAGCCGTCGGATCCGATAATCGCTCCGGGTTGAATGATCACCCGGTCGCCGATGACGCATTCTTCCCGGATCGAGACTCCGGGGTAGATGAGGCAATCGCGCCCGATCCGGGCTTTCGGTCCTACGGAGCTGCTCGCATGGATGACCGTGTTCTCCCCCACGGCCGCTTCCGGCCCGATGACGACGTACGGCCCGATCGAACAACCTGTCCCCACCGTTGCGCTCCGGTCGACTATCGCCGTTGGATGGACGCCGGGAGATATCGTGGAGGGCTGCGGGTAGAGCTTCCGGAGGGCGATGACAAAGGCGCCGTACGCGTCGGCGACGCGGATAAGAGCCGGTCGCAGACCGCTGAACTCCGAAAGGTTCATCGACCGGTTGACAATCACCGCGGCGGCGGAGGTCGTCTCCAGGAACTTTTTGTACCTAGGGTTGGAAAGAAACGTGAGGTCGCCGGCTTTCGCTTCCTCGATCTTCGCAAGGCCTTTGATCTCGACCGTCTCGTCTCCCACGATCTCCCCGTCGAGTATCGACGCAATCTCACGGATGGTCATGATCGCTCCAACGATGGTGTGCGGGAGGTCACTTCTGCTGAAGCTTCGCCAGCACTTTCGCCGTCAGGTCGTTCTTCTCGTTCGAGTACATGAGAAGCGTCGAGCTGCTCTTGTCGAAAACATAGTCGTATCCCCCCTCGTCGGCGACATCCTTCACGGCCTTGAAGATCTTGTCCTGGACCGGCTTCATAAGCTCATTCTGCTTCTGAAAGAGCTCGCCGTTTGCACCAAACTTCTGCGTCCGGTAGTCCACCATCTTCTTCTCGAGGTCCTGGAGCTCCTTCTCCGTGTCCGACCTCTTCTTGTCGGACATGATGAGCTTCTTCTTGTCGTAATCCTCGAACTTGTGCTGGAGGTCGGTTTGCATTTTCGTGAGCTCCGATTGCCATTCGGCCGAGAGCCCGTCGAGCTGCTTCTGCGCGTCCTGGGCCTCGGCGAGCTGCTGCATAATGGCTTCCGAATTGATGTAGCCGATCTTCATCTGGGCGGCGGCCGGCAATGCGGCAACGCACACCAGCGCGAGAACCCAAAGGTGCTTTCTCATGAAGTGCCTCCTCATCGTGGGTACGACTACTTGTTTCCTCGTTTCAGCCGGTCGATGACCTTGTAGGTGTAATCGGCCCCCGGTTCACCGTAGAGGAGCAGGACGTCCCCTGCCTTGTCGAACACGAACGAGAGCTTATTCTCGACGGCAATTTGCTTGATGACGGCAAAGATCCTCTCCTTGATCGGGGCCATCAGGCGGTCTTGCTGCATCGCGAGCTCTCCCTGCTGACCAAACTTCTGGTTCTTGTACTCGTTCATCCTCTGCTCTTCGTCGATAAGCTTCTTCTGCTCCGTCTGTTTCGTCTGGTCGTTGTAGAGCCCCTGCTTCTTCTGGTAGTCTTCGTACTTCTCCTGGAGGTCTTTCGACATCGCGTCAAGTTCTCCCTGCCAGTTCTTGACGATCGCGGCGAGTGAATCCTTCGCGTCTTTTGCGGCGGGGAGCTCGGCAAGAATTTTTTCAGAATTAACGTATCCGATTTTTTGTTGAGCCACCGCCTGGGAGAAAGCGAAGAAGGCGATGGAGGCAAGGAGGCCGATGACGGCCCTCGGTCCGATTGTGAACGCTTTCACTGTACCCTCATGGTTGTTTCGTGATAAAGAATCACTCGCCCGGTAACCGATCGGATCCCGGACGGTGCAGGTGAATACATTTTTTCTAGAAGCTCCGGCCAAACTGGAAGTGGAAATGCCAGCCGGAGGGATTGCCCGTGCGGCTCGGATCGTCAAACCCGTAACCGTAATCGAACCCGAGGAGGCCGATCGGATTGATCTGCAACCTTGCCCCGAAGCCGGCCGACCGGTCGAGGTTGAGAAGCGACGTCGTCTTGAGGTCGCTCCAGACATTTCCCCCCTCTGCGAAGGTCAGGAGGTAGATGGGGATCGGGTTGAGCGAAACATTGTATCTTAGCTCCGCGGTCTGCTTCTCCATGATCCGCCCGCTCTCGATGGCCCCGGTTGCATCAAGCGGGCCGACAGCGCGGTCATCATACCCGCGGAGAGGCGTTACGTTGATCTGGCCCAGGCCGGTTCCTCCCATCGAGAAGTATTCGATGTACGGAACATCTCCCGGGCCGAGCACATGCTTCAGCGTCAGGATCTCGCCGTACTGCGTGCCGAGATAGAGCGCTACCTTGGAGCTGTTGAGAATCGGAACGTACCAATCGAGGCTGATGATATGCTTCGTATACGTCGCGGTCCCCGGCAGGAAAGGAGGACCGGAAAGCTCGGTCGACAGCGACAGGGCGCTGCCGTGGGTCGGGAACAGCGGGTTGTCGATGCTGTTACGAGAGAGGATCTGCGTGATGCTGTACTGATCCGTGACGCCGATCGGCCCGTAGTAGATGCTCTCGCTGAGGTTGTTGATCCTCTGGACACGGAGAATCCAGTCGCCCCGCGTATAGTCATCAGGCCACCGGAACTGCCGGCCGACACTGACCGTACCGCCGGTCTCCTCCAGAGAATAGATGTAGTTCTGCTTCGTGTCGAAGAGACTGAACCCGAACGACGTCCTCGACCCGAACATCCACGGCTCCCGGAACGAGATGGAGAAGGTGCGGTACGTCGACCCTTCGCCGAATTGCCAGTCAAAGCTCAGGATCTGTCCGCCGCCGCCGGAAAACGGCTCCGAAAGCTCGAAATTGTTGAAGGTGAGCCCGAGTGCACCGGTGAACCCGAATGCGCCGCTGTACCCCACCGACATGTTGAACGTGTCGCTCGATTTCTCCTCGACGTCGTAGATGACGTCGACAGTCTTGTCGTCGACGATCTTCGTGTCCGGCTTGATCTTCTCAGGGTTGAAGTAATTGAGGTTTGAGAGTTGGCGCACGCTCCTGATGATCGCCGCGCGGCTGAAGTAGTCGCCCGGACGCGAGTAAAGTTCCCGCCGGATGACCCTCTCCTTCGTCTTCGTGTTGCCGGTGATGTCGACCCTGCCGATACGGAACTGGTTCCGCTCCCGGATATGGATGAGAATATCCATACTGTCCCGCCCGACTTTGATCTCCTCCGGGTCGATCGACATCGTGAGGTAGCCGTTGTCGAGGTAGAGCGATGCAACGTCCGTCTGCTCTTCGTTCTGCCGGAGGTTGCGGTCAAACTTCTCCATGTCGTAGACATCCCCCGGCATCATTCCGAGGCGCTGGCTAAGAAGATCTGACTTGAAGACGCTGTTCCCCTCCCACGTGATGTTCCGGATGAAGTACTGAGGACCCTCGTACACGTAGAGCCGGATTGTCATCCGGTCCTTCTTTTCGTTGTACGAGATCGAATCGGACATGATCTCCGCGTCGCGGTAGCCGTTCTTCCGGTAGAAATCGATCACCTTTTTCTTGTCGTCGGCATACTTTTTCTTGTCGAACTTCGACCCGCGCCAGAATTTCCACCAGATCTTCTCGTGGGTGTCGTCCATCTCCCCCTTCAGGTCGCCGGCATCGAACGCCTTGTTTCCGTAGAAGAGAATCGAGCCGATATGGACTTCGGCTCCCTCGTCGATCGTGAGCCGGAGGATCACTCTCCCGCGTGCCGAGGAATCGGGGTTCTCGATCGTCTGGGCCTTGATGTTGACCTGCAGGTAGCCGTCGTCGTCGTACGCCTTCTTGATCGTTCTGATGATCTCGCTGATTTCCTCGGGCGTGAGGATCTGTCCTTTCAGGAGGTCGACCTTCTTGAGGATGTCCTCCTCGCTCATCTCGTCCTCCCCGACAACCTCGGTCTTCTCGAGACGCGGATGTTCCTTCACCTTGATGACGAGGTAGACTCCGTCGCCGACGGTGTTTTCGATATCGACTTCAATATCGGAGAAGATGCGGAGGGCCCAGAGACGCGTGATCGCGGTGCGAGTCTGCTCGCCGGGAACGCTGATCATGTCGCCCAGTTTCAGCCCGGAGTTCGCGATGATCGCAGCGGGTTCCGCCGACTTGTTCCCTTCGACCGATATTCCCAGGATCTTGTATTGCTGAACTTGCTGGCGAGTCGATTGAGAGTAAAGGAGTGAGCACCCGAACAACGAAAGGTAAAGCACTAACGAACATCGGGTGAGCAGGCAGCTCTTCACATTAAGTACCCATGACACTTTTAAGAAACTTTTCCACGTAGGTCGTGGCGCCGTCTTTCCGACGGGATTTCAACTGTTCGCTCACCATACCGAACCGCCGCTCGCGCCCCTGAAAGGATGCGATCGCGTCATAGAGCGCGCGCCGCCTGAACTCGGGCCAGAAGAGGTCCGTGATATAGAGCTCCGAATACGCAAGCTGCCAGAGAAGGAAATTGCTGATCCTCAGTTCGCCGCTTGTCCGGATCAGAAGATCGGGGTCGGGGATGTCCTTTGTCGAGAGGTACCGCGAAATCAGATTGTCGTTGATGTGGTCCGGCTTCACCTTCCCGAGCTGCGCGTCGGCGGCGATACGCCTGATGGCATTGGTGATGTCCCACCGGCCGCTGTAACTGAGCGCAAGAACAAGGGTTAAACCGGTATTGTGCTTCATGAGCTCGATGGCGTCCAGGAGCTCGTCCTGAACGTCGGAAGGAAGGGCCGAGATGTCGCCGATGCTCTTGAGGTGGACGTTGTTGTTGTGAAGCCTGTCTCTTTCGTCCCGGAGCGCTCTCAGAAGAAGCCTCATGAGCATCGATACTTCATCCTTGGGACGTTTCCAGTTCTCGGTCGAAAAGGCGTAGAGCGTCAGGTATTTCACCCCAAGCTGGCCGCAGACCTCCACGATGTCGCGGACCGAATTCACCCCCTCGTGGTGCCCGGCAACACGCGGGAGAGATCGTTTCTGAGCCCAGCGTCCGTTACCATCCATGATGATCGCGATGTGCTGAGGGATCTCTCCGCTGCGGCGCAACTGTTCCTGCAGCTTCTTGTCATGACCCGTCGCGTGCGTCGGTCCCTTCGTCAAAGCAATCGCTCCTCATGTCGTGGATTCGGGAATTTTGGCAACACCAGAATGTAAGTTAACTCTTTAAGAAAAAAAAGTCAATGAGAAATCCGGTAGGAGAACCCGTCCCTAAGAGACGACGACGCATTGGTTTCTATACAGCGTTGAAATTGAATTCTCTTAAATTCTCCCTATCTTGCACTGGAATAGACGAAGATGTTCCTTTCATTCCGGATGTGGACCATTCCAGCATGATCAATAGCGAGGCAAACTCTCTCCTGGTTGTCGGGGGCGGAGCCGCCGGCATCGTGGCGGCATGGCGAGCTGCGAGCAGGGGAATGAGTGTCACCCTCATTGAGAAAAATCCAAAACTCGGCATTAAACTCCTGATCTCCGGGGGGGGCAGATGCAACATTACTCATGCTGGGGAGACAGAAGAACTCCTGAGGTGCTTCAGGACGAACGAGGCTCGTTTCCTCCGATCTTCGTTCTTCCGGTTCTCCAACACTCAACTTCTTGGACACCTGGCGGAACTCGGAGTTGAAACGTACGCCCGGGAGAATGGACGTGTATTTCCGGTCAGTGGGAGGGCGAAAGATGTCGTTGATGTGCTGAGTCGTATGGCAGAAAGGGCGGGTGTAAGGATGCTCCTGGGAACCCCTGTTCTCGCTCTCCTTGCAGGTGAGTCTCGGGTTCTCGGCGTAGAGACTTCAGAAGGACCTATCCCTTCGCCACGCGTCATCGTCGCGACGGGAGGCTGCTCCTACCCGCGGACAGGGACGACGGGGGAAGGATTCGGGTGGGTCCGCTCGCTCGGACACACTGTGGTGCCGCCACGACCTGCCCTGGCACCGATCTACCTTGACCCTGTGCCCCCCGCAAATTGGCAGGGAATTGCTCTCCGGGAGTGTGAAGTGATCGTGGAAGCCCGTGGTTCGTTTCTCGCAAAAGCAAGAGGGGACCTTCTCTTGACTCATCTGGGCATTTCCGGACCGGCCGTGCTCGAGGTTAGCAGGGAAGCATTTACTTTGTGGAAAGCAGAGCACGACTCCTCCGTTTTTGTCGACCTCATGCCCGGAGAGACCTGGGACAAAGTAGCGGAGGAGATCCGTCTTGAAATCCTCTCCAACGGGAATCGAACCGCGGAGACCCTCGCGGGGGTCTATCTGCCTCAACGGCTCGCCGGACATCTTGTCGGTAGCGCAGGCATTGATCCTTCCAAGAAATGCCATCAGTTGAAGAAGGAAGAGCGGCGAGAACTCGCACTTCGTCTCAAGAGGTTTCCTTTGGGGAGAATACGCGACATCCCGCTTGAGCGTGGAGAAGTCACCGCGGGTGGAGTCGAGCTCAGAGAGGTCGATCCGAAAACGATGAGATCACGCATTGTGAAAGGTCTCTCACTTTGCGGAGAGATCCTCGACGTGGCCGGTCCGATCGGAGGCTATAACCTGCAGGCGGCATTCTCGACAGGATTTGTCGCCGGGGATGCCGCCGCAGACGAGTCACAACATGGTGGATAGCGCCCTCTCAGGCTACTTCTTGGGCTTCTGACTCTTCCGTTCCCCGGAAGGGTGAGATTCGCCGCCAGGATTCAATTTATACTTGAAGGGAATCGTTACCCAGACCGTGACAGGTTTTCCTCCAAGGCTGGCAGGGGTGAATTTCCACTCCTTCGCCGTCGCTAGCGTTACCTGGGCAAGATCTTGCATCGACCTCTCGTCCGACGACAAAGTCTTTCCAGACCTGGCGAGACTCAGGTCGGGTGCTTCGAGATCGACTCCTCTTTTCGTGCACCGGACGTTGATAAGGCTCACGGTGTCAACGTTCCCTCGTTGGTCAACGACCAGTTTCACCCAGATCACTCCTTCGATGCTGTCCCTCCGCGCTGTTTCCGGATACTTCGGCGCGGGGGTTGAGGTGGGAATCGGCTGTTTGTCCACCGGCACAAAATCGGGAGGGATCGAAGATCCCGCGGCGGACCGCAACTCAAAAAAGAGGGGCTCATCCCTCCCTCCCTCCACATGGACGTTGTTCCGTATCGCTGGATCGTACCCGGAAGCCGCGGTCGCCTCGATCTGGTAATAACCGTCCGGTAGCGGACCGATTCTGAATTGACCATCCTTTCCGGTTGTCGTGGACTTATCGCTCCCGAGCACTTTCACCTCTGCCCCGGCGATCGGATATTTCAACTCGGCATCGATAACCGTTCCCACGATGCTCCCTTGGCCCGGTTGGTTGAACACGACCTCCTTTGGAGAAACGCGATCCTTCGTCACGAGCGAATCTGAAGCAACCGCGCGTCCCATCGCAACAGGAAGTATCGCAAACACAATCAGAAGAGTTTTTCTTACCATGGCTTACTCCACAAGGCTAATTGGCTTTGACGATATTTCCGTAGACGGCATTCACCTCGACGGGGGGAAGTTGAAGGACATAGACCGTCTCCTGCACCCTTCTTTCGACGACCTGCGGCGAAGGTCTCAAGAGCGACGAAAGACCCACCCCGAGTGCGCAGAAAAGAATGCAGACGAGGAGGCCGGCGACGACTGAGGTGGTGAACCTCCATCTCACAAGGCGAACGATGCGGTTTCGGGAGGGGCGGCCATTCTCCCATTGCTGCCGGTGCCGGGCAGCTCGCTCCATCCCCCCTTCTCCCGCAAGTTCCCTCCCACGGATCGCCGCAAACGAATCGCGAAGCCGAATCGCAGAATGAAAAAACGCCCTGCATCCCTCGCATCGTCCGAGATGAGCAAAAAGACTCGCGGCATGTTCTCCGTCGGCCTCGCCGTCAATGAGCGCGCTCAGCTCCTGTTGGTACTCCAGACATTCCATACTCATTCCTTCTCAGCATACTGTTTTTGAATTCTCTTCAGCAAACCCTTCCGCGCTTTGAAGATTCGCGACTTGACCGCACAGACTGTCGACGAGGTGATCCCGGCAATTTCGGCATAGGAACATCCTTCGAATTCCCTCAGGATCAACGCCTCTCGGTACTCGGGTTTCAATTCCTCCAGAAGCCGCCGGACAATTTCCGTTTCTTCGGCGCTCACCAGCGAATCGAGGGGAGTGCATTCATCCCAAACTTCGTCTTCATCTTCCAAACGAACGGCCCTCGTTCTTCGCAGCTGGCCGAAGACCTGGTTCCGGGCGACGGTGAAGATCCACCCACGAAGTGCCTCCTTGTCGGCGAGTTCCGGCAGGCTGGAATAAACCTTCGCCATCGTCTCCTGGACGACGTCCTCGGCGGCCGCCGGATCCTTCAGAAGCCGGGAGGCATACGAGAAAATGCGCCGACCGAATTGGCCATAGAGCTCGGTGAATGCATCCGCATCTCCGTGCCTCAACCGATCGTAGAGTGAACCGTCTCCCATGGTAATCAGAGAGTGAGACATGAACGGGGTGGACTGCCCTCTCTAAAGAAGGATGCGCGGGGTGAGAAAAAGTTGCTGTGAAGCGATTTGCGGATGCCCGACTTGCCGCCGGGATCGGACAGACTACGGCTGTTTCCGGGTCGTGTAGTCCCTGAAGATAAAGCCCTCGTGCGGCTCCTCGTTCGCCAGGCGGAACCGGGAACCGATGAGGTGTTCATAGGCGGGAAAAAACGTGTCACCGTCGAGATTGTTGTCGACGACCGTGAGACGGAGCTCGTCGGCGTGCTCCAGGAATTGTTCAAAGATCTCCCCTCCGCCGATCACGAAAACGAGCGGTTCTTCCTTCAGCGCGTCAAGGGCGGTCCCGATCGAAGCGTAGGTCTCGACCCCCGGCATGGTCCCCGACGTAAGGACAACGTTGCGGCGATCGGGGAGCGGTTTGCCCATCGACTCATAGGTCTTCCGGCCCATGAGGACCGTGTGGCCGACCGTGAGCTTCTTGAACCGCTTGAGATCGTCGGAGATATGCCATGGAAGGCGGCCGTCCTTGCCGATGACTCGCTTCTTGTTGATCGCCGCAATGATGATGAGTTCCACGGGGAGATAGAAGAGATGGTCGAGAATCAGCGTGCCGGAGCGGACGCGGTCAAACGGCGACCTCGAACTTTATCGGCTCGTCGCATTCGTATCCTACCAGTGCGAAGTCCTCGTATCGGAGCTGATCGATCGGCTTCTTCGCAATGAGGAGTCTGGGGCGCGGCTTCGGCGTTCGTTTCAACTGCTCCTTGAGTCCTTCGATATGATTGACGTAGATATGCGCGTCGACGATCGTATGGCTGAAGTACCCTACTTCGAGATTCACCTCCTGGGCAATTGCCTGGGTGAGAAGCGAATAGGCCGCAATATTGAAGGGAATTCCCAGCGCGATATCTCCGGAACGCTGAGTCAAATGACAATTGAGCTTGTTTCCCTGAACGTTGAAGACAAACGTGTAGTGGCACGGGGGAAGCTTGCTGTGGAAAGCATTCCCCGGCTCCCAGGCCGAGATCACCATCCTGCGTGACTCGGGGTTCGTTCTCAGCAACCTGATCACTTCGGCGACCTGATCGACTTCCTTCACTTCGTACTTCCCCGTCTGAGGGTTGATTTCAGCGCTCGGGAACCGTCGCCAGTAGCGTCCGTACGCCGTCTCGAGATTCCCCTGGGCGTCCGCCCACGCGTCCCAGATTTTCGTCTGCTTCCTGAGGTTTCGGATGTGATCCTCCCCGGAGAGATACCAGAGGACTTCGTAAAAGAGAGACTTCGTCTGCATCCTCTTTGTCGTCAGGAGAGGATATCCCTCGCTGAGGTCGATGGTGTAGTGTTCGGCAAAGCATGAGAGCGTGTCGACCCCGGTGCGGTTCTTTTTCAGGACTCCCTTTGCCAGGACGCGGTCCACCAGCTCGAGATACTCTCTCATTGATACTCCGTTGTGACAGAAGTGGGAAGGTTGAACAATCATAAACAGTTTCAGAGTGAAAATCAAGCCAAGGAGAAACGCTCGCATCGTGCTGCGAGATGACGACCTTTTTTTATCGCGGCGTTCGCGTCCCCTGAATGAGATCTCTTCACCTTGCGGCAAGCCGCCGGGATCGCCCAACGGGGCAATTTGCCCTTTGAGCATTTTTGAGGTATCTTCTCCCGAGGCGGCGATCCCGGCCTCACCGCAGAACCCGGACCCCAAAACACGGGATCCTGACTCACAGAGCCTTCGACCCTTCCAGAGACAAATGAAATCCGACACCGAGAACGAACGACTCATCCAATCGCTCCAGACGAGCTGGCGAAAAGAGAAGTCGGGGGCAGCGACGTATCGATCGCTTGCCGCGCGCGAAAGTGATGAGAAGCAAAAGGCGGTTCTCCACAAACTCGCGGACGCCGAGGAACAACACGCGGTCAGATGGGAGGCGAGGCTGAGGGAACTTGGAGGGACTCTACCCGCCGGCGCCGATTCCATCCTCGACAAGGTCAAACGTTGGCTCCTGGTCCGGTCGGGAACCGAGAATGCCGTGAAGCGCTTGGAGGAGCAGGAAGACCGGGATACGGAACGGTACGAAGCCGAAGCGATCATCGCCGGGAGCCCGCAAGACAGCGAGGCCATGAAGGAGATCCGCCTCGAAGAGAAGGTCCACTCAAAAGTGCTTCACTCGATGTCGGGCGACGAGCCTCCACAGGCGAAGCTCGAGGCGATCTTCAAGAAAGAGAAGTGGCACGCGGGTCATTCGGGGGGATGGATCGGACAGGCGGTCTACGGCGCCAACGACGGCCTTGGGGCGGTTTTTGGGATTGTCACGGGAATGGCGGGATATTCGGGAGGCGGCTACGTTGTGTGGGTCGCCGGAGTTGCCGGCACACTCGCGAGCGCGCTATCGATGGGATCGGGCGCCTACCTTGCCCGGAAGTCCGAGCGCGAGGTCTACGAGGCCGAGCTTGAGCGGGAAAGAAAAGAAATCGAGTTGAACCCCGAGGAAGAACGGCAGGAACTTGAGCTTTTCTACCAACTCAAGGGATTCACTCCGGAAGAATCGGCAATGATGGCCCACAGGTTGACGCAGAATCCGGAGCAGTTTCTCAAGACACTGGCGCACGAAGAGCTCGGGCTCTCATCGTCGTCATTTCCAAACCCCGTGAAGGAGGCGTTCACTGCGAGTGCGGCGACCGCGGCGGGGGGGATCATACCGGTTCTACCGTTCATTTTTGCTTCCGGGACCCTTGCCATCGTTCTGAGCCTTGTCATCAGCACCCTGGCGCATTTCACGGTCGGCGTTCTCAAGACGATCGTCACGGGACGAAGCTGGTGGCGGAGCGGTCTCGAGATGACCTTTGTCGGCCTGCTCACCGCCGCGATCGCCTATGGCGTCGGCGTTCTCCTGAGTCCGACGGGGCATCCGATTCCCTGAGGCACCCGGAATCCGATCAAGAGTTTGATCAACCCATTCCATTCAAAAGAGGAGGCAACGATGGATCATTCGCTCGTAACGACGAACTTTCAACTCGACGGGTACAAAATCGTAAAGAACCTCGGGGTAGTCCGCGGGATCATCGTCCGCTCCCGTTCGCTTGTGGGAAACATCGGCGCGGGACTGCAGATCCTCTTCGGCGGGAACATCTCGCTCTACACGAACCTTTGCGAGCAGACCCGCCGCGACGCCTTTGAACTCATGATCCAGCATGCGCAACAGCTCGGCGCAAACTCCGTCATAGGCTTCCGGTATGATGCGACGGAGATCATGGGCGGAGTGACCGAGGTCCTCGCGTACGGAACGGCGTGCGTCGTCGAAAAGGCCTGAGGCATCCGCAGATTCTTATTTCAATCGATCAGTCTTCGAGGTATCGTCATGGACATACGGAACAGAACCGTCCTGGTTCTCGGAGGATGGGGGCTCGTCGGATCGGCCGTTTGCCGATCCCTGATGAGCGAACAGCCGAAGAGAATCATCATTACGTCGCTACGAGAATCCGAAGCGAAAGACGCCGTCGAGCAGATGAGGAAGGAATTCCCCGATGCCGGCAAGAACTTTTTCCTTCCCTGGTGGGGGAACATCTTCACGAGGGCGGAGCTGAAGGACCTGAGTCGTGAGGACATCCTCTCCGACCAGAGGCTCCGGGGATTGCTCATTGACGATACCGTCGACGAGCTCACCGAGGAGGTTCTCCACCGATCGGCCCTATACCAGCTCCTCTCACGGTATAAGCCGGACGTCGTCATCGACTGCATCAACTCCGCAACCGCGATTGCCTACCAGGATATTTTCCAGAGCGCGAGAGAAGTCCTTCGCCATCTCAAAAATCCGAGAGCGGGAGGCACGGGGCTTCATGAATCCGTCGAGCAGCTCCTCTGCACACTGTACATCCCCCAGCTCATCCGGCATGTACAGATCTTTTACCGCTCGATGAATGAAGTGGAGACCAGAATCTACGTGAAGATCGGCACGAGCGGCACCGGAGGGATGGGGCTCAACATCCCCTATACTCATAGCGAAGAGAAACCGTCACGCGTCCTCCTGAGCAAATCGGCGGTTGCCGGGGCGCACACCTTGCTCCTCTTCCTCATGGGGAGAACTCCCGACGCGCCGATTACGAAGGAGATCAAACCGACGGGCGCAATCGCGTGGAAGAAAATAGCCTTCGGCCAGATCGCCCGCCGGGGTAAACCGATTGAGCTGTACGATTGTCCACCGGAGAAAGGGGTGCGGCTCAAGGACACCTTTACCATCAGGACGGAGGGTCCCGCCGCGCCAACCCACCAGCTCCTCCAGTCGGTCTTCATCGATACCGGGGAGAACGGCATCTTTTCACGGGGCGAGTTCGAGGCAATCTCGACCCCGGGCCAGATGGAGTATGTTACCCCCGAGGAGATTGCGCAAGACGTTATTTACGAGATCAAGGGAGGCAACACCGGGCACGATATCATCAACGCTCTCGACAACGCAACCCTCGAGCCCACCTACCGGGCGGGATTCATGTTCAACAGCGCTCTCGAAAAGATGAAGGCCCTTGAGAGGGAGCACAGCGTCGACAGCGTCGCTTTCGAGATGTTGGGGCCGCCGAGGCTGTCGAAGCTCCTCTACGAGGCGTACCTTCTTAAGGTCGGCTTCATCACCATGCGAACGGTCGTGCAGACATCGGCAAAGGAACTCTCGACGGCTCTCGCGGCGATCGTCAAGGAGAATCAAACGCTCCGGTCCCACATCATCTCAATCGGCATACCGATCCTTCTTCCCGACGGAAAGACGCTCCTCCGAGGCCGCGAAGTCAAAATTCCTCCTCACCGCGGGGAGAACGAGCTGAAGGTGACCGAAAAGGCCGTGGACGAGTGGGCGAAAAACGGATGGGTCGATCTTCGGGTGGGCAATATGGAGAAATGGAAGGATCGGTTCCGGATGGCGATGGAAACGGCAGAACAGCTGTCGGCCGCGGAGACAAGTTCCCGGTACTTGAGGAACAACGAGTACTGGAAGAACTTCACCGACATCGACCCGGGCAAGATCGTCGGATGGATCTTCACCGAGGAAGAAAAAGGGAAGAGGATGAAAGCATGAGGCGATTAACCGATGCCGCCGCATCACTGATCCGGGCAGACGGGAGACGGTGAGGTGAGGTCGGGACTAAGAGCATCCTTGTTTCTGGCGGCGGTGATCGCTGCAGTCGTCCCCCTACGGGCACAGCCGAACCAGAACTTCGATGTGAACCTCCAGGTCGATTATTCCTCCGCGGAACAGCTCATCGCGTTGTGCGAGGGTAAGGTCTACAGCGTGGGAGCCGTATCAGCCCTCAAAGGGAGCCAGCTCGCCGCCTCAACAAGCATCCTCCTGGCCCGAAAGCAGGTTCCTCCCGATGCATTCCGTCACGAACTGGAATCGCTCCGGGACAACTTCACGAGTCAGGACGACATTTTCGGGCTCGAGCCGGTGCGCGCCCATCTGACCGAGATCAAGGCCCTCCTTGCCGAGTCGAAAAAGCAAGAGCTCGACAGACGCGTCGTCGCGACCATCCAACAGTTCTTCCCCACCGAAAGTCGCATCTCCACCACGTTGAGCGTTTACATCGTCGCCTTTGGACACGAAAACGCAGCGGCATGGGTCCGCCGGGTCGTCTGGCACGGGAACACGCCGGTCTTTGTCGGAGACAACGACGGGGAGCCTGTCATCGTCGTCAATCTGGCGCGTCTTGTCAATTCAAACCCTTCCACCGAAGTGCAATTCATCGAGACCCTGAGCACTCTTGCGCACGAGACCTTCCACGCCGTCTTCGCCGTCTATCAATCCTCGTCCTCCGTCTGGAGAACGATCAACAACCAGCGGGCTCCGTTCTGGCCTCTGGCGGAACTGGTGCAAAACGAAGGGATTGCCTACAGGATTTCATTTCAGGAGCGGACCGGCGGGACGCTTCCGCCTCCCGTGTTCAACAGCGTTCGGGAAGCGATTCCAGCGCTCAACAGCGCGATGAGTGAACTCGCCTCCCCCACCGTGACGCCGGCAAGGGCACGCGAGCTTATCATGAACGCCAACCTCTCGGGAAGTCTCGACCGCAACTACGGGGCAGCCGCCGGGCTCCTCATGGCTTTTGCCATCGACTCGAAGCTTGGGAGAAACGCCCTCATCGAAACGGTAGTCAACGGTCCCGCCGACTTCTTCCAGAAATATGATAGCCTGACGCAGCAATACCCGGAATTGCCGAAACTGTCAGCCGACGTTCTTCAGGAGCTTGCCAGATAGGGGAACACCCCGGAAAGGGCGGGCCTGGGCGACTATTCGTACCGCAACGACTCGATGGGGTCGAGCGTTGCCGCCTTCCACGCAGGATACACGCCGAAAACAATCCCGATAAAGGAACAAAAGACGAGGGCCACAAAATTCAGCCCGAGGGCAGAGAAGTCGAGGAACGGCGTCGAGAGAACCGCGACCTCGTTGTTCCACGGATAGATCGGCGGCGCGCTTGTGAGCACGGCGACGATGTTGCCGAGGATCGATCCCGCGATGATGCCGATGACTCCGCCGATCTGGCTGAAGACGACCGATTCGCTGAGGAATTGGGAAAGGATGTTGACTTTTGTCGCACCGAGGGCCTTCCTGATCCCGATCTCCTTGGTGCGCTCTGTGACGGAGACGAGCATGATGTTCATGATTCCGACGCCCGCGGCAAGAAGAGCGATGCAGGCGATCCCGAGTGTGCCGATCTTCACCATGAAAGTGAGGTCGTTGAACTGCTTGATGAGCGTGTCGTTGGAGAAAATCGCAAAGTCGTCGTCGGCGCCGGGAGGGACATGGCGGATCGTGCGAAGGATCGCCGTCGCCAGCTCGATGCTCGACTCGTAGCTCGCCTGGTCCTTCGTCTGAACCATGATGTTGATTGACCGCTGTTTTCCGTAGAGCTGCATGGCAGTCGTGATAGGGAGTACGATGAAGTTGTCCTGATTCCCTCCGAGGAAACCTCCCTTGGGTTCGATCGTCCCGACAACCTTGAATTTGTGGTTGTCGAACTCGACCAATTCCCCGATCGGAGAACCGTGGACAAAGAGCTTCTCGATCACGCCGTTCGCGATGACACAGACCGGATCGCCGTACTCGACCTCCTGTTCGGTGAACGCTCTCCCCTGCTGGATCGTCCAGTTGTTCGTCGGGAAACCCTGCACCGATTCGCCGACGAGAGAAATGTTCGGGTTCGTCTTGTCGTTGTTGTGCCAGACCTGTTTGACCCCGAACCATGCCTCGAGACCGATACATTTCGCCTGGGTCATGCGCTGCACAAAGATCTCCCCTTCGTCGAGGGTGATATCCTTCCTGTTGCGGAACTTGTCCCTCGATCGCGGACCGTTGAAGAATCCGACCGGAAACTTCTGCATCTGGAAGGTGTTCGTCCCGAGGTCGCTGAGGCCGCTTTCGATGGCGTTCTGAAGAACTCCCATCGCGGTCATGACACCGATGATCGAGAAGACGCCGACACCGATCCCCAGGAGCGTCAAGGCGGAGCGGAGCTTGTTCGAACGGATGGCGGTGACCGCCATTTTCAGACTTTCCTGTATCTGCATGAACCTTACCGCTCCTTATTGCTGACGTTTCCCGCCATCGGTTTTATACCTTTTCTCTTCTCTCTTCTCTCACTCGTACCTCAACGCCTCCACCGGATCCAGCTTCGACGCCCTGTTCGCGGGGAGGAATCCCGAGATCACCCCGACAAGGATTGAAATGAAGATCGAGACGAGAACGACGTAGACCGGCATCGACGTGGGGAGAATCTGGTTGAGCAACAAGCTCAGGGGATACGAGATGATGATGCCGATGAGTCCTCCGATGAGAGACAGCGAAGCCGACTCGACGAGGAACTGGAGAAGAACCGTCCGCCGCTTTGCCCCGATCGCTTTCCTGATGCCGATCTCCTTGGTCCGTTCCGTCACCGAGACGAACATGATATTCATGATGCCGATCGCCCCGACAAAGAGCGAAAGGGCCGTGATGAAAAGGCCGATCCCCGCCACGACGCTCCCGACCGCATTGAATGTCTGGACGAACATTTCCTGCTGGTTGATGGCAAAATCGTCCTCCGCCTGAGGCGGAACGTGGCGGGCCTTACGAAGGATTCCTCGGAGTTCCTCCTTGGTATCGTCAAGCGAGCGGATATCGGCCGCCTTGACGGCGATCTGGAGTCCGCGATTATAGCCAAAGTGCTCGAAGAATGCCTGGATGGGAATGACGACCCTGTCGTCGAGGCTCGCCAGTCCGAGAAAACTTCCCTGTTTTTCGGTGACGCCGACCACCCGGAAGTTCGTGTTGCCGATCCGGATGTTCTCACCGAGCGGGCTTTCGTTCGGGAAGAGATTATCTTCGACGTCGGTCCCGATGACGCAGACAGGTCTTCCCCCGTCCGATTCGGACTGGCTGAAGAATCGCCCCTCCTGCATCATGATCCCGCCCGTCTCGGTGTACTGTTCGTTTGCACCGATGATGAAGACGCCGTCCGAGCTCCGGTCCTTGTACTTGACGGAGAGGCTCATGCCACATGTCGGCGTCGCCGCCTTGATGAGCGTCGCCTGCCGCTCGATGGCGCGATACTCCGGATACTTCACTTCCTTCCGGTTCCGGTATTTCCACCATTCATCGCCGCCGAACCAAGGCCATTTCTGGACATAGAGGACGTCCGCGCCGAGCTTGCTGATGCTGTCGTTGAACCCACGGCTCAAGCCTTCGATGGCTGTCCCCATCAGGGTCACCGAGACGATTCCGATCACGATGCCGAGCGTCGTCAACACCGAACGCATTTTGTTCGCACGAATCGCCTGGAAGGAAATGGCAAGCCCTTCCTTGAGCTCATACGCGAAATCTGCTATCCTCATTCCCATGCTTTTGCCTCGCTCAAGTGGTCGCCCGGTCAGGCAATCGTCGGTCTGATCTTTCGTTCCACCGGTTCATCCCTCTCGACCTTCCCGTCCCTGATCCTGATGATCCTGTTTGCATGCTCCGCGATGTACTCTTCGTGGGTGACGAGAATGATGGTATTCCCGTTGTGATGGAGCTCTTCGAGGAGCGCCATGATTTCGTCGCCGGTCTTGGTGTCGAGGTTTCCGGTCGGTTCGTCGGCGAGAATGATCGAGGGCTTCGTGACGAGGGCACGGGCGATCGCGACACGCTGGCGCTGACCGCCGGAGAGCTCATTCGGACGGTGATGCATGCGATCCCCGAGACTCACGTGCTGGAGTGATTCGGCGGCGAGCCGTTTCCGCTCATGGGCGTTGACGCCGCCGTAGATGAGCGGGAGCTCGACGTTGTGGAGGGCGTCCGATCGGGGGATAAGATTGAACGTCTGGAAGACGAAGCCGATCTCCTTGTTCCTGATCTTCGCGAGTTCATTGTCGTTCATCTCGCTCACATTCACTCCGTTGAACTCGTAGAGACCGGTGCTGGGAGTGTCGAGGCAGCCGAGGATATTCATGAGCGTCGATTTCCCGGAGCCCGAGGGACCCATGATCGCAACGTATTCTCCCCGGTCGATCGTGATGCTGACGTCGCGGAGCGCATGGACCTCTTCGGTGCCCATGACGTAGGTCTTGCTGATGTTCTTGATGTTGATGACGTTCATACAGTGCCCTTCGACGATCGGATTATGAGAGTTCCTTAATTTTTTTCTGTGCCGTCTCCGCGTTTCTCCCGGAGGGGTCGACGGAGAGGTACCGACGGTAGTGCTCGACCGCTCTGTCCTTCATCCCCTTCATCTCATAGCAGTTGCCGAGCCGGAAAATCGAGCTCGAGAAGTTCCGGTCGATCGACAGCGCAAGCGAGTACTTTTCGATAGCCTCGTCATATTTTCCCTGCTCATAGAGAGCATCTCCGTAGCTGTCGTAGGCGTCGGGGTTTTTCGGGTCGAGAGCAACATACTTCGCGAACTGCTCGACGGCCGGGTCGAATTTCCCCTCGGAGACGTAAAGGTATCCCAGCATCTTGTACCCCGAGGTTCGCTGGGGAGCTGCGGCAATCGACTTTTTCAGCTCTTCCTCGGCCAACCCCGGCTCGTTCTTGTGCTGGTGATAGTTGGCGAGAAGGATGTGACCGCGGGGTGCATCGAGCGTCGTGACAATCTCCGCCTGCCTGAGCGCCTCCTCGTCGCTTCCGCCCATGATCCCCGGTGCCATGACGTAGTAGTTATACAACCCGACGTGCGCCTCGACCATTCCGGGATCCAACTCCGCTGCCCGAAGAAAGGCATTCTTGACTTTCGGCGCGAGGATCCCCTGCTTGAAGATGTTTGAGTTCATCGCCCGCTCGCCGAGGATCTGACCGCGCATGTAGTGGTACCTGGCGACCCGATCGTTGATCTCCAGCGCCTTGTCGATCTCATCCTCGGCATCGTCCGCACGGTGGTTGTAGAGGAGAGCCCTTGCCTCCCAGTAGTGAAGCTCCGGGTCGCCCGGGCTGGCCTTCAGCGCGGATTCAAAGAACGCTTCTGCCTCAGCAAATTTCCGTTGAAACAACAGCTTGATCCCGGTGCTGTCGACCGGCGCCTGGGCCTCAACGACCGCAGGACCGGCGAAACTCACAAGGGATAGCGCACAGAAGAGTGCTTTTTTCATTCAGAGATGTTCGGATCGAAAGTGCTATGCGCCTTCCTTCTTCACCATCCCGAACCGTTTCGCGGTATTGTCGATCTTCACGGTCGAGCCGTCTTCAAGATCTTTGTTGATCGCTTTGTAACTGCCGGAGACGACTTCCTGGTTCTCCGCCACTCCGTTGATGATCTCCACCGTCGTCTCGTCGCTGATGCCGCGCTTCACGGGCACCTGCTTCGCCTTGCCGTTCTCGATGACGAAAACCACTTCGACCGGCTTGTCCGGGTTCACCGAGTTGTTCACCGCGGCGGCGTTCGAGGCCATGACATTCTGCGCCTTGCGCGACGTATCCTGCTTTCCCCCCTCGGGCATCTTCGGGGTACGGGTCGTCACGCTCTGGATCGGCACGGCGAGAACGTTGTTGTGAGTCTGCGTCTGGATATCCGCGGACATCGACATTCCGGGACGGAGCGCGATGTCTTTGTCGAGCACTCTGATCTTCACCTGGAAGTTCGTCACTTCATCCTGCGTCCCAAGTCCGGTCGTTGTCGCGGTGTTCGCGATCTCATAGACGATCCCTTTGAGTTTCCGGTCCGGATACGCGTCGACGGAGATGATCGCCGTGTCGCCGATCGAGATGAGCGGGACATCGTTTTCCCCCACGTCGACCCGAGCTTCCATCCGGCTCAGGTCGGCAACGGTCATGATCTCCGTTCCCTGAGTGAAGCTGCTTCCGCTGACCCGCTCGCCGAGCTCAGAGATGAGTTGTGAAATTGTCCCGTCCATCGGAGCATAAATCGACGTCTTGGCGAGGCTCTCCTTCGACTGATTGAGATTCGCCACCGCCTGGGTAACGCCGGAGACTGCCGTCTCCGTCTGTGCCTTCGCAACCTTGTAGTTCGTTCTTGCCGTGACAAAATCCTGCTCCGACATCAGGTTCTTTTCGTGCAATCCCTCCGCCCGCTTGTATTCGCTTTCCGCCTTATCGAGACCTGCCTGATTCAGCCCGAGCGTCGCCTTCGCGGCAACGAGCGCCGCTTCAGCGCCGTCGACGGCCGCCTGGTAGATATCCGGCTTGATACGGACGAGGAGATCCCCCTTCTTGACGTTCCACCCTTCCTTCACCGGGAGCAGGATGAGCTCGCCGCTCACCTCGGCGTTGATCTTCACGGAGGTCTCCGGCTGGATTTTCCCGGAGGCGGTGACGATCTGTGTGATCGATTTCCGCTGGACCTTCTCCGTCTGCACGCTGATAACGTTCTCTCTTTTGCTCCCCAGCAGCACGATCAGGACAAGCGCGAGGAGGAGAAGACCTATCCCCGAAAAAATAAAAATCTTCTTCTTCGATTTTTTCCCTTTACCGTTTGCCATTGTCTGCTGCTCCTTAGAGATATATAAGATGTCTCGTGTTCATTGTTCAGTATTTAGTGTTGCCGACCGCGAGGTCGAGGTTCAGCTTCGCCGTGATATAGCCGTAGGTTGCGTTGACTTTGTTCGCCTCGGCGTTGACGAGGTTGGCGTTCGCAATGAGCAGGTCGACCAGCGTTCCTGCACCGAGGTTATAGGTCTCCTCGGCGACCTTCTGGTCCTGCGACGCAGAGACGACACTCTTGACGCTCGCGGTGTACTGCTTCCGGGCCGACTCGAGGTCGAGGAGCGCTTTCTTGATATCGACGTTGACGTTCCTCTGTGTCTGAAGAACGGTCAGCTCTGCGTTCCTTCGGTCCACGGCCGCGGTCTGGACTGCCTGATTCGTCTGGAAGTTGTCGAAGAGGTTCCACTGTATCTGGAGCCCCCAGCTGATGCCCTTGTCATCGGTGATGTGCGAAAGAAGCGTGTTGCTGAACTGATACCCGGCAAAGACATTGACGCTCGGATAGTACCTT
>DATJQP010000080.1:0-62138 GCA_035505655.1 Bacteroidota bacterium
GAATAACCTTCTCCAGGATGAAGCGTGCCGATCGGCGGCGGAGGGTGGCTGGATCAGAGATTCCATACTCTTCCTTGAATGTTGACTAGTGAGTTCGCTTCCACTCAAGTGGATGCTTCTCCACATTCTCTCGAGGGAGACCCACAAAAATCTTCCTCTATTTCTTCAAGCAGTGGAGAACCTTCGATTCGTCGTAGAGCCCGGGGGAATACTCCGGGCCCTCTCCGATAAGATATGAAGGTGGAAGGATCGTGTGAGCGAGATCGGAACCGGTGCTGAGCTTCATGACGGAAAATCCCGCGCCGAGATCGGCACGAAGCGTGCAATTCCCCCGAACTCGAAGACTCGTCTTATGATCCCCGGTTTAGTGCTCTGCGTCGGATACGGGAGTCCAATCGTCGGTCCGGAAGGGGGATGCCGGAAGCCCTTCTTTGTTGAAGAGGTTGGCTCCGGCCGGGTTGTCGGCCCAGGCATACCTGACCGCGACAGGATGGAGGACGCTATCGCTCCAGACAATCACTTTGTCCCCCTCAATTCTCGCATTCGCCCAGAAGAACTTCTTGCCATCCCCCGCGATCGCAAAAGGACCCGGTGCTCCTCCTCCTTTTGCGACAAGACCTCCGCCGACATGCTCAAATGCCAACTCCACTCTCCCCCCTTCCACGTGCATCGATTTATAGAAAGGTCCGGAGTAAACAATCCCCTTCTCTTCGTAGGCAATCTTTTCGGCGGAGAGTGCCAGCCGGTCTCCGACATCTTTCTTGTCGAGCGGATGGACGTCATTCCACTCTCCGATATCGATTGTCACGACGAGGCCGGTCTTCGGCAAGGCCAGAGCCCTTGCCTGAGCCTCACGGAGCATCGCCCAACCGCTTTCGGTCGGCTGCGGGTGCGCCTCCATGAAGTTCGGGAGCTGAACGATGAGGAATGGAAACTCTCCCTGATTGAATTTCGTACGCCAGTCCTTGATGAGCGATGTCAGAAGGTCGCGGTATTCGACAGGGTGGCCGGTATTCGACTCCCCCTGATACCAGACTACTCCTTTGATCCGGTAGTTCAGGATCGGCGCAATCATCGAGTTGTAGAGACCGAGCGGCTTCCACCGAATGAATGTCTCGCTCGCCAGGGGATCCATGGTCGCTCCCACCTTGAACTGCCAATCCCCCTCGAGGCTGACGGATTGCGTGCCGGCGACGATTGCATACTCTTTTTGTGGAATGAATCCTCCTCTCCCGGCCGAATTGATCACCCGTATGACGATCGTATTCTCCCCTGCCCTGAATGTATGAGGAGGGAGAGGATATCGGCGGGGAGGATACTGGTAACTCGTCGTTCCGACAAAGACCCCGTTGACAAAAACCGAATCGGCATCGACAATTCTCCCCATGATGAGCAGCGAAGCGGAATCGGCGATGGAGGCCGGAATGTTCACGCTCCTCCTGAACCAGACGACTCCGTTGATGTTTCCCAAACCTTCATCCGCCCAGAACCCGGGGATTCTCATCGTTCCCCACCCCGCCGTGTCGGCCTTTGGATCGCGCCACGAATGAGGGCCGGAGTAACCCAGATCCTTCCGATCCAGTTCACGGTACCAAGTGCCGATTCTCGTCTGGTCGTCGTGGACTATTCTTTGGATCAGCGCCGTATCCTTCATCCGTTGCGCTTCGGCGTATGCTTCGGGGAACTGCTTCAGAGATTCCTCGCTGATCCACGACTCGATCGGCGATCCTCCGAGACTTGAATTGATGATTCCGATCGGGACTTTGTATCTGTCGTAGAGAGCCTTCGCAAAAAAATACCCGACCGCGGAGAATTCAAGGACATCCTTCGGGTTTGCGCTTTTCCAGGTTCCGGAAGGGAGGTCCTTTTGCGGCGACTTGAAATTGTAGTTTTGGGGGACGGCAAATTGCCGGATCTCGGGGTTTGCCGAATTGGCGATTTCTGCTCCGTAGATCGGACTGACACGCCGCATCGGGAGCTCCATATTGGATTGACCCGAGCACAACCAGACATCCCCGACCAGGACATCTTTGAGCGTCACGGTATCGCTCCCGCGGATCGCCATCTCGTACGGACCCCCGGCTTTTAGGCCGGGTATCGCGACCGCCCACGCTCCGTCGGAGCCGGCGGTCGTTCCATAGATCGAATGGATGAAGCTCACTTCGACTTTTTCCCCGGGGTCGGCCCAGCCCCACACCTTCACCTCTGCATCCCGCTGAATCACCATCCCGTCACCGAAAATGTGCGGGAGCTTGATTCCCGCCAACGACGTGAACGGGAGGAGAGAGAGAACTATAACGCCGATGCCGAGATGGCAATCCGATCTTTTCATCGTGGTGCTCACCTTCCTGGAAAAAATATTCAATCGATGCGCCAGCTCAACGCCCGCGGCATCCTCCCATCCTTACTTCATCAAAACCAGTTTCTTCATCCCGGAGAATTTGCCCGATCTTAACCGGTAAAAGTAAATCCCTGTCGGCAGGTTCGCGCCGTCGAAGCGGACTGAGTAGGTCCCCGCGTTCTTCATCCCGTTCACAAGCGTTGCGACCTCCTTCCCGAGGATGTCGTAGACTTTCAACGTCGTGAAGCCGCCGACCGCCAGATGGTAGCTGATCACCGTCGCGGGATTGAACGGGTTAGGATAATTCTGGCGGAGCTCGAAGCTCCCCGGAGCAAGCGCCTGGACGCTCACTCCAAGCTCAGTGCCGGTCATGAAACCGACTGGGGTTGAAAAAGCCCCTTCCCCGGCCGAGTCGATCCCTGCAACGTGCCAGTACCACTGTGTGCTGGCGTCGAGAGGAAAACTCAGCGTCACCGTGGTGTCGGAAAGCGTATCGTCGACCGCTATGACCTGGCATTGCGGATCGAGCGCGACCTGGATCTCATAGCTTGTCGCATAGGTCGCGGGTTTCCAGCGAAAGGTCGTCATCCGCGCTTCGTTCGTGGTGTTGATCGGAGCCAAGGCCGAAGTGGTCGCGGGCACCGGTCCGTACCGGACGTAGTGGCGGAGCCACTTCAGGGCGGGGCGCTCGGTGCCGTCCGACAGAAGGAGGTAGGTGTTGGGGTGGGCATTCCAGACGTCGCTCTGGATGTATCCCCAGAGTGTCATTCCTTTCACTCCGGGGTTCGACCAGAAGATCGGGAAGTAAATCTGGTACTGGGCAAGCTGATCGGAGTCTGCCGGCTCGTCGATGTCGAATTCGGAGAGATAGACCGGCAACCCGGTGGCCGTCAGTCTGTTGAGGTTGCTCTGGATGGTGCTGATCGAATACTGATAGATGTTGCTCGTCGCGTGCACCTGGCTGCGAAATTCGAAGTAGTGTCCCTGAACGCCGATGCCGTCGATGAGGCCGCGAACCTTGAGGGTGTCGATGAGATTAATGTAGTTCGTCGTTGCCGTGTTGCTTCCGACGATGTTGTATTCATTGAGGAGGAGCTTCGCGCCGGCGGGGGCGTACTCCCTGGCCCACGTGAACGCCGTCACGACCCAGTCCCAGCCGGTCTTGCCGTTGCCGCCGAGGGCGTTCGCATAGGGGGGGACCGAATGGAACGGCTCGTTCACCACATCGATCAGTGCCGTCTGCGGGTACCGCTGGCAGACCGCCTGGATCCATCCTTCAACGTATGACCGTTGCGTGGCCGAGTCAAGGAGGGTGATCCAGCCCGGCTGCTGGCTTCCCCAGACGAGATTGTGCTCCTTAAACGGAAAGCCCCGCGAAGTGGCGTACTGGTAGATGTTGTCGAGGTTCGTCCAGGTGAACACACCCTGTGACGATTCGACCGAACCCCACTTGCCGTCGTTCCCCGGTGTGACCTGATCCCAGTACTGGTCCAGGTTTGGCCAGATGCCTGCGCTCGTCGAGCAGCCAAGAAATTTGCCCGAACCGGCGGCGAGCGGTTGCGCGAGCCCTGGGAGCGACATCGCGGCGACAATGGTGGAGAGAATCGTTCCGCGCAAGGCCGCGCGGACAAACGTAGTCCTCAAACTGAACATTTGACTTCCCTTCCGAAAATAAGATACTTCAAGGATATCCGTCAATGTGCCATCATAAGCACAAGCATTGTCCCGCATGGGGCGCAATTCTCACGCTGCCCCGATCTTTTCAATACGTGTAGAGCCTGACCCTTTGAATGCCGAACGAGCCGAGGGGAAGATGGAGCTCTCTTCCCTGGTTGTTCTGGTCGCCGTTGAGCCGCCGCCCGGCTATCCATTTGCCGTCGACGTATCTTCCCTCGTCGATGCTCAGATAGCCGACCGTTCCGGCCTCCTCCGATCGGGGCCAGAACGTGGCGAGGAGACCGGTCCCGGCGACGAGAAACTCGTCCGGTGCGAGCTGGATGATCATCCCTCCGACCCGCGGAGTATCGGCTCCGACGCGCTCCGCATATTTCCAGCTGTATTCGTGCCGGAAGTGAATGACGTAATTCCCCATTTCGACGTGCGCGGTCTGCACTGCGCTGTCGAGGAGTACTCCGGCGATCGTCGGCGTCCCCTGGTGCTCCAGAATCAGCGGTTCGAGCTGATGCAGCACATCGTACGCCTCGGCGACCTGATTGTCGGCGGGGTCCCTCAACGATTCGATCGAGAAGGGACTGTAACCCATCGCGTGGTGCTCGCCAAAGGCGAAGAAGGCGTTCGCCATACTCTGACTGTTCGCGACTTCCGGGATGAAGACGGCATTCCCCGTCGCGTCGAAGCGTCCGAGCCATTCGGCGAAGTTCTTGAAATAGATATCCGGGGCGAGGAAGTCGATCGCCGGTGCCCCCGCTTTCCAGATGTCGAAGAGATGGGGGAGCGGCCCTGCGCTCGGGTACTGGCCGGGTTTGTATCCCGGCCGGATCAGCGCAGCGTTAACATACATCGGCAGAGGATACTCCTTCTTTCCCTCTTCGGCGACATGGTTCGTGTAGCGGGCGAAGTACCACGCCATGAAAATCTCCTCGGTCTGCATCCCTTTCCCGAACACCTCTTCCCAGTCCCCTGCCGGTTTCGCCCCGGCGTTTTCCCGGGCCTGCCGGAGCTCCGGGGTGAGACGATCCTTGTTCTTTGCAAGATACGCCATGAGATCTCCGGGAACCTCGGCGCGGTACGCCTCGTTCGCCTCGCGGCAAAAATCTCTCGCCTGGGGGATCATCCCGATCTCGTTTTCCACCTGGACGAGCACGACGGTGTGGTTGTTCCCGTCAAGCGCTCGAAGATGCTTCATGAAGGAGGCAAAAGCTCTGGCGTCGGTCTCCATGTTCGTCCGGGAAAATGGAGTGAGGATCTCCTGAGCTCTCCCGTCGCTCGTCCGCGCGCGGGGAAAACGACGCGCGTCGGTTTTTATCCATGCAGGAACGTAGCACGACATGCTGTTCTTCCACGAACCGAACCAGAGGAGCACAACCTTCAGGCCGTGCGCACGTGCGGCAAGAATCATGCTGTCGACGACGGAAAAATCGTAGGTTCCCTCGGAAGGCTCGATGAGCTCCCAGTAAACAGGAACGACGACCATGCTGAGGTGCATCGCTGTCAGCTTATCCCACAACGGCCTCATGTATTCGACGCTGGAAGCGCTGGAGTTTCCCAGCTCGCCTCCGAGCATAAGGATCGGTTTCCCGTCGACGATCAGTTGTGTTGCCGTTCCGTGGAGGCGAAGGAAAGGAATTCCTTCCTTCCCGGGTTGCTGCGACGGGGATACGCTCACGAGGAGAAACGTGATGAGGAGAAGCGAAAGAGCGTGGGCAGAAGCACGATAGATTGAGGAACTGGAATTCTTCATTGCGGGCCTCGGATGGAATGGAGGAATCAATATGCCGCGGCAAAATGGACGGCCCCCTCTCCATCCCCTGAGATGTCCGTGACGGAACATGACATCCTCATTGTTTCGGTTCCGGCACGGGGCTACCGGACTTCTACGGACTATTGCCTACTCAGCCGGGGCGAGAGCTCCCACGTGGCGGCTGGCCTTCCCCGATTGCCCCATCGCCTTGCGAATCTCCGCCGGAATCACCGCACCGGAGGTTGATCCGGGAGTTCCATCGAGTAATTGATAATTGCCGAGATCCGCGCTTTTGAATACCGCAGAGCCGTAGCCGGCGAGGTAGGTCGAGTTCCTAAGAGAGCCGGGGAAGATGTTCCTCAGCGTCCCGAGCGAGTCAATCCCTATCTGACATTTGTCGTTGTGTGCAGGGCTCCAGAGGATCACCGGATACGAGGGGTTCGTGCGGGCCCGCACGAAGACCTCGTTGTCCAGCTCGCGGAGCTGCGGGTTCGGGAGCCGGTCACAGAGTGAAGAAGGTTGCCAGACAAAAAGGAGCGGCCTGGAAAAGTTCTCATCGCCATAGAGCAGATTGTTGACGAAGATGTGCCCCTCCCGCTTTTCGACCTCCGGCCCGGTACTCGAGTGCCATCCGAAATGATCGCCGGCCGGCACCCGCCCGTTCCTGCCGAACACCGCCATGCTGTTGACAAAGGTATTCTGGTAGACCCGCGCATTTGAGCTGTTGAGGATCATCATACCATGATCGCAGTTGACGAAGACGTTCCCCGCGACGATGACTCCTTTCGAGATCTCGAAGAAGAACCCGTTGTCGCTCGGCCACACCTGGTCGGTCGGCGTCGTCGCAGCGACATGGCCGACGTTCTCGACCCAGTTGTTGACGAATACCCCGTCGACCTCGCCGACATCGTACCAGATTCCGTTCGAGTACGGAAGGTCGATGATGAGGTTGTCCCGGCATGTCGCGCGGTAGCACTGGTTGAAGATCTTCACGGCCGCGGGGTAGTAGCCGGTGATCCGCTCGATGTTGTTCCGGGTGAAGATGTTCCCCTCGAGGAGAATGTCGTTGGACCCGATAACGTAGACCCCTTCGGTGCTCGTGTCGCTCACCTTGCAGTGCCGCATCGTAAACCGGTCCCCCCTGAAGTAGCCTGCGACACGCGAGCAGAACGAGATGGTGCAGTTTTCGAGAAGCGTCCCGACGACCGCTTTCCCGTGCTCGGATTCGGCGGAAATCCCGGACGGCTCCGTCCCTTCGATCTCGAGCGCCCGGTATGCGTACTGGGTGAAGGTGACCCCCTTGATCGTATACCCCTTCCGGTCCGACTCCTTCCCATGACACTCGCCCGTCGTCCTCAGGATGGCGACGTTGAAGGCGGTAATCTCCACGAGATGGTTCGCAGGATCGGTGCCGATGTAGACCATCCCCGCATCGTAATCTATGTAGTAGGAATTCTCGTCGACTTCCCCCTCCCATCCGACCGCCTGAAGGAATTTTCCGTCGACAAAAACCATGTCGTTGTTGAAACGATACAACGGCGTCTTCTTCCCTTCCCTCTCGCGCTGCCACCATCCATCGGGCTTCGACGGGAAGAGCCGTGTCCAGTGAGTAACCCACAGTCCATTCCCGAGGCTGCGCCAGTCGGAGGCGACAAAGGATCCCTTGAGAACAGGCTCTTCATCCTTGTACGGCTGGATGGTGATTCCCTGGTTCAGGACGAGGTCGCCAGTCCGGTACGTGCCGCCGCGCATGATGATGGCATCGCCGGTTTTCACCTTCGCAATCGCCGCTTCAAGGGTTGTCGGCTCGGAGAGATTCTCGCCGGAACTCGTGGAGTCTCCGTTCGGCGAGACATAAAAGATTTTGGCAGCGTCCGAGGGAATCTCGTACGTCTGACGAAGCGGGCCGTACGGTCCTCCCGTGGGTTGCGAGAAGGCGGGTCCGAACACCATGCATGAAACGATAACCCCTGCGGCAAAGATTTTGCGTGTTGTCAAAGCTATCTCCTTCTTTTGAAACTATCCGATGCCGGCATTTTTTGCCCGGCGCGATACTTGGACTTGGCCAGAAATTTCCCCTCGAGAAACGCCTGTTATCGTGAGACAAACGTAGACACGCTGGAAGCATCCAGCATGATCGTCGCCGTGCTTGAGGGATCCGATACGTCCGCACCTCGGGCGCAATTTTTCACACTCCGGGCATATTGATCCCTCCAAAACCCCTGATAATCTGCAGTACGCTGTCGGTATTCGCTACCCGGACGATATAGGGCTCGTGCCGGCTGTCAGAATGCCTTGCACGGTGTGTGCCTGCGCATGCGCTTCATTGCCGCTCTCCACACTGAACCCGAATGCGACAAGGGAAAGAAGCGCGAGCCGGACGAAGGGCAACCGTTCTCTCTTCACGCGATCCTCTCCTCTACTTGATCAATAACAGTTTTTTCGTCTCGACAAAACTTCCGGCTTTCATCCGGTAAATATAAACGCCGCTCGCGAGCCGGGACCCGTCGAAGGTCACTGTATAGCTTCCCGGTTGCCGTGTCCCGGCGAAGAGGGTTTCGACATCGCGTCCCAGGAGGTCGTAGACCTTGATCGAGACGGTCCCGGTCGTCGGCACTTCGTACCGTATCGTCGTGGTCGGGTTGAACGGGTTCGGATAGTTCTGTGAAATCGCGAACGACGTCGGCGGACCGGCGGTCGCCTCTCCGGTCGTCAGCAGGCTCCCCGTCGTGAAGTGAGCGGTGGCGGAATACGCGCTTGCGCCGGTGCTATCGATCGCGCTGACGTGCCAATAGTAGACCGTGTTCGGGGCGAGCGGAGTCTTCAAAGTCAACGACGTATCTGTGACGGTCGTATCCTGTGCCGACGTCCCGAATGCCTGGTCGGTCCCGATCTGAACCCGGTACAACGTGGCATACTGCGTCGAACGCCAGACGAGCGTCGCGAGCCTGTCGACCGACGTCGTGCTCCTCGGCGAGACGAGAAGCGGTACGGCAGGGATGGGAACGGCGGACGCGTTCCCCGTTGTAAAGGAATCCGCCGATGAGAATGCACTCGCTCCTCCGGCATCGTAAGCGCGGACTTTCCAGAAGTACTTTGTAAAACTCGAAAGGCCGGTGAGCCTGAAGGTCGTATCCGTCGTCGAGTCGCGCAGAACGAGCAGTGACGAGAACGAGGGGCTCAACGAGACCCGGCATTCGTACCCCACGGCGAGGGGAACGGAATGCCATTTGAGAAAGACCGTATCGACCCGCAGATCCGTCGCGTTGAGAGCGGGGAGAAACGGGACCGGCACCAAGGGGAGCGCGATCACGACAAAGGAATCCGGCGCCGAGAAGTTCGATGCCCCAAGCTGGTTGATGCCGCGCACGCGAACATAATATCGCGTGGCGGGGAGCAGCGGGCCGACGGCATTCGTCGTGTCCTTTGTCGAGTCGTTGACAATGAGCGTTCCGAACGCTCCGTCCGTGGAGACCTGCCAGTGCCACATGTCGGCGTCGGAGGTTCTCGAGCAGACCAGCGTGAGGTTCGCGGGCTGGTTACCGGCATTGGCGATCGGGAAGAGGATTGTCGGAACGGCCGTGGGAGCCTGCGTGAAATTGATCGACACGAGAGTATCCATAGCCGCCTTCAGCGCAGTTCTCGCGAGAGCAAGCCCGGTGTCCGCCGACGATTGATAGTTATAGTTCCTCGCCTCAGCGCTCTTCGCAGACGCGAGTGCCGACTGAAAGGCGACTCTTGTGCTCTTCGTGTAGTCGTACGGATTAAGGCCTCCGGCAGCAACGATGAGAGAATCAAGGGAGTGGTAATTGATCCCCACATCGGCAACGGCAAAGAATGAGGGCTTGCACTGGTCGTTGCTGTCCCACAGCGAAGACGACTGGCCGGTCGCGAATGTGTTCGCGTCGTTGAGTCCGTCTTTTGAAACGTTGATGATCTTTCCGCGTCCCGATCTGTAGCTCCGTTCCACGAAACTCTTGAAGAGCGAACCATATTCGTCGGCCTGGGTTGCAAGAACCGATGCGGGAGGGGAGGCGCTTCCGGTCGTCACGTCCATTTCCGTCACCGCCATTTCCGAACAGATCGGGTAAAACTTATTGTAGGAGGCGATGAAGTCGGCGGGAGCGGGAGAATTATTCGCGTCGTGCTCCTGCATGCCGATGCCGTCAAGATACCCGGCCTGGTAAATGGGGGTGAGAAGCCTCACGATGCCGTCCGCCTTCGCCGGGGTCTCGGTGTTGTAGTCGTTATAATAGAGCTTCATTTGCGTTTCACCGTACATCACGGTGTACTTCCGGGTCAGCTGGAACGCCGCCATGATGTACGTGGAATCGCCGAATGTCGTGTACCACTCGTTTCCGGTCGTCCGGACGGCTCCGGTCCCGTCGTCGATCGCCTCGTTGACGACGTCCATCGCGAAGAGAAGACCCGGCCATCCCTGGTGGATGGTCTGGATGACGGCGTGGATGTAGTTGTCCATCCTCACGAGCATGCTGTCCTTCCGCAGGCGGGAGCCGTTGGTGAGATACCCGTTCCGGAAGAACTGTGTCGGTGCGGAGGCGTGCCAGACGAGGTTGTGCCCCCGGAAGGTGAACCCCTGCCTCCTCGCCCAATTGAGCTGGGCAATAATGTCTCCGTTGAACCGGATGACGGGGTTGAGGTTCACCGAATCTCTTGCCGCACCGGAGGCCGCAGCATAGTTCGACGCGCTCGTCGTCAGGTCGACGGTGTACTGCAGTTTCATATTGTTCCCGGGGGACATCGAATTCATATGGTATTGGATGAGGTACCCGCCGTTAGGGTCGACGACCGCCGACTGGCCGGGAACGACCGAATCGGTCGGGAAGCCGACATGACGGTACGAGAGAATGCATCCAATGTAGAAATCGTGCGCATAAACGTTTTTCAACGCCGGGACGTTGGTCTGAATCTGCGCCTGTAGGTGTGGCACGAAGAGGAGCGAGAGCACAAGAAGAAATGCGGCGAACATTCCCTGCTGACCGATCCTCACTCTTTCGTTATTCTTCACCGCATGATTCATTGGTGCTCCTTGAGGGTGATGGTGTGGCAATTGGATGACGTGCGAAAGCGAACGGCTTTGCGAACCGCCCAAAACAAAAAGCGGCCCGCCCGTTATCCACGGACGGGCCGCAATGACCGCTACAACGGTTACTTCATGAACAGCATCTTCTTCACGGCCGAGAACGTGCCGGATCCGTCGACGCTGCGAGCCGTAACGCGGAGGAAGTACATTCCGCTGCTTATGTTCGAAGCGTTCCACTGGACCTTGTAGTGGTTCGGGGCCTGAGGACCGTCAACCAGCGTTGTGACAACCCTTCCGAGGACGTCATAGATCGTCACGTTGACGAAGGCGTTCTTCGGAATGTCGTAGCTGATGGTCGTCGCCGGGTTGAAGGGGTTCGGGTAGTTCTGCATCAACGCGAACTCCGTCGGCAAAAGCGTGCCGTAGGCTGCGACATCGACCAGGCTGCCTGTCTGGAATGTCGTGGCGGCCGAAAATGCACCTTCACCGCCCGCATTGACGGCGCTGACATGCCAGTAATACCTTGTCGTGCCTTTGAGCGTGTCAGGAGCAACGACGCTCGTGTCGACAAGCTTCATGTCGAGAACGGTGTCGGGGAACGTGGATCCCGAGGAGACCTGGAGGTGGTACGATGTTGCGTTCGGTACCGAGCCCCAGACATACTTCACGACCCTGTTCACACCGAGGGCGTTCTTCGGCGAAGACGGAGTCGGCGCAATCGGTACTTCAGTCGCGGTCGTAAAGGAATCGATCGCCGTGAATGTGCCAGCACCGCCCTGATTGTACGCCATAACCTTCCAGTAGTACTTCGAACGGGCCTCAAGACCGGTGACCGCGACGGACGAATCATGCTTCGTCGTATCGGTCGTGGTAAGAAGTCCGGACGAACTGGCCGTCCAGTACTGGAGGACATAGTTGCTGTCTCCCGCGACCCTGTTCCACTTGAACGTCGTGTTCACCGGGACGTTCGGAGCGTTGTGGATCGGGTAGGCAAGCACCGGCACCGCCGGGATATACATGACCGTAAACGAGTCGACCGCCGAGAAGGCTGAGGAGCCCGCCGGGTTGTATCCGCGGACGCGCCAGTAGTAGGTATGGCCGGCAGTCAACGCGCTCGTGATCGTGTACGTCGTGTCGAAATCGCTCGTCGAATCGTTGACCACCACTCCCGTGCCGGAAATATTCGACTTGTTCAATCCGGTAGCGGAATCCGACCTGACCTGGAAGTGATACGTTGATGCCGTCGAGACATAGCTGACGGTCAACACCGCATTCTTCGAAGCGACGGTCTTGGAGTTCACCGCCGGCAACAACGTGTTCGGGGTTACCGTATCGGGTACGACCTTCGTGCGGAAGCTATCGATCGCCGAGAACGGGCTGGGTAGCTGATTGTCGAATTCCTGAACGCGCCAGTAGTACTTCGTGGAAAGACCGAGCCGGACGATGGTATTCGTCGACGATACTCCGGAAACTGTCTTCACGATATTGCCGAACGTAGAGTTTGTCGCAATCTGGACCGTATAAGTTGTGGTGCCGGTACCCGTTGCACCCGCGGTCCAGTTCAGCGTATCGCTGGAGGTCAACGCTGAATCACCAGCAACCCACGACGGTCTGACCCTCGCCGGGGCGGCAGGAATGACCGATCCTTCTTGGATCGTATAGTATTTGCCCAACGCAAGGGTATTATTCGCAGCGCCGGTCACATACGTTTGCGATGTTCCATCCGGCCATTTAACGTTGAAGCTATCGATCTTTGTGTTTGCACCGAGACCGAAGTTTGCGCGCAACGATCCACCCATACCGCCATCACCGCCTTCTGCCTTAATGTCGCGGATTTGCTTGGTAGCACCGGTGTAGACGGTGAACCTGGCACCGATAGCCGACATATTATGGCCTGTGCCGAGCGGTATGAAGCCGATCCAATGGTTCGTGTTGCCGTTGTTCTTCTCCAACGTAATGGTGCCGCCTATGAACATGAAGATGTCAAGGAAGCCGTCGTTGTTGTAGTCGACAAACTGCCCGGCTCGCGCACCGCCCGTCCCCAAGGCATCGGTGCCCGCCACGTTCGTGAAAGTACCGTTACCGTTGTTACGGTACAAATATTGGGGGCCGAACGTCGCGCACGTGAAGATATCCGCCAATCCGTCGTTGTTGTAGTCGCCGACGGATATTGCGCGCTGGGCCGTATTCTGAACCAGACCTGGCCATGAAACAACATGAACTCCGTCCCATTTGTATGTAAACGTGCCATCTCCCTTCCCGTACAGGATGACATCGGCCTGTAAGCTGTCGTTGCCGTCCCTGTTATCGTTTGCATTAAGACCGTCGAGTACCAGGTCCTCGATACCGTCGTTGTTAAGGTCGCCCCACTGGTTGCCGATTGCGGCGAAGTGGCGCACGGTATCATCGACGATAATTCCGGTATCGGCGCGCGCGCTGGCATATTCAAGACTGTCCATCGTGCCCGCCTTATTGACCGTTATTGAATCGAGAGCATAGATTGGCCGTGCAAGCGTCGTGGAAGTCGGTACAATGAACTTCCCGGTTCCGTCGTTCAGGAACAGGACACATCCCTTTCGGGCGGTGTTAAACGTACCGGTATCCACTTTGGAAATTCCCTGCCTGATGCTCGGCATAAACAGGTCCATGTAACCGTCATTGTTTGCATCGAAAAAACGAACGTCCCAGGCTTCAAAAGAACGGCTCGTATCGATGCCGGCATTGGCGACAGTGGCTCCCTTGCCGATATTCGTGAAGCCGCTCGCACCTCCTTTAAGCATCCATATACCGCCCGCAGGAGCAGGGACCTGATTATTGCTGCCAACGCCAGTGGCGCCGAGAGGTACAAAGTTTCCGGGCCATGCGACGCTGAGGTAATTGCTGTGGTCGATCGGAGCCGCCGCCACGCCTTCGAAAACCTGGCTGAATCCTCCAGCCGTGGCGAGATCGCCGGTTCCTGTTGCCAGCGTGAAAACTCCGGCGTTGTTATAATAGAGACCGCTGCTCGGCACTCCGCCGTTCGACGTGAACAGGTCGAGGACTCCGTCGCCGTTGAAATCGGCCAGCAGTCCGCCGCAATCGTTGGTGTTCAACGGCAGGTTCGCGGTCATCGTGGATGCAGCCGCAGTGAACGTTGTGCCGCCGTTGTTGATGGTGATGCTCGTGGACGGAGTAAACACATCGAGATAACCATCTCCGTTCACGTCACCCCACGCGAAGCCGCCGTTCGCCGCGTTGACCGTTGGGGCGGGGGCAGCCGGTGCCGGTACGAATGTCACTTCCTGTGCGTTCATAACGCCGAATCCCAGCAAGAGTATTGCTACTCCTGCTGCGAACAAGCGCAAAAATGTCTTCATACAACCTCCGAAAAATTGGTTATGAAGATTGTTGATGATTAGTTCGTCTGGTTCAACCTTTTCCATAAGACGGTAAACGAATGGAACTGCAATCAAAAATCCAGACTCTCTCTGTGAAAGAAATCACCTCCTTTTTCGGACAAAATGTATCTCGTGAGTGCTTCGCGTAAATTACTTCATCAGAACCAGTTTCTTGGTCAGCGTCGTGGCTCCGGCCTGGAGTCTGTAGAAGTAGACGCCGCTGGCAAGCCGCGCGCCGTCGAACTCGGCGGTGTACGTTCCGGGACGCTGGACACCCTCGAACAACGTTGCCACTTCCTGTCCGAGGATGTTGTAGACTTTCAGCGAAACGCTGCCCGACACCGGAACCGAATAATCGATCTTTGTCGTCGGGTTGAACGGATTGGGATAATTCTGGGAAAGCTCGAATGCGACCGGAAGCCCGGACGTCTGACTCTTCACACCGGTTGTGATCCCATCGTTAAGCAACTTTGCGATCGCTGTGTGCTCGGAGTTCGCCTGGGCTGCCCACGTGGTGTACTGCGACGGCCACCAGCGGTAGAGATCGCCAAGCGGAAATCCTCCCATCGCCCCGGTCATGATCGTGTTGTTCGTATAGGAAAGGTCCTCGTTCAACGGCCAGACCTGTGTATAATCGTCCTGCGGATTGTACGCCCAACCGACGTTCGCGCCGGTCACCCACCGTCCCATGAGGAACGCTTTCATACTGTCAATGTTTGTCGGAGCAAGGATGAAGCCGGGGTCGTAGGCGGCACTGTAGGTATCGGTGTGATTGAGCGTAGTCGTCAGCGTATCGACCGGAAGGAGGTTTTGCGCCGTAAGATAGGGGAATGACTTCTTGCCCGTTACGGAATCCTTCTCGATGAAGTATTGGAATGACTTGGTGCTCAGCGCAGGCATGACATGGATCTTGTTCACCGCGCTCGCCGTATCGTTGTACGCGTTGTGGGCGAGATAATCGTAGTACCATTGGTCATGACTGTAGCTGTCGTTGGACAGCAAAATATGACGCTGCAGTGCCTTGTCCGTCGTCGAGCTGTCCGTGAACTTGATCGGAGGCGTCAACGAGCTCAGGTTCGCCGCGCTGTCGACGGTGATGATCCCGCCGTTGGGGATCATTTTTGCACCGTCTTGCGAGGGGGTATCGCCGTAGAGAAAGATATTGTGGAACACGCAGTTCGTGACCGACAACCACCACCAATAGTTCGATTCGAGCGAAAACACCATCGTGTTGAGGAAGGTGACATGGTTGAACGAAATGTAATCGCCGTACTCCGGGGACTCCTGCATGTACGCGTATCCCACGTTCGAAATCGTGCAATTCTCGAACGTCAGAGTGTCGGTGTGCCAGGAGGTGCTTTGATATGTCCAGGAGACCGGCCGGCCATAGTAGCGATAATGCGGGTCGGTGAGGTTCCGGAAATAGGTGTTCGTAATATGACCGCGGAAATGCTGGCATGACGGCTCGATGGCTCCGCCGCCGTTACCGATCGACTGGTAGTCGATGATGCAACCGTCCATGTCGAGATGCTCTCCCTTCCCGCTCGTGTTCGCGAGGGTGTCGTCCTCGATGACCATACTCGAACCGATCTGAGATCCGAGCGTGTTCCCGCACAGGATCCAGATGTTCTTCATCGTCACGTCGCCGTAGCAGTCAAAATTGTACGTCGTCGTCACGCCTCCTGCGGTCGTCCAGACAATCTGCGGCAGGGACGTTGCGGGCGTGCTGCCCGGCGCCGGAGCCACGAGATAAAAATGGGCGTGGGAAGGAGTCGTGATCGTTCCCGTGAGGATGTAGAAGCCGCCTGCCTCGAGCTTGAAGACGGTGTTCGAGAATTTTGCCCCCGTCGGATCGGCGGTGATCACGTTGGCGATGGCGGTGTTGAGGTTCCCGCCCGCCCCCTGATCACTGGGGACATTCACAGTGTCCGTCTGCGCAACCAGGATGACCGGCAACAACAGACACAATAGCGCAAGAACAAACGGTTTCATATTGATTCTCCTTATGTTTTTTGAATGAGGCTGCTCTTCATGCCATACTCTTTGTCCATCTGGAGGAGGGGCCATCCTCCGTCGTCCCCCGCGCATCACAGCGTCCACCGAATTCCCAAATCTGCCGTGAGGCCATAATACTGTTCACTCGTGAAGCCCCCGATCGTTGGCTGGGTAGAAATGTTCGCCTCGGAGTTGAGGTTGTTGACGTCAAGGTACAACTGAAGACCTTCAACCCAGGGAAGTTTTTGCCGCGCGGAAACGTCGAACCTGTCATAGTTTTTTGAGAAGCCTTCCGCTTCGGGATACGCCCCGATGTTCGTGACAATGTTCCCCTGGAACACGAAGGAAACGCGCGCGGAGAATCCTCCGTAGTCGTAGCCGACGTAAGCGTTCATGACGTCGTTCGGTTGGTACACAAGCCTGTCAGTCCTTGTGCTGTCGATAAAGTTGATCGTCTTACCGTGCGGGACCTCATCGAAGTACGGATAGGTCGCGCTGGACGAAATATGCGAGTAGTTCACGCCCAGCACGATGCCGTCAAACGGAGCCGGCAAATACCATAGTCTCGTCTGAAGGTCCGACTCAAGCCCCCTCACATACGCTTTGTATGGACTGTTGATGAACGTATTGAGCGTCGCGTCGTCGAGAGGGACAATGGGCGCGAACGAATTCAAAGAATCGAGCCCCGTCACCCCATGCTGTTGGTAGAAAGTCTTGTTGTGGAGTTTGTACGATGTCGCGAAGGTAAAGTGGCTGATCTCCTTGTAGAATCCCCCCACGGAGATGAGACCAAGCTCGTTGCTGTGCAACGTCAGCACGACGTCATTGTTGTAGGCTTGAGCCGGCTTGAGGCTCGGGTTCCCCGCCCATACGTTTTTCTGATCGCTGGAGATGTTGAAGTGCGGTGAGAGGGAGGTGTAATCCGGCCTCGCGAGCGTCTGCGTGTACGAGTACCGGAGGTCGCTCCACTCGCTGATGTTATAGCGTGCCTGCACCTGGGGGAGCCAGTAGTGATTCTCTGGATAGACCGTCACCGGATAGTAGGGCTGGGAGAGAGGATTGCGGTTGTCCTGCATATTGTAAGCGAAGTAGAGACTTTTCGTCTCCTCATACCGCGCACCGCCGACAACGAGGAGGTCGCTCGAGATGTCCAATTCCGTCATCGCATACGCAGCGTAGTACCTCTCGACATACTTGTAGTCATTGGGAAGTTCCTGATACAGACCGTCGTACCATCCGCCGCCGGTCGGATCGCTTGGCTGATAGTACGCTGCACTGTTCGCGCGAATATTGGCGATGATGCCGTTGAGAATGGTAGGGTCGGTCGCCCAATTGACGTATCCGAATTTGTTGTCCAGGAAGGAGTTAATCAGCTTTTTATCCGTCGAGGTGAAGTTCGCCCCTTCAAGCTGACCGGTGCCTGCGTATCTCAGGCCCGGATAAATCGCTTGAATGTTATTTCTCACAATATTGACGATGCTGGTGGCGCTGGTACTGTTTCCACTGATTTGGATGTATGGAGTGCTCTGATCATTTGTGATGTAGTTGTATCTGTACTCACCACCGAACTTGAAGAAGCCGGACAGCGCGCTGCCGGGGCTGAACGGAACTTTGAAGTCGCCCTTATACGCCTGGTCATTTTCGTGGTAATCGGCGTTGAACAAGCTTATCGAGCCGAGCAGGATTGTGGAATCCGGCTGATAGGCCACGAGGTGCGACAGGTTTTCCGGCGTGATATTCGTATCGGCGCCGGTAAACCCCTTTGTGGCGTTGTTCTGGAAGAAGGCAAAGTACGGCGAGTTCGGGAGGTGGTTCCTCGAATAGGAGTTCGCCGCCTTGAAGTCCGCGGTCATAAACCCTAAATCTGTCTTCAGAGCGAGGGAATTCACGGCGAGGTCGGTGTTGCTGTTGCTCTGCCGGAAGGTGTACCCCATGCTCTTGTTCGTGATATCCCCCTGGTAGTTGATCGTTGTGTTGTAGTCGTTGGCATTTGAATTCAGACGGCTGGCCATGTTCACAGATTCCAGCGAGCCGAACGGGAGTTTGTAGTCCAGAATCAAATTGCCACCGAATCGCTCCCTTGTTTCGATGTGACGGTTCAGCGTCACGTTATTGACGAGGACGGGCCGGTAGCCGGTTTCGCCGATCGTCGAGCTTGCGGTGACGTACCCCGCGCTCATGTTGTCCGCGCTGCGGTCGTATTGCTCAGCATTTCCAAGAACATAGATCCCGAGCTTGTCGTCGAAGAGCCTGTCGCTCCCCGAGACAACGGCCCTGTAGTTGCCGTATTTGTTGGTCTTCTGGGTGTACCCCGATTGCCACAAAGCATCCCAGTGAGGACCGGAGGGTGCCTCCCGCAGTTCCATGTTCACGTATCCGCCGATGGCGTTCGCCTCCATGTCCGGAGTAAGGGATTTGAAGACCTCGATCGACTTGATCATGTATGGCGTGACCATGGTGAGGTCGATGCTGCGGTCGTTACTCGTCGCGCCTGAAGTCAGACCGATGGATGTCGCGCCGATCTGTGTGCTCCCCGTACTGGCGAGCGTAATACCTCCGATGGCAACCTCGTTATATTGAGGAGCGAGCCCGCGGACGACGATCTTGTTATCTTCACCGGAGCTTTTGAGGGTGGAAACGCCGGGCAGACGCCCGATTGCCTGGGCCGCGTTGAAATCCGGGAGTTCCTGAATCTTTGCCTCGGAAACGACGCTGACGATCTTGTTTGACGAAAGCTGCTGGTTGATCGCTTCAACCTGACCCTGCGCCTGCGCCGTGATAACGACAACTTCTCCCCTCACGGTCGTCGCGCTCAGCCGGAATTCCTGCTGCAGCGTCCCCCCCTCCGGCACCTTCACAACGACCGTCGACGTGACGTAGCCGATGTACGAAACAACGACCGTCTGGTCGCCGGAAGGAACGTTCGCGATAGAAAATGCACCGTCAAGGTCGCTCGCGGCCCCCAGACTCGTCCCTTTCACCATGATGTTTGCCCCCGGCAGCGGCTCTTTGGAGTCTCTGTCGAATACCTTCCCTTTGATGGTTCCGTTGGCGAACAACGAAGCAGAGGATCCCAGTAAGAGAACCCCCAACACCAAGATGGCGAAACCTCTGAAAAAATTTGTCTCCCGCATCACACGCCCGCACCTCAGCGAACTTGCGATTTTGACTGTGGTTTTCACAGCAAATCTCCTTATTTGAATGTAGCGGCCTGGCTTGGAGGAACAAAAAAGGGTGATCGTTTATCCCGGGAGTCCCTGAGAACTCACCGTGGGGCGATCACCCAATGGTGATACATCCTGCGCTGCGACTGCCATAGATCCCGGGAGACGCACCGCGTCCGATAACCTTCCTGAATGTCGCTTGCGATAGGCTGTATCAAAGTGATCATCGTGAAACTATCATCCTCAGAGAGTGGCTCCGCACGGAGAAAGCTTGAGATCAGGCGAGTGCACAATGTGCGGTACCCCCTACTCCGAAGATCCCGTCGCCGGGCATCCCCGGAGCAAGCTTTGTTCAAGAACGATTGATGAATCCGTTGAGAATGTTTTCCATCATTTCCAGATGCCCGCTCCCGAGGAACTGCGTACCGTCTCGACAGGCTGCAATTCCCTCCTCAGGGCGGGGCGTCAGAAAGCCGGAGGTGCTCCGACATTGTCTTCGATTCGACACGCTCTTCTCTCTCTCAAGTTCATGAACCCAGGAGGATTCCCGGAATCTCTTCCTTCGTAAGAGATGAGCTGCTTGACCGTAGGGAAAAATTTTCCAAGCATGCTTATTTCACAGCATCGTTTCGATTATGTACGGCGGGTAAACGGAGGTTTTATGAATAGCAGCGACTCTTCACAAAAGCACACTCCGGCTCACTATCAGTTCAAACAGAATTGAACCGATTCAATGTTATGAATATTTCTCGATCATGTCAAGCGAAATCAGATCGAACTACCGGCGAAGAATTTGCGAAAGACCGTTGTTCCATGCCCGATAGACGGCTTCATACTTTTCGGCCAATTTGCTCGACGGGCTCACCTTCTCGACCACTTTCAGCCCGCGGAACGCCTCATCGGGGTTCGAATACGTCCCTGCCCCGATCCCAGCGCCCCGGGCCGCCCCCTGGGAGCCGTCGGTATTGTAGATCTCAAGGTCCACATTGCAGGTATTCGCGAAGGCTTCCTTGAAGACCGGGCTCTGGAAGAGGTTTGAGTCGCCCGCCTTAATAACGCCGAATTTCATTCCGATGCTTTTCATAATATCGAGCCCGTAGCGGAAGGTAAAGACGATTCCTTCCTGAGCACCCCGGATGAGATGAGCGCGGTTGTGAATATTGAAGTTGATTCCCGCGAACCGGGCAAGGACGTCTTCGTTCTGGAGTATCCGCTCGGCGCCGTTTCCGTACGGGTAGCAGAGAAGACCTTCCGAACCGACGGGGATGTTGGACGCGAGTGCGTTCATTTCATTGTAGGAGTAGCGATTGTCAAGGATGTTCTGCTTGATCCAGCTGTACTGTATGCCGGTGCCGTTGATGCAAAGAAGGACGCCGGTGATCGGCTCCTGTTTCGAATAGTTGACATGCGCAAAGGTGTTGACGCGGCTTGCGGGATCGTAAATGTTCTTGTCCGAAACGCCATAGATAACACCGGAGGTCCCCGCCGTCGCCGCAATTTCTCCCGGCTTCAGGACGTGGAGCGAGAGCGCGTTGTTCGGTTGATCTCCCCCTCGGTACGTCACCGGGATTCCGCCCTTCAGCCCCAGCTCGGCCGCCGCTTTCGAGGTGAGCTTGCCTTGCGCGCCGAAGGTCGGAACGATGTCGGCGACCAGCGACCGGTCGATGCCGTAGTGCTTGAGAAGTCCGTCGGCCACCGAACGGGTTTCAAAATCCCAGAGCATCCCTTCACTCAACCCGGTGATCGTGGTGCATACCTCATCGGTCATCCGGAATGCGATGTAGTCTCCCGGCAGCATGAACTTGTCGACCTTGGCGTATACCTCGGGCTTGTTCTCCTTCACCCACTTCAGCTTCGAAGCAGTGAAATTACCGGGGGAGTTGAGGAGGCGACGAAGAACCTCTTCCTTCCCAAGATCCGCAAACGCCTTGTTGCCAATTTCGACGGCGCGGCTGTCGCACCAGATGATCGAAGGGTAAAGGACCTCGCGGTTCTTTCCGAGCATCACCAGCCCGTGCATCTGGTAGGAAATTCCGATACCCACGATGTCAGCCTTCGCGACGTCGACCTTCGCGAGCATCTTCTTTGTCGACGCGACAATATGCTGCCACCATGTGTCGGGATGTTGCTCCGCCCATCCCGGGCGCGGTGAATCTATTTTCATTTCCGTTTCAGGCGAACTCGCCGAAATGACAAGTTCTCCTTTGTCCGCGTCGATGAGCGACGCCTTGATCGATGAACTTCCGACATCGTACCCGAGAAGCAGTCTTTGCGCCATGGTAAGCTCCAAATCGCTGATTGTTCAGATAGTTAAGCGGCCCCAACCGCAGAATCAACAGAGTAAGCAGTGACTCGTTGAGAGGTACGAAACGATACGAAATATAAACTCAAGAAGAAAGGGGGCATCGGAAGAGCCAATGCTGCTGATGGATGTCCGGAGGGGGCGGCGACGGATCGGAATCCTTACACGCTCGAATCACTCTCTAATGCGTTTTGGGACACCCGTGCCTCATGCGCGCTCCACCATCCACCCGTTATGCTAGCACGCTCTTGACGGAAGTGGACCCGATGCCGGAGGTTTCCTGGATGCCCGCCAAAAAGCCGCGGGCATGACGGACACTCGTTGGGTCTCAATGCAGGACACTTCCTCCTGGGTCCTCTCATCGTATTTGCTGTCTCCTGTATTCCGTATTCTGTTTTCCTGACTGGCGGGAATCCATACGCTCCTAAATCGAAGTATGATACTTTTTGAAACACGCGTTCCATAAGGGTGCTCCCGTCGCGCTCGGTGGCCGGAACGCCGACCCCGATCCAACGGCGCAGTGTGTTGTCCGGTGAAGAGGGGGGATCAGGATGTTTGTGAGGTCTTCAAGGGCCGGGTTCAACCGATGACATTCTTCGAGACCGAAGAGCCGATCTCGTCGAAGATGTGGATTGCCGGGAAGTCGGTGATCGCGAACCGAGGCGCTGGGCGGAAGGAGCGGGGGCGTCCATCCCCCGCTCCCGGCACAACTTTAGGTGTTATTCAGAACCTTCGTCGATTCCCTGACGACGAACTCAGTCTCGAGGATCACATGTTCGTTCGGGAGGAGCGTCGGGGATTCGATATTCCTGATGAGGATCTCCGCGGCCTTCTTGCCGATCTCATGCTGGGGAGCACGGATCGTCGTGAGCGGCACCGGGTAGTTTTGAGCGTAGTAGATGTCGTCATTCCCGATGATCGAGATCTCCTCGGGAATCCGGATGCACAGTTTCTTGAGCGCCGTCATGACCGCCAGCGCCTGCAAATCGTTGAAACAAACGATCGCCGTCGGGTAATCCTCGCGTCCCTTGTTCTTGAAGTACTCGATCGTCCTGGCGAAGCTTTCGTCGTAGTGAGAGCCGATCGAGACGATCATATCCTTGTTGAAGACGAGGGGGCTCTCGCTAAAAGCATCACGGAACCCTTCAATGCGCTCCCGGGTGTGAGACGAGATGAGGGGACCGGCAAAGTGGACGATCCGCGTATGGCCGCTGTCGATGAGATACTTCACGGCCTTCTTGATCGCCTTGAGGTTGTCGATCGCCACGACGTTCGCCTGGATGCCGCTGACGTCTTCGAGAAGCACAAACGGATAGTTGATCATCTTGAGCCTGAAGAGATGCTCAATCTCCGACCTCCCCGCAACAATCGGTGCGATGATCGTACCCTTGATGTCCTTTGCCGAAAAGAGATGCGACAATTTCTTCTCGCACTCGTGGTCGTCGTCCGAGCTTGTAACGATCACGGAGTACCCCCTGTTGATGGCGTATTCCTTCACCCCGGAGGCTATGGAGGTGTAGAAGGGGTAATTGAGATCCTTGAGGATGATCCCGATGCTTTTGTCCTGGTTGCCGTTCTTGAGATTTCGCGCGACGCCTTTCGGACGGAAATTGAGTTCCTTCATGACGGCCAGGATGTGGTCACGCGTTGCAGGTTTTACGGTGTCTTTGGCGTTGATGACTGCCGAGACGGTCCCCTTCGAGACCCCGGTCCGCTTGGCAACATCTTCAATAGTTATTCGTTTCATTGCAGTGTCCGGCGCCTCGATCGGGGAGGCGCCGCCTTAGTATGAACTACATCCACTCTGGTTCGTGAGGACCGTTCGCCGGTCGCAAGTCGAGCACTATAATAGAGTCCCTCTCCTGCACTCCGATCAACATTCGAAGAAGATCACGCAGACATCCGACAGTATCCTGTTTGATCCAACTTGAACCGTTTCAATTACGTGATTCAAAGGTAAGACATTTTTGCCGAGATTCAAACTTACGTGCCCCTAATTACACACCTAATCACACTCCGTTGCCCCAATGGCAACTCCCACCCACGTTCAACCCCAGGCAGTGATCTGCAGCGGAAATCGTCCGCTTTTGCAGCCGGCTGGGCCATGGACAAGTGCCGGCCTTTTCAGCACCAAACCGATTGCCGCCGGCGAATACGGACGCATAAACATCCGGACATCATCCTCGTCGCAACGATCATCGAAGCGTCCGCCGATGCAACACCGCGGCGGTGGGCAATTCCGGCCGAACCGGGAGGCTCCTATTCCACTCTCTTGACAAACTGCCGTCCGGTGTACTGTTCAAGCTGAAATCCCGTAACCTTTCCTTTTTCGCCAACCTTGAAGTGAACGACAAGGTACACCCCCTTCATATAAAAGTCGGTCTCGCTCTGTGCGAACATCGTTATCTTCGAGCCGTCGGGGAGGAGCGCCGTGAGTTTGTCTTCGTCGCGGACGATTTGGGCCTTTACGCCAGGTCCGACTTCGTACCACCCGGCATATCGATCGAGGATTTCGGGAGCGAGCTTCAGTTCGGGCTTCGCGAACACAAACTGCAGTCCCCGCGTGTATCCCTCCGCCTTCCCCCCCGAGTGGCCGATTCCTTCAATGACACGCGTCTCCATCTCAAGCCCTTCGAGCTTCTTCTCCTTCAAGTCCGCGGCAAACTTCTCGAACGCCGGTGCGTTTCCTTCCATCCCTCCCACAGCCATGAAGAGCCTCACCGGCCGCCCCGACTTGTCATGCGTATAATTCTTTTCATAAGTCGAGATAACGCCGCCGTCCCACCCGATCGCCGGGCTCGTGAGGACGTAGCGATTGAAGAGGGATGTTTCCTCGAAGAGAGCATAGAGGGTGAAGAGGCCGCCGAGAGAACTTCCCATGAGAGTCCGGTCGCTCCGGTCTGTCCTGTAGTGTGCATCCACGAACGGGATCACCTCCGTCTTGATGAACTGGAGGAACTTCGGTGCATTGCCGGTGAAGGAAGCCTGTCCCATCGGCGTCGGTGTCAGGTCCCTGGCCCTCAGGGAGTCGAAGTTCGGATTTTCTCCCCCCCAGGCAATGCCGACGACGATGACACCGGGGACGTATCCGTCATAGTATTGTTGGCCGAAGATGGCGTTGAGCAAAGGAAAATCCCACTGACCGTCGATAAGGTAGATGACGGGAAGAAGCTTCGTGGAATCCTGGTACTCTCTCGGCAGGTTGACGTAAAGGTTGAACTCGGCGCCGAGGATTGCGGATGTCAGGTGAAGCGATTGCGTGCCGGCGATGCGAACCTCCGGCGGAGCCGTCGGCGAATCGGCGGCCGGCACCGCACCTCCCGATGCCGTTGCGGAGAGAAGCAAGAGTCCAAGGAGGGTTGCGGAGAACAACGTGCACGTGAGCAAACGTTTCATGGCTGGAGCTCCCGGTATGAGTTAATGAACATAGATGCCCACGGAGGACTGAATGGCACGCGGGGCACCGCGCGCCGCTCAGCCATCCGACGATCCGGACGGATCAGTTTTGTCTTGCAAGGTATTCATGGCACGCAGCTGCGGCCTCGCTCCCGTGCGCAACCGCACGGACGACAAGCGAAGCGCCGGTCATGGCGTCCCCGGCCACGAAAACTCCCGGGGACGACGTTGCGTACCCACCGCTCGTCTTGACGTTTCCCCTCTCGTCGAGGGCGAGCTGAAGGTCCTTCACGAGCGGACTGTGCTCGACATGGACAAATCCCATGGCGAGAAGGACAAGATCGACGTCGAGAGTGAATTCGGAGCCCGCAACTTCCGAGTACGGAGCCCCGTGACTCTTCTTCGTCCAGTCGAGGCGCACAAAGTTCCCCTGCGAAACTCGCCCGCGGCTCCCGGTGAAGCTCTTCGTGCCGAGGGACCAATCGCGCGAGCACCCTTCTTCGTGCGACGAGGAGTGTCTCAGGATCTTCGGCCAGTCCGGCCAATCCGGGTTGAACGGCTTGTCCCATTCGCGGGGTTTCGGCAGGAGCTCGAACTGATACACCTCTCTCGCCCCCTGCCTGATGGCGGTCCCGGCGCAATCGTTTCCAGTGTCGCCGCCGCCGATGACGAGGACCGATTTTCCTTCGGCCCAGATCATCTCTTCCTTCTTCATCGATCCCTCGACGTAGCGGTTCGACTGGCTTAGATACTCCATCGCCTGATGGATACCCGGGAGCTCCCGTCCGGGGACCTTGAGATCCCGGGCCTCACCGGCGCCGAGCGTGAGGATGACCGCATCGTGAGTCCGGCGAAGTTCCTCAGCGGAAAGATCCTTCCCCACGTCGATCCCCGGCGCGAAAGAAACTCCTTCCGCCTCGAGCTGAGCAAGTCGCCGGTCGATCACCCGTTTCTCCAGCTTGAAATCCGGGATGCCGTACCGAAGAATCCCCCCCAGCTTCTTCGCGCGCTCAAAGATCGTTACTGTGTGCCCCAGCCTTCGGAGTTTCTGCGCTGCCGCGAGTCCGGACGGCCCGGAACCCACGATCGCGACCTTCTTGTTCGTCTCGACAGCCGGCGGCTTCGGCGTCACCCATCCGTTCTCGAAGGCCCTCTCCGAGATGAACAATTCGATCTGTCTGATCGAGACGGGGCTGATGTTAATAGAGAGCGTGCACGCCGCCTCGCAGAGTCCCGGACAAACCCGGGAGATGAGTTCGGGGAAGCAACTCGTCGCTTCGAGCGCCTCGTAGGCCTCCTTCCATCGCCTCCGGTAGACGAACTCGTTCCAGTTCGGGATGACGTTGTGAAGCGGGCATCCGAGCCAGTGACAGAACGGCACGCCGCAATCCATACAGCGTGCTCCCTGTTTTACAGCCTCCTTTTCCGGGAGGAGGTTGACAAATTCCCGATAATCGTGGATGCGCTCGGTGACGGGACGGTAGGTTGGATCGATGCGAGGATATTCCAGAAAGCCGCCTGGTTTTCCCATGGGATGTGCCTCTTCGCTGTTGTGAGTCCGGCGCTTCGATCGCAGGCCGCAGTGCGCCGGATGGTCTGGGATGAAGGAACGAGGTAGACTCCGTGTGATCGGTGAGCCTCCGCACGCAGAGCGCCGTGCGGGAAACGAGGCCGCATCACACGATCTGCTTCTCCTTCATCAGTGAATGTGATTGATGAAAAAACTCTCGGGCGGACCGAGATAACTCGGTTGGACGCCGCCCGCGTCGACAACGATCTTCTGGAGAACGACGCCGGGGTCCACCATCCAGAATTTCAATGTGTGGAAGCCCGGATCAATGGTATGATGTGATGTTGAGATGATGATGTTGTTTGCCACCCACTGTTCCCAGCCTCTCATCGATTGATCGCCGTTCATGACAACGATCTGTGGCGGATCGTCGTCGAAGGAAACAGCATACCTGAGTCCCCCGCTGTTGTGGAAGTCGAGGGTCGGCGAGAAGTACATATTCACCGCAACGTTCCCTTTCGAAGAAAACTCCATCGCGTATTCAAGATGCGCGCTTGTACCGCCCGGTTTCTGAGCCGGAGCGGTGACCGGGACGGGGGTCATCGCCGAAAGCGTACGCCCCAGGCCGGGGATTCTGAGCCAGTGAACGCCGGAACTTCCCACCTCCGACGTGAAGTGTTCGGCCTCGACGGAAATGTATCCGTTGCTCTCGACAAATCGGTCGGCAAGAACGCTCGGCGGCTCCGCCAGGTTGTCAACAGCTGCATGAATAACAAAACGGCGCCCTTGCGGCCCGGTGATTGTAATGTCAGAATGCTGCTCTCCCACGGGGGCCTTTGCCCAATCGACTCCAACCCAGAGGCGATTCTGGGTGGAGGTCGTTCCGCCCCCCGAACTGAGCGTCAGCCACGGCTTGTCGCTCGTGGCGGAATATGAAATCGCGCTCTTCCCCCGGTCGAACACATCGATGAAGTACGATTGGCGGCTGCGGAGGTCGAACTCGGGCAAGCTCAGCTCTGTCCCGTCCCCGGGAAGCCATCGCGCTTCTCCTTCCACCGAAACTCCGAGGTCCGCTCCGGGGGGAAGGGTGATCGTTTTTACTGCCGGAAGGGAATTCGCCGGAGGCTCCTGCCAGTAGGTGTAGCCGATGTGGGTCTGATCCATCATGTGGTCCCACTTGCCGCCGGCCAGCGTATGGTTATAATAATACGTAATCGCCGAGTCCTTGTCGAAGAATTCCTTCGCCAATTTCGCGAGGCTGTCGGTTGCAGCTCTCCCCTCTTTTGCGTAGAGACGGTTCTCCGCAACCGTGAAGTAGAGATCGTTGAGGTTCGAGCAGGCGAGGACAGGATGGAGCACGAGCTGATAGAAAGCATCTTTGGATGCCGGCGGCAGCGAATCATAGAGGGCCTGGGCCTGAACCGCGAGAGCGTCGTACTCCGACTTGACCGTCTCCGCTTCCCGGTAGTTGACGAGGCTGTATGTTTCGGGAGAAAGGAGTTCCGGCTTGCGGCGGGCGTTAAACTTCGTGTAGGTGCTCAGGATCCCCCCGATCTCCGCGGCGTGCTCCTTCCCAAACTGTTGCTCCGCCCATCCCCGGGCGTAGTCTGGAAGGCGCTCCGCCGGCCACTGCGCCGGATCCCAGGCATAGTCGAGGAAGAACTGGATCGGGAACTCCATCGGTTTGATGTCGCCGACATTGACGATCCAGATCTGCCGGACGCCATATTCGAATGCCAGGTGCATCTGCTCCCAGGTCCGCTCGATCTGGTTCGTGTTGAGCCATTTGTAGTTCCTCGGCCCGCCGACATAGTCGAAGTGATAGTAAATCCCGTACCCTCCGCTCCTGGCCGGGTCCGAGAGCTTCGGCAGCTTGCGGATGTTTCCCCAGTTGTCGTCGCAAAGCAACAGCGTGACGTCGTCCGGGACCCGCATCCCCTTGTCGTAGTAGTCCTGGACCTCTTTGTAGAGGGCCCAATCCTGCGGAATCGTGGCCACATCCTTCCCCGTCACCTCTCCGAGGATCTTCCGCTGGTCCCCGACGATCCTTTCGAGGAGTGCAATGTTGGAGCCTGCCGTCATCGGCAAATCTCCGTCTCCCCTCATTCCGATCGTCACGATGCTCTCGTACGAGTTCATCCGCTCGATCCCCTTCCTCCAGAAGTCCTTGAGAACTTCCTCGTTCTGATCGTAGTTCCACGGCCCTTTACCATGCCGGTGCCACTCTTCCTGCGCCCGCATCATCGGCTCGTGGTGCGAAGTCCCGATGACGACGCCGTATTCATCCGCGAGCTTTTGATTCAGCGAGTCCTCCTCAAAAAAGGTCTTCCCCCACATGGCCGGCCAGAGGTAATTCCCCTTCAGGCGGAGGATGAGCTCGAAAACCTTCGCGTAGAACGCACTGTTGAATCCGCCGAATTTTTCGTTCGCCCACCCCGAGAGGGCCGGAGCCTCGTCGTTGATAAAGATCCCGCGATATTTTACGGCAGGAGCCCCAGCCGAATGCTGGCCGGGCAGAACAAAGAGCGCCCCGCGGTGCCGCACCGGGACGTCGGCCCACCAATACCAGGGGGAAACGCCGATCTGCGCCGAAAGGTCGTAGAGTGCAAAAATCGTCCCTCTCTTGTCGCTCCCCACGATGACGAGGGCCTGGCGGACTCCAGGGAGCGGATCATCCACCACCTGGAGCAATGATGCCTCCCATTTTCCTGCGATGGCACTGACGTCGATTTTCTTTTCCGAGACGAGTTTGTCGATGAGAGGATTCCTGCCGAGCGTCCCGACGATGACGACCTCTTTTGATGATGGAATTGAATCGGCGAGGAGGCGGGGTTTTTCTCCTGTCACGCGCTCAAGATCGGAGGTCAGGTCTCGGGCTGCGCGCAGAACTCCGGGGAAATCGTGAGAGGAGAGACAGAGAGGAGCTGAGCCGGCCGTGCCGACCAGCGGAAAACTTCCGGCCGTCGTCTCGGACGAGACATACGATACCCTCGGTCCGGTCAGATCGCTCTGGGCAAAGGCGGCTAAGGGGATCGCGACAGCGGCGACGACGAGAGAAACGAGTGCTCGCACGGAAAGCTTCTCCGACATCATGTTCATCCGACAATGCCTCCTTTCTCCGACTCGTAGATCCCCGCTCCCACGGATCCCTTTTGGAGGGGCCAAAAGAAAGAGGGGAACTTTTTCGTCAAGTTCCCCTCGGAGTGCCTTGCGGCATTCGACCATCTGACCAGCCGCCCGGATCCGGGTGAATGTCGCACCACCGCGGCGACGCTACTCCGCCAATTTCACGACAGCATTGAATGCCGGCTTTGGTTTCCCCTCGCGGTCGAAAAGAAGCGGATAATTGACGCGCCCGGGGTAGTTAAGCCACGAGTCGCCATCGGTCACCCCCCAGAACGTGACGCGCCCGACTTTTCCGGGATGCCGGAGGAACGCGGCAAAGAGTCCGGCGTAGCGCTCCGTCAGTTCAGCCTGCACCGAGTCCGGCAAGCCGTTCGCGTAGATGTTCGCCTTCGCAACATGGTAGGCGTTCACGGAGAGGTCGCCCCCCCGGTTGACCTGCGTCGCCGGGACAACGTCGATATCGAGCTCGGTGACGTTTACTTTCACTCCGAGCCGGGAGAATTCTTCGATCGTCGAGTCAACCATCGACGGGGCCGGCCAGTCCATTTTGTAATGTCCCTGCGTCCCCACCGCAGCGACCGGAATTCCCGCCGCCTGCAGCTTCTTGAGAAGAGCGATCGCTCCTTCTCTCTTCGGGGCATTCTCGAGCGAATAGTCGTTGTAATAGAGCTCGGCCGCCGGGTCCGCTTCATGCGCGAACTCGAATGCCTTCGCGATGTAATCTTCGCCGATGATCTTCAGCCACTGTGTCTGACGGAGGGTTCCGTCTTCGTTCAGCGCCTCATTGACGACGTCCCAACCTTTGATTTTTCCCTTGTAGCGTCCCACGACGGTGAGAATGTGATCACGCATCCTTTTGAGGAGGGTATCGCGGCCGACCGGTTTGCCGAGGCTATCCTCAAAGACCCATCTCGGCGTCTGGTTGTGCCAGATGAGAGTATGGCCGATGATGACCATGCCGTTCTTTTCGCCGAACGCGACGTACTGGTCCGCGGGGGCGAAATCATAGACTCCCTGCCTTGGGTGAATCGATCCCCATTTCAGCACGTTCTCCGGCGAGATGGAATTGAATTGCGCGGCGGCAAGCTGAGCCTCCCGCTCATTCTGACCGGAGAACTGACGCTGATTCAGGGCCGCACCGATGAGGAAGTGCGTCTTGAAGGCCTCCTTGAGCGTCTGCTGGGCCCGGGCCGGCACTCCGGCAAGGACGAAGCATAGAACAAACAGAACGATTCTCTTCTTCATGCAACCCTCTGTCGTGAAAAAGAAAGTGGAGATTCCGTTACGAAGCAACCTGGGGAGCAAATGCCTTTCTTCGTTCCGCCAGCTCGCTCGTGATACGAATTTCAGCCTCCTTGCTGATACTGTAGAAGAAGAGGCACACGACACAAAGAGCGAAGCTCACCGCCGGGAAGATGCTCATTGTCATGACGATGCCGCTGAGGGCGGTATCAGTCTGCACCGCGTTCGGAACGTAGCCATAGAGCGAAAGCACGAACCCGGTGATTGCGCCGCCGAACCCGAGCCCGGCCTTCAACGCAAAAACGATCGCGGAGAAGATGATCCCCGTGGCGCGACGGCGGTTCTTCCATTCGGAGTAGTCCGCAACATCGGCCATCATCGCCCAGAGCAGCGGAATCGTGAAACCGTAGACGAACTGACGGGCCATCTCCGCCGCGAACATCAGCGTCACCGCGGTCGGCGGGAAGAAGATGAAAACGGCCGTAAAGAGAGCCGTTCCGCCGAGTCCACCCATGAAGACATTTTTCTTGCCAAACCGTTTCGCGAGTACTTTCGAGAAGAAAATGCCGACGATCGTCGAGCTCGTTCCAAGAACGTTGAAGATGCCGAAGAGGTTCTCATAGTTGTCCGCATGGAGATAGTAGCGGAAGTAGTAGAAGACCACGCTCCCTCTCATCGACAGGGTGATAAAGAGAATGAACGTCGTCGCGAACATCGCGATCCAGGGTCCGTTCCGTCTCAGGTCGCCGAAATGCTCCCTGAGAGTCGCCTTCACCTCCGGATCTGGATGGATTCTCTCCTTCGAGCTGGCGAAGGCGATGAAGAAGAGCACGATGGCAAGGGATGAAAAGATCGCCATCGTGGTGCGGTACCCGACCGCGCTGTTCCCCTGCCCGAAGTAGCTCACCATCTTCAGGGCCAGGCCCTGGATGACAAGCTGTGCGATCATCGCACAGACAAACCGGTACTGGGAGAGACTTGTCCGCTCGGTGAGGTCCCCCGTCATGACGCCGCTGAGGGCCGAGTACGGAAGGTTGTTGGCGGAGTAGACCATCATGAGGACGATGTACGTCACGTAGGCGTAGACGAGCTTTCCGCCGGGACCGAAGTCGGGCGTGACGAACGCAAGGAACCCCATGACGCCGAAGGGAACGGCCGTCCAGAGGACCCAGGGACGGAATTTTCCCCACTTCGTATTGGTCCGGTCGGCAACGACGCCCATGATCGGGTCGAAAATCGCGTCCCAGAACCGGACAACGACAAGGAGCGTTCCGGCGGCCGCGGCGGTGATACCGAACGTGTCGGTATAGAACGCGAGCTGGAACATCACCATTGTCTGGAAGATAAAATTCGCGGCCGTATCGCCGAGGGCGTAACCGACCTTTTCTTTTATCGGGAGTTTTTCCGCAGTAGTCGACACACTACCTCCGAAGATGGTGGGCTGAAGAAATGACGACGGACCGCGAGGGCATCCTCATAACCTCCATGTGAATGCGACCTTCGACGATCAGGTCCGGGTTGACTTGTACGAGAGCGCGGCCCAGCACACGACGAGCGGCCATCCTCTCATCATCGCAGAGCACTCTTGGGGCGACCGGTAACGCATCATCTTGCCTCGCGAGGGAGGCTGCCCCGGTGTTCTCCGACGATTCCGCATGAAATCGGAACTCAGTTGGATGAAGCAAATACTTCCCGGACGAACGACTTCAACGGGTCTGAACCGATTTTCGCCGTGCCGGTTTCTTTCTGAAGCACCTTGATGTATTGAATCACGATCTGCGTCAACACAGCTCCAGGCCTCGGGTACGCCGCGACAATATAGTGTGGACCTTTCGTCGCTTCGCCTTCTTCCTTCTCCAGCTCGGCCCTCAGGTTATCGGGGCTTATGAGCGTGTTCGCATAGCCGAAGATCACCCTATCCATGGCCTTGTAGACTTCCTTGCTCTCCCTGCTCATGCCGTAATAGTCGAGGAGCTGCGCAAAGACGTAGTTCGACGTCGTGTAGACATCCTGCCCCTGTTCGGATTCGACCGCTTCGCCGTTCTCCGTCCGGCACATCGCCCATCCCATGAACGTCCTGTTGTTCTCATAGATCGTCTTGAGGATCTTCTTCGCCTTGTCGGCGGGGATGAACGACTCTTCCCCGATCGCAATCAAATACCACAATGCGTCGAGTTGATTCGTCCAGACATCCTTGTTCATCTTTTTCGTGGCCGGATCGTAGCACGTGACGTAGTACTGGAGCTTCTTCCCTTTCTTGTTCTTGTGCTCTCTCCAGAGCCTCTCAAACGCCTTATCCGCCTTTTCGAAACACTCGTCGTACTTTTTCTTCGCCGGAGCATCCCCCATCATCCCGGCCATGACCGCCATCGCTCTGCAGCCGGCCATGTACGTTGTCGCGTCATAGCTGTCGACGCCGAACAACGTCAGATTATCGAACGTGTTCTTTACCTCGTGAGGATTTCCCTCCGGGATGCCGTCCCCGTCGATATCAAGCGTCTGAAGGAATTCAAGGCCGAACTTAAGCGCCTCCCAGTTCTTCCTCAGGAAATCCATGTCCCCGAGAAATTTCACGTTTCGCAACACCCTCATCGCCAGCTTCGGAAACAGGTCCACCCAGTAGTTGTTGTTGTACCAGGCGTAATCGCTAACGTTGCGCAGGGGATGCCCTTTCGGCATCGCGCTGAGGTCGTGGGCAACGCTCCCTTTGATCTTAAACGTGTCGCGTATCTGAGTGAGCGGCTTGTCTTGGTACTCTTCGGGATGTTCTTCGAAGTGCTTTCTGGCCTCGACGAATGATGAGTGGTAGTGGTAATAGCGGGGAGTGAGGTCTTCCGCGAGGATCGAGTCGACGAATCGCTGACAAATCTCCCGCTCGATATCCGGGAAGAGGACCAACAGGACCATCGAATACCAGTCGACATCCGAGGGATCGATGTAGGCGTAGTCGAAGCACTCGAGGAATCTCGCCCTCTCGCCGCCGTCCTGATCCTTTACCCAGACTGCCGCGTTCGAGAGCGGGAAGCTGAATTCATTGAAGATGAGTCGGGCCAGCCTCAACGCCCCCTCCTTATCGTTTTTGTACGACGGGCTCTTTTGAATCAATCCAACAATCTTGTTTTGAATGGTGATGGTCCTCTCAAGCCATCCCGGCCAGGCATCGAGGGCGAGTTTCACCATCTCCACGCCTCTCGTCTCCGCCGCCTTGAAGCTCTTCACGTACTTCCGCTCAAACGTCGTTCCGTCGATATACCGCTGCTGCGGGAAATCCAGGGCGATCGCAAACGGAATCTTCAGGCTCGCTTTCGGTTCCAGCGTGAACGTGAGGCCGATTGCCGCACCGTAATCCTGATTGAGAATGGGCTTCCTCTTTTCGTAGAAGCTCCCGTCGTCATTGAGGAGCAAATCCTGTTTCAGCCTGTTGAGGCAGAAGTACGGCTGTGTATCCACCTCGACGCCCGCCATCTGCGGGACGGCGATGAGCATCCGGTCGGCGCATTCGCTGCTTCCCATGGAGACTCCCCGCATGCCTCCCGCGGCGATCTCGGTGTGGAGCTGCCCCTTGACGGGAGCGGTGCAGATGTAAGCCGTATCCTGGTCGGTCGGTTTCAACTCCTTTTCCTGGAGGTTGACCAGCGAAGGCCGCGGGATCACCAGCGTGATCCTCTGGGCCTGCTTCGAGGTATTCTGGATTTCGAACTCTTCCACTCCAACAGGGGTGAGGGTGTGATCCGTTCCGGACAAGAGCGGGGAGATGAACTTTCGCGTCACATGAACTTTCGCGAGTTTGTAGGCGATCTCGGCCAGCGGCGTCGCGAGGGAAATGGAGATCTGCTTTTCAGGAATGGAGGGATGGTAATAATTCTTCATCGCCGGGATGTCATCCGGACCCTCGGCCGCGTAAGGCTGTTTCTGCGTCAGCATTACGGGCTTGTCGTCGCCGACAGAGATAAAAGGCGCCGAACCGAACTGAATGGCGTTCTGATTCAACAACACTAGCCTGCCGGCATTGTTCAACCTGTTATACAAACCGTCAGGAGAGATGCCTATCGAACACGTGGGCGCTCCCAGAATCGCAATCGTATTGGGAAAGAGAAGCGTTTTGGACATCCCTTGAAAATGTACCGCCATTTTGTTCCTGACGTAGATCTCGGAGATCTGCGAACCTGAGATCGTGTAGAAGTCGCGTATGTTCATTCTTTTTGGCGGATTCATTTTCTCACCCACGTATTAGTCAATGACCGGTTCGATAGTTCACGAGACGACCTTCGATGTGAAACGGACGATCGGTCGGCTCTCTAACAATAGGACAGCTCAAGCGGTTTCTTGGCCGACGGTTTCGCGACGGGGGATTCCTTCTGAACACCGAGGCGTATCGGCAGCTTCGTCTTCGGCGACGTTTTGATCTTTCCGAAGAGAAGAGCGACCGCGGCCTTGATGGAGTCGGGCGTCCCGCTGAAATTGCACACGGCGACGTCGGCTTCGGCCGTGGTTCCCTCAACATAAGGATAATTCGTCACAACCACGACTTTTTTGCCCGCCTCTTTGAGCTTCTTGACGAGCAACCGGTTGTTTCCCGTTTTGACGATCCGGGCGTAGTAGTTTGTCATGACGACAGTATCGACCTGCTTCGCAAGCTCGAGGCATTCGGCGATTTCGTCCTCGGTCGCGGCAAAGTCCGTATCGACGAGAATCATGTTCTGCGTATACTCCACCATATCCTCGGCAAACATATGCTGGTGCATATAGGGATCCTTCCCGCAGAATTCGTACGGGATACGCTGTTCGATGCAGAGAATTCTCTCCTTCGGACTCAAGGGAAGCATCTTCTTGTCGTCCCGCATGACGATGAGGGCGCGTTTGGCGACGTCCCACGACAGGTCGACGACCGGCTTGCTCATGGCGTAGCTCTGAGCCTTTTTCGGATCCTTCTTTCCGGCTGTCTCGAAGAGACCCTGATCGTACTTCATTCTGAGGAGTCGCGTGACCGCCTCGTTGAGTCTCTCTTCGGTGACTTCGCCATCCACGACCGCCTGGCGCACGCCGAAGAAACACTGGGACCTCGATTCGTCGTCGGCTTTCAGCAGGATCGTGTCGCATCCCGCCTTGATCGCCATTGCGCAGGCGCGGGGCAGCGGCCACTGCTTAAGAATGGCGGCCATGCCGATCGCATCAGTGACGATGACTCCGTCAAATCCGAGCTCCTCTCTCAGAAGCCCCTTGATGATCTTTTCCGAAAGCGTGGTCGGATACTTGTCGTCATAGGCGGGGTAGATCGAATGTCCCGTCATGATCGCCTTCACTCCGGCCGCGATCGCGGCTTTGAACGGGTAGAGCTCAACCTCCTGCATCCTCTGCTTGTCTGCCTTGATGACTTCGAGGACGTCGTGAGCATCCGTATCGGAGGCTCCGCGGCCGGGGAAGTGTTTCGCCGTCGCCGCAATGCCACCGTCCTGGAAACCCTTCAGCAGAGCGACGGCGTGCTTTGCGCACGTCTCGGGATCGTCGCTGAAGGAGCGGACTCCTATCTCGGGGTTCTTGGGATTGATGTTGACGTCGCAGACCGGCGAGTACATCTGTGTAACGCCGATGTTGCTCAGCTGCTTGGCGATGGTAAGCCCGATTTCGTACGTCACCTTCGGGTCTCCGATTGCCGCCATGCCCATCGGGGGCGGAAATTGGCGGATACCGCCCGACATGTAATCGTTCTTGAAGTCTCCTTCAAAATCGATCGTCATATGGAGTGGAATTCCGACGCGCCTTCCCATCGCAAACTTCTGGAGTTTGTTGAGGTCTTTCGTATAGTCTTCCGGCGTGATGCTGATGCCGAAAGATTTCCCGGCGAAATAGTTGTTCGCGATCGCGAAGTATCCCTCGGGCTTCTTGAAGTTCTTGTCGAGTTGTGAATTGCCCCAGTAGAGATTTTTGCAGGTTTCGACGGCGTACGGTTCAAGGCAGAGGCCTCCACAGAACAGCCGCGTGATCTGTTCGATCCCGCTCGGGGTGATATGCGCGCCTCGTCGCGTGAAGGTCAGAAGCTGGCCGACCTTTTCATCCAGCGTCATTGTTGACAGCAGCTTGGCGACGAAGGCATCTCTTTTCGTAGTGCTTTTCTTGGCAGTCTTGTTCGTCATTGTCAGTCGTGCTCGCTTTCTTGGTTATTGTTCCCATGTACCGCGGTTATCAGGTCCCACCCAGAATTCGCGCTCTTTCTTCCAGCCTGCTTCTTCAATGACCAGATCTTTCGTTTTCCATCCGGCTTGAATGCGTCTTGTGAGATCGTCGAATCCCTTGTTCCACGTCAGGCCGTCGGGAACGGTCACGTTCATACTCCCGGCGGCGTTCGCGTACCTCAGGCACGATTCGACCGTATGGTGCCAGACGAATGCGGAAAGGAATCCCGCGATCGCCGAATCGCCGGAACCGAGCGCTCCGACGAATTTTTCCTCCTTGTAGACGGGGAACCAGAGTTCCCGGTTGGCCCAGTTGTCGACGTTGCAGCATCCCGCCGCTCCCATCTTTGCCAGCCGATCCTTCCCGGCGGTACGGATGTACAAACCCCGGTTGCCGCACTTCACCATCGCAATCGCGGTTCCCATGCGGATGAGATCACTCCCGAGCATGGCGATCTCTTTCACGGTCATGTGGTCGAGAACGCTTTCCTTGGGACCGAGCTTCGCCTTCTTTTCCAGGAACTTCTCTTTATAGAGGAAGTAGAATATCTCCTCCGCGCTCGGCACCATGATATCGGTCAGGGGAACCCAGTCCTTGAGGATCGAGGACCAATTGACCTGACCTGCGCGGCTGTTGACGTCGGGGAGAGAAAGGTCGAGTGCCGTTGTCGTCCCCAACCGCTTTGTCTCTTTAAGAATTCTTGTTAGCTCGGCGCCGTTGTTCTCATAAAGCTTGCTCATCCAGGGCGGATAGCCGAACAGCATGAGCTTCGAGCGCTGGACGAGATCAAAATCCATATCGTCGTAGCCGAAGGTGTCATTCGCCCCGCAATGATGAAGATAGAAACGGTCTATCCCGGGGATGCAGATCGCGATGGTGTAGGAGGTCGATTCACCGTCGACGATCTTGATCCCCTTGAAGTGTCCCTCATGCTCCTCGTACCAATTGTGTATCTCTTTGCCGAAATCGTCGTTGCCGATTTTTCCGATCAACTCGGTTTTGACCCCGAGCCGCCGGATGGACACGCCGGCGTTCGTCACGGGACCGCCGCCGACCACCACGCACTCACCCATATTGATCATCTTGCCGGGTACGAGAACGTCGGTAAGGCTGTCCACTTTGCCGTCGATCGTGAACGCAGGGATTAAGTCAAGGCAGGTATGTCCCGCTGATATGATTTCAAGATCTTTTGTCTCCACGGTAAGTTCCTTGATACATTAGTTAGCCTATTTGTCTGTTTGATGAAGCGCAATTCTTACACCATTGCCGCGAGGGCATCGAAGGCCGGCTTGGGTCTGCACTGGCGGTCGAACAACATGGGATAGTCGACTCTTCCCCGTATCGGGACGTAGCTTCTCCATGACTGGCCGTCGTGCACCGCCCAAAGGGTAACCCGGCTGAATTCTTTGCGGTGTTTGCGAAAAAGCGAGAAGAGCTCAGCATATCGCTTCGCCAGCTCTTGCTGAACGGAGTCCGGAAGTCCGTCCGGATAGGGATTTTGTTTCTTTTGTCCCGCGGCGTCGAAAGAGGAGATCTCCACCGGCGTCGAATCGATGGGATAGAACGGAAGGACGCTGATGTCCATCTCCGTCACCATGAGCCTGACGCCCAGCGTCGACAGCGCCACGATTGTCCGCTCGACCTCCTCAATGCTGGGATAGTCCTGGTACCAGTGTCCCTGGATGCCGAGGCCGTCGATGCGGGCCCCTTTCGACTTCAAATTCTCAATAAGCCGGATGACCCCCTCGCATTTGGCCCGCTCTTCGTAATCATACTCATTATAGTAGAGCTGGGCGGAAGGGTCGGCTTGTCGTGCGAACTCAAATGCCTTGAGCACATAATCTTCGCCGATAATCTCCAGCCATTTGGACTTTCTCAACGACCCATCCTGCGCTATCGCTTCGTTGACGACGTCCCAGCCGTAGATACGGCCTTTGTAGCGCCCCATGACGGTGAAGATGTGCTCTCTCATCCTATCGAGGAGAGCTTCACGCGTGAGGCTTTTCCCGGAGTTGTCCTGGAACACCCAATCGGGCGTCTGGAGATGCCAAACGAGCGTGTGACCGATGATGCGCATGGCGTGTCGTTCGCCAAATTCGACATACCGGTCCACGGGCTCGAAATTGTATCGGTCCCGATGCGGATGAACTGCTTCCCACTTCAGGATGTTTTCCGGAGTGATCGTGTTGAAGTGTTTCGTCACGACGTCGATGGAGGCGGGTTCTTTCCCTGAAACTTGATCGTCGTTGAGGGCAACCCCGATGGGGAAGTCGTTCCTGAATACGTCCTTCAAGGCGGGTTGACCATCGTGCCGGACATCAGTCATAGCAGCATTCCTGATATGTTCCTAACCGGGAAAACAGGGTGAGTCCTTCGGGAGGAGCTCACCCTATTTCCCTTGACAGGTTCTGCAGGTGCACGGATCACATCGACTTCAGAAATTCCCGCTGCAGAAGTTGTTCAGAACCCGCCGATCGCGTTAACGGCCTGTTAGAAAATATAGGAATTGACGATGTTCTCGAGCATCTCCTGGCGTGCACTGACGAGGACCGGGTTCTTTTCGTTGCGAACCCATTTGTCCACTTCTTCCATCCCCACTTTGCCCGACATGATCTGTTGTCCGATGCCCGAATTGTGGCTACTGTATCTTTCCTCGATGAAGCTGCTCAGTGCCTTGTCCTCGATCATCTGGTGGGCAACGAGGAGGCCTTTTGCAAATGCATCCATCCCGCCGATGTGCGCATAGAAGAGATCGGTCGGATCGCAGGAACTGCGTCGGACCTTCGCATCGAAATTCAATCCGCCGGTGCCAAGGCCACCCTGGTTCAGGATCACCAGCATCGCATAGGTGGTGCTGTAGATATCTGTCGGGAACTGATCCGTGTCCCAGCCGAGGAGCAGATCGCCTCTGTTGGCGTCGACGCTTCCCAGTTTTCCGGCTGCCGAGGAGACGGCGAGCTCATGTTCGAAGGTGCTGCCCGCCAGCGTGCCGTGATTTGCTTCGATGTTGAGCTTGAACTCGTCGAACAAGCCGAACTCTCTCAGGAAGTTGAGGGTCGTGGCCGCATCGGCGTCATACTGATGCTTCGTCGGCTCGCACGGTTTGGGCTCGATGAGGAACTGGCACTTGAAGCCGAGCTTTTTCTTGTAATCCACTGCCATCCGGAAGAACCGCGCCATTTTCTCCGATTCTTTTTTCAGATCCGTATTGAGCAACGTCTCGTAACCTTCGCGGCCGCCCCAGAACACATAGTTCTCGCCGCCGAGTTCCTTCGTAGCATCGATGGCATTCTTCACCTGGGCAATTGCCGTTGCCATGACGTGGGCGTTGGGACTCGATCCGGCGCCCTGAGAATAGATTGCGTTGCCGAACAGATTGGCAGTCCCCCACAGCAATTTGATTCCGGTCGCCTTCTGAAGCTTCTTCGCCTCTTCGACCATGATCTCCAGGTTCTTGCACGATTGCGCAAACGTCTCGCCCTCGGGAGCAAGATCGCGGTCGTGGAAACAATAGTAGTCGATTCCGCATTTCTGGAGGAACTCGAACAATGCCTCGAGCGTGGCTTTCGCGCGGTCTATCGGGTTCGACGATTTACGCCATTCTCTGTCGAAGCTCGGACCTCCAAACATGTCGGTGCCGTTTCCAAGCATCGTATGCCAGAACGCGACCGAGAAACGAAGGTGTTCGGCCATCGTCTTCTTGCCGACCTTCTGATTCTTGTTGTAGTACTTGAATGCCAGTGGATTCTTCGAATCCTTTCCCTCAAAGGGGATTTGTTTGACAACTTTCGGAAAATAGTTGCTCATGATCGTTCTTCCTTCTGTTTTGTGATTATGGTGTTACCGCTGAAACGTAATACAATCGTTGGTCTCCCCCTGTCCGCAAAGCTTCATCTTCGCCCTTGCCGCCGCCCCTCCGGCGTTCACCGCCTGAAGTATCCCGACATCCTCCCTCAATTGATGAGAGCCTTCGTTGACTGTCTGATGATGAGTTCGGTGTCCAGGGATACCTGTTCGGGCTGGGGAGGCGCCGGGGATTCGATGTTCCGAATAAGTATCTCCGCCGCTTTTCGTCCGATCTCCCGTTGCGGAGTTCGGATCGACGTCAGGGGAACGGGGTACACCCGTGCATAATCGATATCATCGATGCCGACGATCGACACGTCGTCCGGCACACGGATATTCATCTCGCGGAGAGCCATCATGACGGCGAGAGCCTGCTGATCGTTGAAACAAACGATCGCCGTCGGGTACTCCTCTCGGTTTCTGCCTTTGAAATAGGCCAGCGCTTTGGCGAAACAAGCGTCATAATGAGACCCGAATGCGACGATCATCTCGGGGCGGAAGACGAGCGAACTTTCACTGAACGCCTGCCGGAAACCGGCGATCCGCTCCTGCGTGTGCGATGACTGCTGAGGTCCCGCGAAATGCACGATCCTCCGGTGGCCGCCATCCATCAAATACTTCACCGCCGTCTTGATAGCTTTGACATTGTCAATTGAAACAACGTTTGCCTGTATCCCTCGCACCGGCTCCAACAACACGAACGGATAACCGATCCTTTTCAGCCTGAAGAGATGCTCAATTTCGGCTGCCCCTTCCACGATCGGAGCCATGATCGTCCCCTTGATATCCTTTGCGGAAAAAAGATGAGACAACTTCTTTTCGCTCTCGTGGTCGTCGTCCGAGCTCGCGACGACGACGGCGTACCCGCTGCCGATGGCATGCTCCTTTGCGCCGGCAACGACCGAGGTGTAAAACGGATAATTTAGATCCTTGACAATGACGCCAATACTTTTCTCTTCAAGCCCAATGGTCAGATTTCTTGCAGCACCCTTCGGTCCAAGGTCAGGATCCTTCGGGATCTCGAGACGATATTCTCTCGCCTGCGACACGGGCGCGTTGCTGTCATCGGTGCCTGAGGAGACCGATCCCGTCGGACCTCTACCTTCTTTCGCAGGATCAACGTTGCGTATTCTTTTCATCCATCATGCCGATCTTCATCATTGGAAGATTCTTATTGCCCGGATCGGGAACGAGGTGAGCCGAAGTCAATGAAGGAGGCGATGGGAGAACGAACAACACAGGGCGAAAAACCACGGAGAGACTTTTCGCGGAAAAGAATCTCTTCGTAACGACGCGCCGCTCCGCGGGACGGTCCGGCCAGCGCCCGGACATTTGGAGCCGGTGTTCCTCAATGTGTCGAAGCGAAACTCCGACCTGAGCCCCGGAACCTCGATCGTTCTGGCGCGAAGTACGGCGACAGTTTCGTCGACGGGAAGTCCCGCACTTCGGTCGCTGTGCGACTCGGTCGGAGCCAAGAGCGTGCGCTTGTGAGACCTGATCTTTCATCTTCAACTTCCGAGGGTGCCAGAGCGGTCTGTCTGCCGGGCGGAGTCAACTGGTGGCGAATTGTAGGGGAACCTCGTCGGGAGGCGTTCCGCGAAACCGCATCTCACAACAAGCAGAGATCTGCTCCCTTTTCATGAGCATCCGGGTCTGCGAGAAGAGCCTCTGAAACCTCTCAAGAAGAAGTTGCCGGATACGACCTCTTCTTGAAGCAACAACGATCTCTTTTGACCTTCTTTTTTGGTTAAATCGCCATTGAACCGTTTCAATAGTAAATAAGATGAAACTAAAAGGCAAGGGAAAAAGAGGATATTTTGAAGGATAATTCCGGGCCGGAACATTCTAAAACGGAGGAAAAACGCCAAATTTGGAAAAGCGGAGCCTCGGCCGCTCCGCACCATACCGGGTAGGCGTTCAAAAGGGGGGAAAAACTACCAATAGTGATGGACGCTGGATCGAATTCTGTGGTTGTAGATTGAACGGACTTTTGCCATGGCCTCTTCGGTCAGTGCGGGGAAATCTGCGGATGAGGCGTTTTGCTCCTCCTGCTCCCTCGTCTTTGCCCCGGGGATGGCACAGGAGACTGCGTCGAACATCAGGATCCAGCGAAGAGCGAACTGCGAAAGGGTCATACCCTTCGGAGTGATGGACTTCAGCTCGTCGACCGCCTCGAGGCTCGATTCGAAATCCACGCCCGAAAAGGTCTCTCCCCGGTCGAACGATTCACCGTGTCGGTTGAAATGCCTGTGATCGTCCGGGCTGAAGCGGGAAGCGCTGGAAAATTTTCCTGTGAGGAGACCGGAGGCGAGAGGGACACGGGCAAGAACTCCCACCTTTCTCTTTTTTGCTTCCTCGAAGAAAAGCTCGGACGGCCTGTGCCGGAACATGTTGAAGATGATCTGAACGCTCTGCACACCGGGGTACTCGATTGCCTTAAGCGCTTCTTCCACCTTCTCGACGCTCACGCCGTAGAATCGGATCATGCCGGCGTTGACAAGGTCGTCGAGAATTCCAAAAACTTCAGGTCGGTAATACACCTCGGTGGGCGGGCAATGAAGCTGTAGGAGGTCGAGGGAATCGGTGTTGAGATTTTTCAGGCTCCGCTCCACGAAGGCCGTCAGGTTCTTCCGGTTGTATCCGCCGGCGACATGCGGATCGAGGCGCCTCCCCGCCTTTGTCGCGACCACAATATTCTCCTTCCGCTCCTTGCGCAGCGCCGCGATGAGTCGCTCGCTCCTCCCGTCTCCGTAGACGTCGGCGGTATCGAAGAAATTCACTCCGAGATCAAGCGCCCGGTGAAGAGCTTCGAGGGAAGTGGCGTCTTCGACATCTCCCCACGTTCCTCCGATCGCCCAGGCGCCGAAGCTGACGGCCGAGATGTTCCATCCTGTTCGTCCCAGTGGCCTGTAGATCATCGGTACCCTCCAAGAGAGATAATGTGTTCGACGGGAAGTGCGGCAGGAGAAGCGCGCTTGCCTCGCTCAGCGTACGTCGGTCGCGAGCATCCCGGCCCGTCTTGCGCCTTCAAGGCCGATTTCCGCGTCCTCAAACACCTGACAGAGCGTTGGTGCAACACCGAGCCGGCGCGCCGCTTCGAGAAAAATATCGGGGTTCGGCTTGGGCGGAATACCGTCATCCGCCGAGACGATGACATCGAAGAGAGATGCGATGCCGAGTGCGTTGAGCTGGAAGTCTATGTTCGCCCTCGTCCCCCCGGAAGCGACGGCCTCCGGAAGAATACCATGATAATGTTTCGCGATATCGACGACGCACGATACCGGAGCGAGCTGATCTCCGCGGCTCCGGAAGAAATCGTCTTTGAGCGCCGTCGTCTTCGCCAGGTCGAGATGGTAACCGAACTCCGCGTTGTAGCCGGCGACGATCGCCTTGTCTGGGACTCCCTTTTTGGAAAAGAAAAAATCGAGGTCCCAACGGCCTCCCTGCGTCGTGACGGAATGCTCCCATGCACGCATGTGTAGCGGCATCGAATCAACAAGGGTTCCGTCACAGTCGAAGATCAATCCCCGGATATGGCCGGGGACAACCAATTCCCTCATCGCCGCTGCGCTACTCCCTATAATAAACCTCGTTCCAGCGCAGTTCCTTCCTGAACTCGGAGATGGTTGTCCGCTGATCGATGACGAGAAGTTCGACACCGAAAATCTCCGCCAGATCTTCGAAGTACTCGGTTGTGAGGGATTGAGTGTAGACGGTGTGGTGGGCCCCTCCGGCAAGAATCCAGGCCGCGACGGCGGTTTCAAAATCTGGTCTCGGGACCCAGAGCGCCCGGGCGACCGGAAGTTTCGGCATCGGCTGCTCGGGTGGAAGCGCCTCGACCTCGTTGAGGATAAGGCGGAAGCGGTTTCCCATGTCGACGAGGGTAATGTTGATTGCCGGACCGCTCTGGACGTTGAAGACGAGCCGCGGCGGGTCCGCCTTACCACCGATCGAGAGTGGATGGATTTCGAGCCTGGGTTTGTCGGCTGCGATCGACTGGCAGATCTCGAGCATGTGCGCTCCGAGGACCTGCTTGCGCGCCGGGTCGAGGTGGTAGGTGTAGTCCTCCATGAAGGAGCTGCCGCCCCGCAGTCCGATCGACATGACCTTCACTGCACGGAGCAACGCGGCGGTCTTCCAGTCCCCCTCCGCGCCGAACCCGTACCCTTCCGACATCAGCCTCTGGACCGAGAGGCCGGGAAGCTGCTCAAGCCCATGAAGATCCTCGAATGTGGTCGTGAAACCTTTGAAATTTCCCTCGGTGAGGAATCGCCGGATCGCCAGCTCGATGCGGGCCGCTTCCCGGAGGGACCGGTGCTTTTCTCCCCCTTTCCGCATCGCCGAAACGACGTCGTACTTTCCCTCATACTCGCCGACAAGCGCATCGACCTCGGCATCGGTGATCTTCTTCAAGACGGCAACAAGGTCGCCGACACCGTACCCGTTCACCGAAAAGCCGAAGCGCATTTCTGCCTCAACTTTGTCCCCCTCGGTGACCGCGACCGAACGCATGTTGTCTCCGAAGCGGGCGATCCGCATCCCTTGCGCGTCGAGCCATGCAGCCGCTGCCCTTCCCCAGACTCCGATCTTTTTCTGCACCGATTCGTCCTCCCAGAAACCGACGACAACTTTGCGCGGCTTCTTCATCCGGGCCGTCATGAACCCGAACTCGCGCCCTCCGTGGGCGGTCTGGTTGAGGTTCATGAAATTCATGTCGATGGTGCTCCACGGAATGTCTCTTCCGGTCTGGGTGTGAAGGTCCAGAAGAGGCTTCTGGAGAACCCTGAGCCCCGCGATCCACATTTTCGCCGGGGAAAAGGTGTGCATCCAGGCGATGACCCCGATACAATTCCTGGAGCTGTTCGCCTCGAGGCAGATGTTGAGGATGGACTCCGGCGTCGTGAGGACGGGTTTGAACACCACGGTGAACGGAATATGCGGAGACCGGGAAAGTCCGGCGACGAGCGTCTGGGAATCTGCGTCGACTTGTCTCAGAGCCTCGGGTCCGTAGAGATGCTGGCTTCCGGTGAGAAACCAGATTTGATACTGTTTCAGGTCGATCATAGGTTAGTTCTTTCTCCTCTTCCCCGGTTGATTCTTTTGTCTGCCCTCCCCTTTCGGCGCGGGCTGGCCGTAATACGCATCCGGTCCGTGCTTGCGCTCGTGGTGTTTTTGAAGAATGTGGTCGGGGATCGCTTCAAGCCCCGGATGGAGTCCCTCGGTAAAGATGGCCATCTTCGCGACCCGCTCAAGCATGAGGCTGTTGAGGACGGCATGACGCGGGTCCGATCCCCATGTGAACGGCGCATGACCGGCCAGAAGTACAGCCGGGAGCGAGTCCGGATCCAACCCTCGGAAGCGCTCGATGATGAGCCGGCCGGTGTTGAGCTCGTAGCCTCCGGCGACCTCCTCCTTCGTCAGAAAACGGGTGACTGGCACGCTTCCGTAAAATGCGTCCGCATGAGTGGTGCCGTAACAGCGTATCTCCCGGCAGGCCTGCGCAAATGAGGTCGCATAGGTGCTGTGCGTGTGCGCGACGCCGCCGATCGTCTTGAATGCTCTGTAAAGCTCAAGATGGGTGGGAGTATCGGACGAAGGCCTCTTCGCCCCTTCCACGACTTTTCCCTCGAGATTGAGGACGACGAGATCCGCGACGCGGAGCTTGTCGTAATCAACGCCGCTCGGCTTGATCACGACGAGCCCCTCATCACGCAGAATCCCGCTGACGTTTCCCCACGTCAGCGTCACAAGGCGGTACCGGGCAAGGTCGAGGTTCGCCTCGAGGACTTCCTCTTTCAACTCGCGGAGTCTCACGCCACCCCTCTCACGGAATCCCTCAGGCTCAGGAGGTCTTTCATGACGTTATGCATGCCGCCGCTCCAGCTATTGGTTCCGAAACCGTCGTGAAGCTGGCGGTAGAGAGCGTAGAGCTTCTTGTAAACTTCATGATGATCGGATATCGGAGTGTAAACCTTCCCGGTCCCGGTCATGGCTCGCTTGGCCTCCTCGGTCGATGCAAAACCTCCTCCGTCCTGTCCCGCCGCAACAGCTCCGAAAAGCGCGGCACCGAGGGCAGGAGTCTGATCGCTCCTGGAGATTTTCATCGGCCTTCCCATGACATCCGCGTAGATCTGCATGAGGAAGGGGCTCTTTGCGGCAAGGCCGCCGCAGTTGACGACCTCTTTGATCGGCACGCCGTATTCCTCAATCCTGTCGACAATCGCCAGCGCGCCGTACGCCGTCGCTTCCACAAGGGCGCGGTAAATCTCCGGGGGCGAGGTGTGGAGCGTCTGTCCGACGAGGAGGCCGGTGAGCCGCACATCGACGAGGATCGTCCTGTTGCCGTTGTTCCAGTCAAGAGCGATGAGTCCGCTCTCTCCCGGTCTGAGCTTTGCGGCCGCCTTCTCGACGTTCCGGAATTTCTCGACAACGGTCCTGCCATATGATTCCGGAACGAGCTGGTTCATGAACCAGAGGAAGATGTCTCCCACGCCGGACTGCCCCGCTTCGATGCCGTAGTAGCCGTCCATCACGGAGCCGTCGACGATCCCGCAGACACCGGGAATATCGTTGAGCGGTTTCATGTTCCGGTGAACCATAACATCGCAGGTGCTTGTTCCGATGATCTTCACAAGGGATCCTTCGGAGATCCCGGCGCCGACGGCTCCCATGTGCGCATCGAAAGCTCCCACCGCCACGGCGGCCGTCGCCGGCAGACCGAGTTTTTTTGCCCATTCCGCGGAGAGCTTCCCGGCGATCTTGTCTGCCACAAATGCTTCGCGGTAGAGGCGGGGCCGAAGTGCTCCAAGGCCCGGAGAAACAAGATTGAGGAATTCCTCATCCGGCAGTCCCCCCCATCCGGCATTGAACATCGCCTTGTGCCCGGCGGCGCAAACGCTCCGGCGAATCTTGTCCGGGGCAGTTTCGCCCACGAGGACGGCGGGGATCCAGTCGCAGATTTCCACCCAGCTGTGCGCGGCGGCGAAGACCTCTGGAGCGGTGTTCTTGCAGTGGAGAATTTTGCTCCAGAACCACTCGGACGAATAGACGCCGCCGATCTTTGCAAGGTATTGCGGCCGGTGCGCAGCGGCAGTCTCGGTGATGTGTCGTGCCTCCGCGAATCCCGTGTGATCCTTCCAGAGCCAGACCATCGCGGCCGGATGCTTGCGGAACTTCTTGCCGAAACAGAGCGGCGTTCCATCCGCGTCGACCGGCAACGGACTGCTGCCGGTCGTATCAACGCCGATGCCGACCACATCCGTGGAGGAGAAACTCTTCCGCACCCGCTTCGCCATCCTCAAGACCCCCTTTACCGTCGTTTCAATCCCTTTGAGGTAGTCGGCGGGATTCTGTCGGGCAAGATTGGGGTCGGCGGCGTCGACAACGACGCCGTCTTTCCCCGAAGGATACGGATACACCTCGGTGGCGAGCTCCCTGCCGTTCGCGATGTCGACGAGGAGCGCACGGCAGGAGTTCGTACCGAAATCAAGTCCTATGGCATATCGGCTCATTGCGGTGACCTCAGCCGACAAAGTAGAGATAACCGCCGATGATGACGAGAACGACGAAGACCGACGTCGCTACTTCGCGCCAGCTCCAGCTCGCCTGCGACTCGGAGAGATGTTCCTCCGTCCTTGTCGTGAAGGTGAGATTGGTGAGCTTGCCATAGTCTGGCACCTCTGTCATATAGCTCACGACAACCATGACCAGCATCGAAACGAGCGTGATCAAGATGCTGAAGTACTGGAAGTTGATATTGTTGATGACCCAGAGGAACGAGCCTTCGGTATAGCCGCTCCCTTCCAAACCCAGCGACACCGGGGTATCGACGAACATGCGGAAGAGCCCGAGGGCGAATCCGACGATCATCGCCCAAAGGCATCCCTTCGCGTTGAGCCGCTTCCAGAAGACGCCAAAGAAGAAGACGACGAAGATGGGCGGTGCAAGGTACCCCTGGACCGTCTGAAGGTAATTATAGAGGCCTGTCGCCCCCTTGACGACCGGGATCCATGCCATCGCGATGAGGACCATGATCGTGGTAGCAATCCTTCCCATCCGGACGATATCGTGCTGGCTTGCCTTGGGGCGCAATTTCTGGTAGATGTCGACGGTAAAGAGGGTCGAGCATGCGTTAAACACTCCGGCGAGCGATCCCATGAGGGCGGAGAGAAGACCGGCGACGACGATGCCGCGCAGGCCCGCCGGAAGCATGTACTTCACCATGAGGGGAAAGGCAGCCTGCGACTCAGCGGTTGCCTTGCCGGTGGCGGGATCGTAGACGGCCTCGAGACCGGGGACTTTACCACTTTTCGCCAGGGCGAAGCAAATCAGCCCTGGAATAATGAAGAGGTAGACCGGGAACAATTTGAGGACAGCCGCGAAAATAGATCCGCGCCGGGCCACCTTTTCGTTCGGAGCCCCGAGAGCTCGCTGGACAATGTACTGATCGGTACACCAGTACCAGAGTCCAATCACCGGGGCGCAAATTGCCATGCCAAGCCACGGGTAAGCCCCGTTAAAGTACCAGGCCTGTTTCACCAGCTGGCCCGCGGTGTTTCTTTCGATGACTGGCGACCAGGTGCTCTGGACGCCTGCCGGAGTAAGCGGCTTCCAAAGGTTGAACATGTCGGAGCCGCAGAGAGCCCTCAGTTCGTTCCAGCCTCCGAGCTTGATGAGGCCGTAGATCGTCAGCAAGGCGGACCCGCCGATGAGAACGGTCACCTGCACCGCATCGTTATAGGCAACAGCCCGCATCCCGCCGAGAACCGTGTAGAGCCCGGTAAGCGCGACAACGAGAACCGACCCTATCCAGAAGCTGTCGATGATATGACCTGCGATCGTGATCTGCATCTCGGGAATCAATGTCGCGAATACGACTCCCCCTGCGAAGATTCCAACCGCGATCTTCGAGAGGATGAACGTGACGAGCGAAACGATCGAAAGAACATACCGGGAGTGTGTCGAGAACCTGCGTTCGAGGAATTCCGGCATGGTGAAGACGAGCGAACGGGCGTAGAAGGGGACAAAGATCCACGCGAGGACGAGAAGACACCAGGCGTGGTACTCATAGTGCGCAAGCGCCACGCCGTCTTTAGCCCCCGAGCCCGCGAGGCCGACGATGTGTTCGGACCCGATGTTCGAAGCGAAGATCGAAGCCCCGATGATCCACCAGCTCAGGTTGCGTCCCGCGAGAAAATAGTCGGCCGCTTCCTCTTTTCCCCGCCGTACAACCCACCACGCAACACTGAGAAGGATCGCGAAGTACGCCGCGATCGCCAGCCAGTCTAGAGTTGTAAGAGAACCCATGGCACACTCTCTCCGTTATTTGGTTGAGAACTGATACACGGTGGTTTGGTGATAGACCGCTCCGGGGAGCAACACGACGGAGGGGAAGTTCGGCTTGTTCGGTGAGTCGGGATAGTGCTGCGCCTCAAGACAGAGACCTGTGCGGCGCTGATACGCGACTCCCTTTTTTCCCTTCGCACTGCCGTCGAGGAAGTTACCCGAATAGAACTGCAGTCCCGGCTGATCGGTAAGAACCGAGAGGTCTCTTCCGGTCGTCGACTCGTACACCTCCGCCACCTTCCGGACCTGGCCCGTGTAGTTGCGAAGAACCCAGTTGTGGTCGTATCCTCTTCCGAATTTGAGCTGTTCGAACGGCTCATTGATGCGGGATCCAACCGCCGTGAGCGTGCGGAAGTCCATCGGGGTTCCTGCGACGCCGACGATGGCTCCAGTCGTGATGAGATCGCTGGCGATGGGCGTCATGCTGTCGGCGGCAATCATGAGCTGATGATCGAGAATGGTCTTCGTCATGTCGCCGGAGAGATTAAAGTACGAATGGTGCGTCGGGTTGAAGATTGTCGGCTTGTCCGTTGTCCCTTCGTAGCGAATCTCGAGAGCGTTGTCGTTCGTCAGGGTGTACGTGACGGTGGCCGTCAACGTGCCGGGGTATCCTTCTTCCCCGTCCTTGCTGACGTACGTCAACCGCAGGGACGGCCCTTCTTTCCCCTCGATCGGCTCGGCAGTCCAGAGCATCTTGTTGAACCCCCGCGCGCCGCCATGGAGATGATTGGCGCCGTCGTTGATGTCAAGCTGGTACTCCTTGCCGCCCAGCGAGAATTTTCCCTTCCCGATCCTGTTACCGTATCGCCCGACGATGGCGCCGAAGTACACCCTGTCGGTGACGTATCCCTGGAGCGAGTCGTACCCGAGCACGACATCCGCCAGTTTCCCATCGCGGTCTTTAACGTAGAGATTCGTGACGATCGCTCCGAACGTGATAATATCGGCTTCCATGCCGGTGCTGCTGTGCAGTGAATACCGGTAGACTTCCCGTCCGTCCTTGAGCGTACCAAAAAGCGCTTTTTCTATCATTGGATTCTTCCCTTGAGCTGAAGAAAGGTTCGTGAATTGAACGAGCATAAGGATAAGGAATATGCTCAATATCCCCTTTTTTGATTGACATCTAAGGATATTTTTTATCATATTGAATCGTTTCAATTATTTTTGAATGGGTATTCGTTATTTCAATTTCTCTGGCAGATTCTGGCTAGGTTGTGACGCCTGCCGGGAACTCCCCTCACCCGCACTTGCCACGAGTAAGTATTGAACTTTTTGTCAAAATGCAAGCCGGGGCAAGGTTGTTGGGAATGCTTGATGCCATCTGTGTCGGAGTCCTGAGTGACGCGATCGGAGAATGCAAGGCCGGGGACCAGCCCGCACGGTGCTCTCTGTGCCGATGAAGCGGTCGATGGAAACGGTGTGCGAACGGAGGGGCCGCCGTTCCCGGAATCCATGGTACAAATATCCTGAATCAGATGGAAGTATTTTCTTTGTTTTGATCGTTTCAATCCGGAGGGAGACAGCAATGAAAGGAATTCTGCGATGAGACCAGAGCAATGGGAGACGTTTAAGAAAGCCGCCCGGCTGGAGAAACTTGACAAAATCCCGATGGCCCTTATCATCGACAGCCCCTGGATTCCGGGCTACCTCGGGATCAACCATATGGACTATTTCCTCGATCCGGAGCTCTGGTTTCAGTCCAACCTCAAGATCCACAAGGAATTCCCGCAGATCATCTTTGTCCCTTCCTGGTGGATGGAATACGGCATGGCAGCGGAGCCGTCGGCCCTCGGGGCGAAAATCAAGTTCTGGCAGGACAACACCCCGAGCGAGTATCACACCCTTTATCATATAGAGGACCTCGAGAACTTCCCCGACTATGAAGTCGAGAGCGACGCCTTTATGGGGATGACCCTTCATCGCATTCGTATGCAGCGCCAGCGAATCCTCGATGCCGGTGAGATTCTCCCGCTGGTGACATCGCGCGGTCCGCTCTGTACCGCCGGCTTCGTCAGGAGCACAACGGACTTCATGATCGACCTCGTCGAGAAGCCGGAGTGGGCCCACAAACTCATCGGGCTGTGCACGAATCTCATCATCGACTGGTTGAAAGCCCAGCAGAAGGCAATGGGGAATACCGTCGAAGGGATCTTCATCCTCGACGATATCGTCGGCTTCATCAATGAAGAGCACTACAAGGAGTTTGCCCATCCCTATCTCAAAAAGATCTGCGACGCATTCCCAAAGGACTGGGTGAAGATCTATCACAACGACGCCGAGATTGGCGCTTGCCTTGATCATCTCCCCGACGTCGGCTTCAACGTCCTCAACTGGGGGAAACAGACCGATATCGCGGATGTCAAGGCCCGTGTCGGAGATCGGATGTGCCTTATGGGGAACGTCAATCCCCTCGAGATCGGAGTCCGCGGCACGCCGGAAGAAGTGTACGACGCGACGCTGGAGGTTCTCGAGAAGAGCGGCGGGGAGGGAATTATTCTCTCCGTCGGTGGAGGCACAAGTCCCGGCATGCCGCGCGAGAACATCCTCTCAATGGCAAGGGCTCTCGACGACTACAACACCAAACGCTGAACAATTTCCCGAGGGAACACAGGATGCCCGATTACGCTCTCATGAATCAGTACCTCTACGAGGGGAAAGCGAAGGAAGTCGAACAGATGACGAAGGATGCCCTGGCGGAAGGGAGGGCGGTCCAGGAGGTTCTCACCGAAGGACTCATCGCCGGCATGAGCGTCGTCGGCGAGGACTTCAAGCACAATATCCTCTACGTTCCCGAGGTCCTCATCGCGGCGCGAGCGATGAAGGCGGGAATGGCCATCCTCAAGCCGCTCCTGAGCGCAAAAGACTCCTCGGTCCGGCCTGCCGGAGTTCTTCTCATGGGAACAGTCCGCGGCGATCTCCACGACATCGGAAAGAACCTCGTCTGCATGATGGCAGAGGGAGCCGGATTTCAGGTCTATGACATCGGAGTGGATCAGAGCATCGAGAAATTCCTCGCCGCAGCGGAGACCCACAAACCGGATATCATCGGCATGAGCGCTCTCCTCACGACAACGATGGCCTATATGAAAGTAGTCATCGACGGATTCAAGGAGAGGGGATTGGGCCACATCAAGATGGCGATCGGCGGCGCCCCGATCAGCCAGATGTATGCGGATGAAATCGGTGCCGACGGATACGGCGCCGATGCCTCGAGCGCCGTCGACCTTTTCCTGAAACTCGTCGGAAAGAAATCCGAAGGCGCACCACAATAACCACCCCGGCATTTATTCCTGGACCGCAATGGCATTCTATCAGATACTCTACTGGCAGGACATCCCCTCTCAAATCAAGGCGTGGGATGATCTTGAGGAAACGAATGTTGAACTCGGATCCCGGTTCACAAGCCTCATTGACCAGACCGCGCAGGCGAGGGGTCTGACGGGCACCGACGACTATCTTGCTCAATGGCGATGGGGGGAAGAGCTCGAGCGAGAGGGGAGCGCGCAGGAAGTGGCCAGGGCAATTCAAAAGGAGCTGGAAGCAGGACGTCTCTAGTTCATGAGGATCGTAACCTTGTCCGGAGCGGACCGCTCCCCTGCAGTATCCTCCCGTTCTGAACTTTTTTAGCCCCCGACCTTTCTTATGAAGAAACTCCTCCACGAAGCAGTGCGTGAGCGGCGCCTCGTCTCTGACGGCGCGATGGGTACGCAACTCATGCTTGCCGGCCTCGAGCCCGGAGGCTGCGGAGAGCTCTGGAACATTACCCATCCTGACCGAGTCCTTGGAATCCACCGCCGATACGTCGAAGCGGGGGCCGATTGCATCATCACGAACACCTTCGGCGGAAGCAGGCTCATGCTCGCCCGGCACGGGCACGATGACAAGGTCGTGGAGATCAACCGTGCGGGCGTTGAGATTGCCCGAAAGGCGTTCGGAAATGCCGACGGCTACGTCCTCGGCGATATCGGTCCTTTGGGGGCGATCCTCGAACCGTACGGCGAGCTCCCGCAGGCCCAGGCACGCGAGGTCTACGAAGAACAGGCGCGTGCTCTCGTCAACTCCGGTGCCGATGCAATCATCATTGAGACGCAGACCTCGATCGAGGAGGTGCGGATCGCCATCCGTGCCGCAAAGGAGGCCGGAGCTCCTTCGATCATCGCCTCACTCGCCTACGACCTCTCCGCCGACCGGAGCTTTTTCGTCACGATGATGGGGGTTCTACCCGACGAGGCTGCGCGGCAGATCGAAGAAGAAGGCGCTCACATCGTCGCCCTCAACTGCGGCACCGGCCTGGAGATGGCGGGGGCCGCGAAAGTCGTTGAGATTTACAGGACGGCCTGCACCCTTCCCACGATGGTTCAGCCCAACGCCGGGCTCCCGGTGCTCGAACATGGCAAGGCAGTCTACAAACAATTACCCGATGACATGGCGCACGACGTCCCGCTCGCTCTCGATGCGGGGGCGGGCATCGTCGGCTCATGCTGCGGCAGCACGCCGGAACACACCCGCGCTATCCGCCGGGCAGTTACCGGATTCAATAAGGCGCGATAAGATCTCTTCGTGACGTATCCCGGCCGGCTGCCGGGAACGGACAAAGAGCATGCAATCACTTCACGACAAGCTCTACGGGGCAAACGAATTTCTCATCGGCATCGAGCTCGTTTCCATCCGAGGTTCGATGGCGGAGAAGAGTGCGTTGCGGGCGCGCGGGTTCGCCGCGCAGCTTGCCGAATCTTCGCGCATTGACTGGATTTCGGTGACTGACAACGCGGGAGGGAACCCCCAGCTCGCCCCCCAGGCCCTCGGCAAGCCGATCCTCTACGCCGGAAAAGAAGTCGTCATTCACCTCACCTGCAAAGATCTTAACCGGAACGGGCTCGAAAGCGCCGCATGGCAGCTGCAAAGCGAAGGCTTCCACAACATTTTGGCAATGACGGGCGACTATCCTCTCACGGGAAATGAGGGAATGCCGAAGCCGGTCTTCGACATGGACTCGGTGGGACTCATCGCGATGCTTACGAAGATGAACAACGGCTTCGCGGACCCACGGAACAGCACCCGTCATGAGGCGCATCTCTTCGGCAAGACGGAGTTCTTTGTGGGAGCCGTGACGACGAATTACAAGCTGCTCGAAGGGGAGGTTGTCCCCCAGTATCTCAAGCTCCGGAAGAAGGTCGAGTGCGGAGCGAAGTTCATCATCAACCAGGTTGGATATGATTCCCAGAAATGCCGCGAGTTGCGACTCTACATGGACCGGAACGGCATGAAGGAGATCCCGCTGATCGGGAACGTCTACATCCTCAACCCGAAGGTCGCACGGCTCTTCCACGATCATCGGATTCCCGGAATTGTTGTCACGCGCGAGCTTCTGGATCTCTGTCTGCATCACGCGAGCTCGCCGGACGGAGGGAAAGGTTTCTTCTTAGAGCTCGCGGCGAAACAAATAGCGGTCTTCCGGCACCTCGGCTACCGCGGGGCATATCTCGGTGGTGCGTACGACTATCCAGCCATCGAAAAGATCCTCGAGATCGAGCGCTCGTTTGCCGCGGACGATTGGAAACAGTTCTCCGCGGAGATCTGCTTCTCCCGCCCCGGCGAATTCTTCTTCTATCCAAAAGAGAAACTGTGCGCTTCCTCTGAAGAGACTCTTCCAACCGCGCGTCGGCACAAGAAAGATTCCCGCTTCATGTACCGCTTTTCCCGATGGACCCATCATCTTGTCTTCACCCAGGGAACGGTGTTTGGAAGGTTGGGGGCTGCGCTCAGCAGAAAATCTCGGAACCCTGCGCAGGGCCCGAAGATATTGCGTACTGTGGAGCGGGCCAGCAAAGCATTCCTTTTCAAGTGCAAGGACTGCGGTGATTGCTCACTTCCGGACATCGCATTTCTCTGCCCCGAATCGCAATGCGCAAAGAACCAGCGGAACGGCCCTTGTGGCGGGACGCTCGACGGGCATTGCGAAGTGGAAGGCTACGGAGATTGCATCTGGCTTCGGGCTTACGACCGGCAGCGGTCCGAAAACGGCGACATGGAATCGATGCTCAACCACGCACCCGTCGTTCAGAACCAGGCGCTTCGCGGGACCTCCTCGTGGTCCAACTTCTGGCTCGGGAAGGATCACTCGGCCCCCAGCCGTATTCCCTGAAACCGTTCAAACCCAATCGTTGAGGGATTCTTCATGGACAACAAGAAACTCCACATCATCGGTGACCTTATCAATAACGCCTACGGGCGTGCCCGGACCGCCTTCAGCGCACGAAACCTGGAGGGATACCAGAAACTTGCCCGCTCTCAGACCGAGCTCGGCGTCGACTTCCTCGACGTCAATATCGACGGAACACAGCAGATACAGGTCCGGCCCGAAGAGATGCTCAGCTTTCTGCCCGACCTGATCCCCGCGATTCAGGAAGCGAGCACGCTCCCTCTCTGCATCGACAATCCTTCGATCGAGTACCAAAAGGTCGCGTTGAAACACTACGACCGCTCCCGGTCCGGTCCTCCCATCCTCAATTCGATCGCAGCGTCGCGGGAGCACCTCGAGGAGATGATCGGGCTCGTGGTGGAGTACAAGACGCTCGTCGTCGTCATGGCGTCGGAGAGATTCCAGAACGGTTCGTCGGTCCAGTGCCTCAATGCTCAGGATGTCTATGAATCGGCAAAATATTTCATCGAGCTTCTGTCGACAAAGTCGGGAGTGACAAACGACCGGATCATTGTCGACCCCGGCCTCGCCCCCGTCGGCGCCGACACCTATGGGCTCGTCAACATCGGTCTCGATGCTATGCGCCTCATCCGCAAAGACAAGGACCTCGCCGGCGTGCATTGCACCGTCGGCCTGTCGAACTTCGCGTGGGGAACGCCGAAGCAGATTCGTCCCAGTCTCGAGAAGGCGTATCTTACCATCGCCACAGAAGCCGGTCTCGATTTTGCCATCGCCAACCCTGAGATTGGTCCCATTCCCCTCCCCGCCGATCACCAGATCGTCGCGCTGCTTCGTCACGCACTTGAGGAGGGGCGAATGCAGGAAGGGGAAAGCCGGGAGACCGCGGGATTCCGTCAGGCGGAAGCAGTGATGGGAATCTGGAGCAATGCAGAGACGGGCGATCAATAGCCGCGACGGACATCTCTCTCTTCCCACTGCAACCCCTGCGAGGAAGGTGTGGCTGCGCGTCGGCACGCTCATTGACGGCGAGTCTGACCGACCGCGAAGGGACGCTCACATCGTCTACACATCCGACTCGTTCCTCCACGTCTCGTCTGAAGGAGAACCCCCTCCCCGGAAGGTTCTCAATGCGGGACAGACCCATCCGGATGCCGAGCTCCCCGGGTTCACTCTTCTTCCCTGCCTTGTCGATTCGCATGCCCACCTTTTTCTTGAAGGAGGCGCGCTCGACCCGGGACAAAGGAGCTCCAACTTCAGGGCTCCTCGGGGTCTCATGCTTGCATCCGCGAAGGGACGACTCGAGAAGTTGATTCGATTCGGCATTGCGGGGGTACGCGACGCAGGAGACAAAATGAAGATCGGGCTCGCACTTTCAAAGATTGCCCCCTCACGCCGAGGCGGCCACCTTCCGTACATCGACAGTCCGGGATCGGCGATCTTTCATTCGGGGGAGTACGGCGGTTTCATGGGGGATGCAGTGGAAAACTTTCGCTCCCGTCGGGAGTGCATCGCCGCGAGGGTTCATGACGGAGCTGCGCGCATCAAGCTCATCGTCTCCGATGTCATCGACTTCAGAACAGGAATAGTGATGCGACCGCCTCAGATGTCTGCCGCGGAGGTGAGAGAATTCTCCGCGCTCGCCCGATCAAAAAAGATGCAAACCTTCGCCCATGCGTCGGGGGATCTTGGAATCCAGAATGCCGTGACGGGGGGTGTCGATACCGTAGAGCACGGATTCTTTGTGCGGGACGATCAGCTGGCCAGGATGCGGGATGTGGGAATCGCCCTCGTCCCGACCCTCTCCCCCCTTCGGCAACAGATCAGACATTCACGAACGCTCGGCTTGGACGGAAAAGCGACATCAAACCTCAGGAGAATTCTGGAGGGGCACTCGAACGCATTGTTAAAGGCGCGGAGAATGGGGGTTATGCTTCTCGCCGGAAGCGACGCCGGAGCGCCGGGCGTTCTTCACGGCGTCGGACTGATCGAAGAGCTCTGTTTGATGGAGGCAGCCGGCCTTCCGGCGATGGAGGTGCTCAAGAGCGGAACGGGGAATCCAAACCATCGCCTCGAATTCAGTGAGTCTTTCGGAGTCGTGAAACCGGGTTCCCGGAGCAGGTTCATCCTCACGCGGCATTCCCCGCTCAGGAAAATCGCCAATCTTCACAAACCCAAGTTCATCGTCTTTGACGGAGACTTCTTAGCTACGGAAGAGGGGGCAGAAACCTCCGGCCTTTGACGCCAGCTAGCGTGCTGCCGTCGCAGGAAGGGTGTCAGGGGGTGATAAAGATCTCGGAGTCCGTAATGTTCAGCTCAACGGCGGCCATCTTCGCGGCCTCCTGTAGAGCGGCCTGAAGCATGACGACAGGATCACGGCTCACATCGAGCCTCCTCATCAACCCTTCCCCTTTTTTGGTTCCCACCGCGAGCACGATCTTCAATCCCCTTCGTTTGCACGAAACGCGGACCTCATTCTCGATCTTCGCGTTCATCGGCTTGATGTAGGCATCGATGAAGTGAACGCCGATGCCGGATTTGTCGGGGCTCGTAGGGGGTAATTTTTCCTTTGCCGCCTGGTTTACGTCGCAGAGTTTGGTCATTCGTGATCCTTGTGAGATGTCGGAACTGGTAACGGAGTATCCAAAACTTTCGGCTGAAAAGAAACCACGCGCAGAGCTTTTTCAGCCTTCAGGAGATGTCGCCTCCCGCGCAAGGGCAAAATGAAGCACCTCCAGCACAAGTCCCCATTTGTAGTCCCGGCTCTCGGCGTTGCAGTAGCAGCCGGAAGGCGTGTACTCCCTCTCCCATGTGAGCACGTCGTTGAGCGGTCTTCCAAGGAGAGGCTTCTCCCGGCTGATGGCCGCCATGAGTGCCCTGGGATTCTCAAGGTACTGGCACATGAGCGTGTGCCCGATGTCGCCGGGCGCGGGAACGCATTCGGCGGAGAGAATCGTATGGTGTTCTTCCGGCGTACTCAGCCTGATATGGTAATCGAATTCGAGCCCATGCCCCATGTTCGAACAGGTCGTCCCTTCATACCTGAATCGCGCCTCGACGGAACGATCGTCGAGAATTGAAATGCGTAGACGCTCACGGGACCATTTCTCGAGCGCCCGCAAGCTTGTTTTGTAGCTCGCCGATGTATCGAGCGGAGAATTCAGGGATCTGCCCCTCCTTGGTTCCAGACGATCGATTGGCTGGAGCGTGCGGATATCCTCGATCTGTGGGACTGCATGGCGGTATGGACGGCGCCGGTATCGGCAGCTTTTCAATGAACAGTTGTCGCACGGAATAAGCGAGTCAAGTCGGATGACGGCATCGATCCGGTCGGTCACACCGAAGAGGGCGAGAATCGATTTCTTGGGCCGGAGCATTCCGGATTCGAGGACCTCGATCGGGCCCGGGAATTCCCCGCCGATCTGCTTCCGGATCAGGGCAAGGAGCCGTGACTGATCGGCGATTCCCCATCCCGGATATCCGGGGCTGTAGTGCGGAAGGATGGACTTCCCCCGGCTATCGGCCCAGTCGCAGAAGCGCGCGCCGGTGTTTCGGATGAGGTTTTCGACGACGGCGGAGCCGTAGACTTCCATGAAGAAGTACTCATCCGGTTTTGAATCTTCCCAAAGTCGTTTCGCCCGCTCTTCGCATTCCTTCCCCGCGCTTGCCGCGACGAGCATCGCTTCTCCCGCTGCCGCTTCGACGAGCTGAGACCGGAGCAAGTCCGAGGTAAATTCGACTCCTCCGATGCGAAGATCTCCTGAGCCGAGCTCGATCGATGCGGCCCGGGTGGATACCACCCACGGTCTCCCATGATCCTCGTACCACAGTTTCGTCGCGTCGAGGAGCTCCTGGACTCGATCTCCGACCGGATGATCAGGCGGATATCCGAGAAGCCGTTTGAATTCGGCATCGTCGACATCGACGCGGGGCGATGCATCGACGAGCACCTCAAACTCTCCGCCCGCCGGCGTGTCAGCCGGCTCGCTCTTCACTGAAGGCATTGAACGTCTCGACTGGATTGAACTGGCATCCTTCCACAAAGTAGTTGAAAAAGTTCGGGTCTGTTTCCAACCTGCAATGGGTCACACGACGAACAAGATCCTCGAGCTCCATCCTCTTCGTCCTTGAGAGAAGGGCAATCGTCGCCCCCTCAATCGCGGCATTCCCGACCTGGACGATTTTCGCCGAATCGATGTTCGGGATGAGCCCGATCCTCTTCGACGATTCAACGTCGAGGTGTCTGCCAAACCCGCCGGCGAGGTAGAAACGGTCGAGATCCTCGAAACGGATTCCGTAATTACTGGAAACGACGTGGAGCCCGGCGACGTTCGCCCCTTTCGCCTGTGCCAGCTCATTGACGTCGCTCTCCGTGAAGACGATGCGCTCCCCGCCGCCGGAGTCGAGGAGGATCTCTTTTTCGTCGTGCTCGAATCGTCCGAGACGGTTCATCCTTCCGGCCCTTAGTAGCTCGCTGAGAAGGTCAATGAGCCCGGAGCCGCAGATCCCTTCCGGAGGCACGTCCCCGATGACCCCGAGCTCGATGGTTCCATCCTCCCGGATCTTTACCCGTTCGATCGCCCCCGGAAGTCCCGGCATCCCCGCACGGATCCTGCCCCCCTCGAACGCCGGGCCGGCCGGGCAGGATGCGGCAAAGATCTTCTCCTTGTTGCCGAGAATGAGCTCGGTGTTCGTCCCGATATCCATAACCGCAACAAGCCGGGATTCGTTCGCGATGTCGATCGCGAGCATGCATGCCGCCGCATCGGCACCGACATGGCCGCTGATGATCGGCATCCCGTAGATTCGCCCCTTCGGATTGATCGGAAGGAGGAGGCGCTTTGGGTTCCCCGTGAGGCTCGTCGTACGCCTCTCCCCCTTTTTCATCTCGAGTTCGGTGATCGATTGGTACGGATTCTGGCCGATTGAATACACATTGAGCCGGAAGAAAAGGTCGCGCATCGTAGAATTGCCGGCCACGACCAGCTCATAGATAGAGAGAGGATCGACGGGAAAGCTTTCGATGGCATGGGTGAGATACCCGGCAAGCGTTCGTTGCAGGATCTTGTTCGAATGCACAGTGTCGTAATGGATCCTCGACATGACGTCGGAGCCGCCGAACCGCTGTGGGTTCTCGAACGACGAATCGGCGAGAACTTCTCCGGTCTCAAGGTTCAGAAGCCGGAGGACGATTGTCGTGGTGCCAAGGTCGAGGGCAAGTCCGAAGATCGGCCCTTCTCTCCGGTCGACTTCTTTTCCATCGATGAAAATCCGTTCGCCATCGCGGGTCACGGACGGATTGAGCTTCGGCCTTTCTCCTTCGACGGGGAGATGAAACGCGTGTCCCTCGATTTTCATCTCCCCCCTTCTCATCGTATGGCAACGGATGACACCCCGGTCTTCCACGATATGCGCACGGCACGAGAGGCGGAAGTTCTCCTTGAGGTGACTCTCCTGTGGAGCTTTCGGAGAGAGAAGTTCCATTCCTTCCACGACTTCGACAAGACATTCCTTGCATTTTCCCTGCTTGATGCACGATGTCGGGACGTAGACGCCGAGCGATTCGGCACATTCAAAGAGTGAGGGACCGGGGGAGATTTGACTCTGCCGGTTATTGAAATGGAGTTCGACGCTCATGGGATGTTGAAAGTTACGCCGAAGGAGGATGCGATGCAAGCGGAGAAAAGGAGAGACA
>DATJQP010000081.1:0-5437 GCA_035505655.1 Bacteroidota bacterium
TACTCCAGCGATACCCGAAGCTCCGGCTTCGCCTCCATCGCCCGGCGGTAAGCCCGACTTCATCCGCCAGAACGACAAGCGGACGGTCGCCGTCGTTGTGGCGACCGCCTTCGCCGCCGTCGCCCTCATTTATTTCATGTACGACTACGCCACGCAGGATAAGAAGGTGCCCGTGCCGCAGGAGACTCCGTTCCAGGATGTGGTGAAGGAGGAGGAAAAGGAGCTCACCCCCCAGCCTGCCGCCCTCGATACCTTTGCGGCAATCCAGGCTGCGCCGAAAATCGACTCGCTCACCCTCCGCGGATTCGCCACCGACACCGTATGGATTGCCGTCAGCCGGGACAGCTTGAAAGCGCAGAATAGCGTCATTCTTCCCAAGGGTGCCCGCACCTGGGTGGCAGCGAGGAAGTTCACCGTCACTCTCGGGAACGCGGGGGGAATCCGCTTTACTCTCAACGGAACCGATCTGGGCAAGCTTGGCAAACGGGGAGCGGTCCTTCGCAATTTCGTCATCACCTCAAAAACACTGGAAGCGACCAGGCCGCATGAAATCCAGTGACGCCGCACGCCGCGTAAAAGAACTTTCCGAACAGATCCGCCAGCACGACCACAAGTACTACATCCTTTCCCAGCCGACGATCTCGGATCAGGGATACGACCGCCTCATGCGCGAACTCCAGGATTTGGAGAATGAGTTTCCAGCCCTCCGGACTCCGGACTCTCCGACCCAGCGAGTCGGCGGCCAGCCCACCAAAGAGTTTCCGACTCTCGTCCATGCCGTTCCGATGCTCAGTCTGGCAAACACCTATTCTGAACAGGAGCTGAAGGATTTCGACCGGCGCGTTTCTTCTTTGTTGAGGAATGAGCCGTACCGGTATATCGCGGAGCTCAAGATCGACGGTGTCGCGATCAGCCTGAGATACGAGAATGGGCTCTTCGTCCAGGGGGCGACCCGTGGGGACGGCGTCCAGGGTGATGAGATCACCTCCAACCTCAAAACGATCCGCTCAATTCCCCTCAGGGCCTTCGAAAGCAAGCGCCGCCTCCGGAACTTCGAAGTCCGGGGGGAGATCTACATGCAGAAGAAGGATTTTCAAAAGATGAACGAGGAACGGGAACTGGCGGGGGAGAAACTTTTCGTCAACGCCCGCAACTCCACCTCCGGCACGCTGAAGCTTCAGGACCCGAAGATCGTCGCCTCCCGCCCCCTCAACATGTTCTCCTATTTCCTGAGAACCGATGACGTTGAATTGAAAAGCCATTACGACAACCTTCAACTCCTCAGGGAGATGGGGTTCGTCGTCAACGAGCATGTCCGCGCCTGCACGGACATTGCCGAAGTGATGAAGTTCTGCGACGAGTGGGAGGAACGCCGGGAGGACCTCCCCTACGATATCGACGGAGTCGTCGTGAAGGTCGATTCTCTCCGGCAGCAGGAATCGCTCGGCGCGGTGGCCAAGAGTCCCCGCTGGGCGATCGCCTACAAATTCCCGGCTCAGAAAGTGGAGACGAAACTGAAGGGGATCACTCTTCAGGTGGGACGGATCGGAACGATCACCCCCGTCGCGGAGCTGGAACCGGTCTTCGTCGGCGGAACAACAGTGAGCCGGGCGACGCTCCATAACGAAGATTACATCGAGGAGCTCGGCCTCCGCGTCGGCGACACGGTCGTCGTCGAAAAAGGAGGCGACGTCATCCCCAAAGTGAGCGACGTCAATAAATCGAAGGAGCGCGGTCCGAAGAAATTCGAGATGCCCTCGACCTGCCCCGTCTGCGGGTCGAAGATCTATCGCCCCGAGGGGGAGGCGGCCTATTATTGTGAGAACGCCGAATGTCCTGCGCAGATCAGGGGGCGGATCGAACACTTCGCCCATCGCGGCGCGATGGATATTGAGGGACTGGGCGAGGCGATGATCGACCTCTTGGTACGGTCAGACCTCATCCACAACGCGGCCGACGTCTATGCTCTGAAAAAGAATCAGCTCGTCCCGTTGGAGCGGATGGGCGAGAAGAGTGCGCAAAACCTCATTGACGCCATCGAACGGAGCAAGAAGCAGACGTTTCAGAAAGTCGTCTTTGCTCTCGGGATCAGGTATGTCGGAGCCGGAGTGGCAAAGTTGCTGGCCGAGTCATTCGGCTCGATGGAAAAACTGCAGGATGCGACGGCCCAAGAGCTGGAGCAGGTTGAGGGAATCGGCCCCAGGATCGCGGAAAGTGTCTATCGATTTTTTCGCGAGAAGCACGCGAAGTCAATCGTGAAGAAGCTGCAGCAGGCCGGAGTCACGATGAAGTCTTCGAAACCCAAATCCTCTTCGGCGCCTTTTGCGGGCAAGACCTTCGTCCTCACCGGCGGCCTCGAATCGATGACCCGCGACGAAGCGAAGGAAAAGATCGAGGCGCTTGGCGGGAAAGTGACCGGGAGCGTCAGTTCCAGGACCGATTATGTTGTCGTCGGAACGGACGCCGGGTCCAAGCTCGATAAGGCCCGCGAACTCGGCATCAAGACCCTCGACGAACCGTCGTTCGTAAAGCTCCTCTCCTCCTCCTGAACTCCGGATCTTCCTGGTGACTGTCAGCTCTCTTCCCTTACATCTTATCTCTCATTTCTTATATTTTATTCTCTCCTCTCTTATCTCTTTGTTGCAGGGACACTCGTGAATCCTCGAACCCGAAGATCGGCTTCCGCCCGCAGAAAGAACCGACAGACAGTGCGTTTGCTGAAAGAGGCCTCGCAACGGGGGATCCGCTACCTGGAAGAGATTCAAAGCCGTCATGTCGCCCCGAAAGGAGTTGACAAGCTCAAGCGCCTCGATCACCCTCTTCCGCCTCATCCGACGGACCCGCAAAAGACGCTCGCTCTTCTGGACAGCGTAGTCTCTCCTGCGACAATGGGGATGGCGGGGCCGCGGTTTTTCGGGTTTGTCATCGGCGGATCATTACCCGTCGCGGTCGGCGCGAACTGGCTGGCCACTGCCTGGGATCAGAACACCGCTCTCTACAAGGTCACTCCGGGAACGGCACATCTCGAAAAGGTCGCGCTCGGCTGGCTCGTCGAAATTCTTCGCCTTCCCGCCGGATCCGCGGGAGCATTCGTCACCGGAGCCACGGTCGCAAACTTCACGGCGCTTGCAGCCGCTCGCCAAGCCGTGTTGAAGCGTGCCGGATGGAATGTCGAATCGGACGGACTCTTTGGAGCGCCTAACATCACCGTGGTCGTCGGAGAGGAAGCTCATCCGACGGTGATGAAGTCGCTTGGACTCCTCGGCCTAGGAAGGAATAGAGTCATACGGGTTCCGGTCGATTCCCAGGGAAGGATGCGCGCTGAGAGGTTGCCGAAATTCTCCGGCCCTTCGATTGTCTGCGTGCAGGCCGGGAACGTCAACACGGGGGCAGTTGATCCGCTCCACGACATCATCGCGTATGCTCATTCGCGTGGCGCATGGGTCCACGTCGACGGCGCGTTCGGTCTCTGGGCCTCTGCCTCCCCCGGCCTGGCATCGCTTATGAAGGGGGTCGAAGAAGCGGACTCGTGGGCAACCGACGCTCACAAATGGCTCAACGTGCCGAGAGATTGCGGGATTGCCTTCGTCTCCCCAAAAGAGAAAGACGCTCTCAAGGCTGCCATGGCGATCACCGCCGAGTATTTGCCGACGGAGGGCGATCAGCGCAACCCGTCCGACTACACTCCGGAGCTCTCCCGGCGTGCGCGAGGTGTAGAAGTCTGGGCCGTGCTGCGCACCCTGGGCAAATCGGGGGTCGCGGATCTGGTTGACCGTACGTGCCGTCACGCGCGGCGTTTCGCCGAAGGTCTATCGGACGCAGGGTTCACCGTATTGAACGACGTCGTGCTGAACCAGGTCCTCGTTTCATTCGGAGATGCCCGGAATACGGAACAAGTCATCGCCCGGATCCAGTCCGATGGGACATGCTGGTGCGGGGGAACCGTCTGGCAGGGTAAGACGGCAATGAGGATCAGCGTCTCCTCCTGGGCAACGACCGACAGCGACGTCGAGATGAGCCTGAAGTCGATGATCTGTGCCGCCGCAAATCGCGGCCGCTGAATCGTCCGTCGGAACAATTCGACTTGGTTGCAGGCCCTCAGCGATCATAAACCTGGATGCGATCCAACAGAAGCCATACTAAGGCTCACATAGTAAAAACAGATCGGAGACTAATCTCATGAAACTGACAATCACATTCGTCGCGGCCTTTCTCCTCCTTGGCGCCCTCGTTCTGTGGGGATGTTCAACGGCGGGAGTCTTCACTGCCGGAAATATTACGGACGTTCAGCTTCAGAAAGGCGATTTCAAAATCGTTGCACGCGGAGTTTCGGGTGAATCGTCCGCCGGATATCTCTTCGGGATTTCGACCCCGTTTGGGATGGCGGCAAACACCGTCGCGGTTGCCCGGATCGAAGGAACCGGTATGCTCTACAAGGAAGCGCTCGACAACCTGTGGAAGAATTTCGAGACGACTCACGGATCGGCGGAGGGTCGAAAGCTCGCGCTTGTCAACGTCCACTATGATTCCGATGCGCTGAACCTTGGTGTTTATGCCCGGGCGAAGGTGATGATCAGCGCGGATGTCGTAGAGTTCGGAGAATGATAGGGTGCTGGGGTGGCCGAGTCTTGGAGTGATGGAGTGACGGAGTGTTGGAAGGCAAGCCGAACACCGTTGGGAGACCTGAGCAAAGGCCGCACTCCTTCCGTGCCGGTCATTCTCGCGTGCTTTAAGCGGTCCCGAAGGGACTCCTCGGGGGAATCCATAAACTGATGGAGACATTTTCGATGCCGGAGTCTTCCTGGATGTTCGAATTGTCCTCACAGCCATTGAAGACCGGAAGAATCGCTCCGGAGGGACGCATTGTGACCAACTGAAGTGCCGAAATGCCCGCTGGCCGCACCCGCTCACCTTCCGGGATTACGGTTTTTGCGACAATTTGCCTTTAGATTTTAAGTTCAATTCAAGACCCTACCGTTAAAAAAAAGAGGTTCAATTGGAAACTCCTACAAGACAAAGATTGTTCCTATCTCTGTTCATTTGCCATTTACTCGTCCTAACCACGCCACTTGCAGGAATTGCTCATTCCAAGATGACCTCAAACAACAACCATTGGCTTCGTGTCTCGGGGGATAAGATTGTCAACCAAAACGGAGATACCGTCCTCTTGCGCGGTTTTGGCTTGGGCGGGATGCTCCATATGGAGAATTTCATCGATGGGTACCCTGCAAACGAGGAGTCGATGCGCGAGGGACTGCGCAACGTCCTTGGAGAAAAGAAATACAACCTCTACTTTGACACATTCTTCAAAAGCTATTTCACCGACTCCGACGCCGCGTACATCGAAAGTCTCGGCCTGAACCTGGTCCGCATCCCGATCAACTACCGTCTCTTCGAGGATGACATGAACCCGGGGGTGATCAAGGAAGAGGCATTT
>DATJQP010000082.1:0-3712 GCA_035505655.1 Bacteroidota bacterium
CGGCATTCTGAGAAACCACGCCAGGAAGTCTGTTCCTCCGGATTCAGTCTGCGGCTGAAGAGATCTTCTGGATTGGCCAAGTTGAATGGGTGGCTCCGGCCGATGATCTGGCCCCCGATTTCGGATGAAGCGAACCGGAGAAAATCGGGCGACGAAATTGGGCCGGCCCCCGTTTCGTACGATCTCAGTGTGCGAAGCGAGAATATTCTGCCTGCTTCCTCGCGAGCAGGTCGGAAGATGGGGCGCCTGAGGCAGGAAATTCTACTGTGTTAAAGAAACGCAAGTGCGCAGCAGGAACGAAGCAAAGTCAGATGACAATCTGGCCTTTTTTCAACAATTCAAGGAGGTAACAATGAGTCGCTACAGTGAACTTGTCGACCTTGTCCACAGTTTTGAGAAAGATTTCATCAAGTTCTACGAGAAGGGGAACAAGTCCGCAGGAACGAGGGTGAGAAAATCGATGAACGAGCTGAAGAGAAAGGCGCAGGATATTCGCAAGGAAGTCCAAGAAGTCAAGGCCCAGGCCAAGACTGAAGCTCCCACGGCACCGACGGCGTAAGAAGCGTGTTTTTCGAGGGAACAGCGGACTCGCAACACCGCTGTTCCCTTTTGTATTTTCCCCCTTCTCCTTATCTTCCGTCAGAAGAACCGGGAACATCCCACCACCAGCTTCGTCTAACATGAGCGAAACCAACAAGAATCCGCAGCGGATGGTTGACCAGGCAATTGCTCATGAGACCCGTCCTCCGGCGCAGGTCATGGACGACGAGGCGCTGATTACGTTGTTCCAAAGCGGCGACGAGGGAGCATTCCGTCAACTTGTGGAAAAATATGCTCAACGAGTCCGCAACCTCGTCTACTCGATTTTCAACGACCCCTCGATGGTCGACGATATTGCCCAGGAAGTTTTCATCAGGGTCTACGAGGGGCTCCCGAAATTCAGGTTCGAATCTTCCTTCTACACGTGGCTCTACAGGATCGCCGTCAACAAAAGCCGGGATGAGATGCGGAAGCGGAAGGCAAAGCGGTTTCTGTCGCTCCACGCTCTTCTTGAGAATTCAAACCAGGAACTTCAGACCAAGCTCAGGGTCCATCAGGAGGATAACGATGCGAAGGAACTCGTCTCAAAGGCCCTTCAGCGTCTTCCCGAGAAATTTCGTGTTCCAATCATCCTGAAGGATATCGACGGTCTGTCGTACGAAGAAATGGCGGAGGTGATGCAATGCGAAATCGGCACCGTGAAATCCCGGCTCTCCCGCGCCCGGGGAATGATGCGGAGAATCCTGACTCCGCTCCTCGCAGAACGATGATTTCCGGAGGTAAGGAGTAAGAGGATGAAAACCCTGTCTCGAAAAAAGGTGCGTGAACTTCTCACGCTCTATCTTGACGAGCGGCTCGACGAAACATCGAAAGCTACTTTCAGAGCGTATATGCTTTCGCATCCGGATGTCGAAGCCGAGCTTGAGGCATTGAGGCGGCAGCGGGAGCTGCTTCGGTCGAAACCCCAAGTGGATCCGAACGAGTGGTTCTGGCAACGGCTCTCCGTCCGGCTGGGCGAGCAAGAGCGCCACGCCCAATCGGTGTTTCCATTCTCGACGAAGTACGTGCCGGTTGCCGCCACGCTTGCGGTGGCGATCGTCGGACTCCTGGGAGTCCTTGCGTACCAACGAAGGGCGGGGATCGAGAACTACTTCTTCGAGAAGAAAGATTATGTCAACACAATCTACCAGAAAGGAATTCTCCAGGGAAACTTGCTTCCGCTCTTCACCAATTTGAATAAAGACCAGGTGCTGCAGTTCGCTCTCTTCGGGACTCTCCCGGTCGATGCCGAGGCGAAGACGGCGCTCCGGGTGGACGAAAACAAGAAGGACGGTGCGAGGATTGAGCTGGCGGAGAACGAGACACGAAAGCATCCCGCCGTGACCGTTGAAGAGTTTTGCAGGGAGATCGAAGTCACGCCACAACAGCGGCGTTCGGTCGATTCGATCCTTTCTTCGGCGAGGGATCGGATCCAGGAATCGGTGTTTCTCGGTGAGAACAAATCCCTTGCCGTCCACGCCGACCTTGCGAAGTACAACAGGATGATGATCTCACACATCGCCGCGAACCTCGGCCAACAGCAGCGAAAGCGATTCCAGAAGTTTCTCGTCGCATCGCGTTCGCCGTATACCTTCGTGGTCTCAACGGAGGCTCCCATGATGCCGCGCGCGGCTGCGCCCCCGCCGGAGCGGAGCTCGATCGAGCAGTTTGTCGTCATCACTCCGGACAGCTGTGCCATCACCCAGCTTCGGATCAATCTTCGAGATCTCCAGCAGAGAGTGACTGCAACAAGCGGCAATTTCCGGGTCATCGATGAGCGTGCTCACGCCTTGATGCGCGAGATGGCTTCGCGGCGCGTTCCGGTGCATGCGCCGAACCCGCAGCTCAGCGTATTCTCGGGCTCGGGCTATCTCGGGATTCGCGTCGAGAACGGCGCGCTCACGCATTCGTCCGATGAGATGCCGTTTGAAGTCATTGCCCGTGAGCCGCAGGCGATCCATTTTCGGTTCGAGTCGCAAGAGGTGCAGGACATGCAGCAGATGCTCGAGGGAAGAGCTCGACCGTCGGTTCCCATGGTTCCCGGCGAGAGTCCGTTGCCGCCTGGGTCTGCCGGAGTGGAGCAGGTTCCGGGGCATCGGGGATTGGACCTTGATTCAGTGATCAGTGCCCCTCGCGACAGGAGAACGCAGGTGCGGCCGGCCCAGCCGAGGAGGAGGCACCCCAGTCCGTTTGAGCTTTGAAGCAGGGCGAGGGAGTTTCGAACGGGGCCAAAAAGGGGAGAGGGGGACGATACGAAAAGAGGCGACCGGACGGGTCGCCTCTTCTGACACACACAGCCTATTGCGATTCCGCGATAGGCGTTGCTACATCCTCTCTTCAGCTTCCGCGCGCTGTGAGCGCCGGATAGCCTTCACCTTCTTCATACGTTTCTTCACCGACGGTTTCGTGAAGAAGGTGCGCTTCTTAAACTCCTTCAGCACGCCGGAGCGTTCGTATTTCTTTTTGAAACGCTTCAGCGCACGATCGATCGGCTCATTTTCGTTGACTACGATACCAACCAAGTAATATCACCTCCTCGATTTTACAGCGGATAGATTACACTTTTCTATTCAGCCGGCAGGTTTTCCACCAGACGGCGGGCACCGAGTTTTTCAAAGGAGACCAGGATCGCCCGGCCGCCGCTCGACGTATTCTCTTTTGCCGTCACCTTGCCCATGTCGTCCCAATCTGAATGGTAGATAAGTTCGCCGACGGTATAGCTCCTTTCGGGAGAGTAGCTGGTGCACTCATCTTTGTTGAACTTGATGACGTTTTCCTCGACCGGGCGTTTCGACGCGTCGATCATCGTGCTATGGTGGCACCGCGTGCACCGGTACCAGACCTTGCTTTCTTCCCCCTCCATTGCGCCAAGGATTGCCATCTTGGTTTCTTTTCCGCAGGACAGGCAGAGATGGACGACGTATTTAGTCTTGCTCATGTAGAGATCTCCCTTCACCGAACGATGTCGAAAGAGAAGAACGGGTGAATAGCGCAGTGTGCATCCGAAAACGGGGGATTCGGTCCATTGCACAACCCGCATTCATACTTAAAATTAGCGAAAGAGAGGCTCTAAGTCAAGTTGATTCTCGGAGTCGCGTGTGCTGTTCGGCCGGGAAGAGTGGACCGGCGAAGA
>DATJQP010000083.1:0-74297 GCA_035505655.1 Bacteroidota bacterium
GGAAGCGTCAACATGCAGCTTCGAGAAGCTCCGTCCGGCCTCCATTCCGACCTCATGTGGCAGTCGGGCTACACTGCGAAGAACAACGTCTACAGCAACTATAAAGCGCTCGGCTCGGTGAGTGACCGGTTCTTCGACGACCTGCTCGGCGTCTATCTCCTTGTCAACGCAGAGCAGTACGACCGGGGCGCCGACAATTTCAGCGCATCCTACAAGCTTGACAGCGAGACGCTCACGCCGGGCCTGGGATTTGCCCCTGTCTCCGTTGCGAGCATGACGCTCGACCGGCACATCGAAACGAGGAGCCGCTACGGCGGCAATCTTATTCTGGACTACCGGCTACCGGCCGGATCCATCTCGCTGATTAACATGGCGAGCCGCCTCCACTCCGACTACCAGGACTATCAGACGAACTGGGACTACCAGGGAAAGAACCTCAACTTCAATTACGGAGCCGGAAAGGCAAACACCGACATTGCCGTCGACGCGGTGCAGGGGAAATATGATTTCGGTTTCATGGCCGCGGACATCAGTGTCGCCAACAACTACTCCCGCAATTTCAACCCGAAGATCGACAACTTCCAGTTCGCGGAAGGATCCGGGATTTACTCTACGCCCATTCCTTCAAACGTTCCCCCGCAGAGCCTCATCAGCCTGCAGCAGTTCAACGACACGGCGAACTTCCTCCAGCAGGTGGGCTACAGTTCCGCCGATTTCAAGGAGAACGACCAGACATACTCGGCGAATTTCAAGATCCCGTTCAACATCCAGAGCCTCACGTCGGGCTTTTTCAAGGTCGGCGGAACCCACCGCCACTACGTGAGAAACAACGACGAGAGTGCACCGTACGCGGGTCTGCGGTACCAGGGGAACGAGCTGGTTCAGTTCATTAATGAGTCGGCGGACCTATTTCCCTCCCTCATCTACGATCCCGGAGCAATGCAATTCCGTGCGACCAACCTCAGGAACCCGGACAATTCGCTCTACACCAGCTTTCTCAACAACAAGTACGGAAGTCTTATCTGGGCTCCTCAGATCGGCCCCCTGACGACGCTCACCGACTGGATCATAGCGAATCACAGCAACAGCCTTCGATACTACGACGGCGACTATGTCACGAAGATCAACGACTACCAATACACCGAGAACTACAACGCCGCGTATGCGATGACGGAGTTGAATTTCGGAACCGATCTCATGGTGGTCGGCGGCGCACGGTACGAGAACGACAAATCGGACATCATCGCCTACCATGTCCAGCAGCAGAACAACTGGCTTCAGGAAAAAGCCAAACCGGACACGGTATATCCGAGCAATCACTACTGGCTTCCGATGGTGCAGGCAAAATTCAGCCCCTTCGAATGGGGAGACCTCCGGTACGCCTACACGCAAACACTTGCGCGGCCAAATTTCACGCAGCTTTCGCCGTACGAAAACCTCGACCAGAACGGCCAGGGGGTCAGTGCCGGAAATCCTCATTTGCGGCCAGCGCATTCGTTTAATCATGACCTCATGATTACCGTGCACAACAACGACATCGGGCTTGTCTCGGTAGGCGGGTTCTACAAGACCATCGAGGATTTCTCGTATTTCATCCAGTATTCCCTGCTGAAGAACAACCCCGTTCCGGGATACGATTCGGCGGCCGAGCATCCGGGCGCTCAGAACGGCGCGCAAATCTACACGTTCTACAACAACCCGTATAAAGCCTTCATCAAGGGAATAGAGGTGGACCTCCAGACGCGCTTCTGGTATCTCCCCGCTCCGTTTGATGGGCTCTTGCTTAACGTGAACTACACTCATATTAAATCGAACACGTATTACCCGATCGTCAAGACGAAACTCGTGCCGCCGGTACCCCCCGCAAAAGCTTCCACGACAGTAGCATACGATTCGTCGCGCGCCGGGCGGCTCATCTTCCAGCCCAACGACGTCCTCAACGCGTCAATCGGTTATGACTACGCCGGCTTCTCCGGAAGAATCTCTTTCCTGTTCCAAGGAAACATGGTGAGCAGCATCGCTGCACGGTCGGAGCAGGACGGCTTCACGAAGGATTATTTCCGCATCGATGCAACGGTGCGACAGAAACTTCCGATCGAGGGATTGCAGCTTTTCCTCGATGTCAACAACATCAACCAGCGGACCGACATCTCGGCGCAGGAAACGTTTGGAGGGTCGACGTCGGAAATCTACTACGGACTGACCGCAGACCTAGGGCTTCGTTACACGTTCTGACATTATTCATCGTCATGGAAGGAGGTGATGGAGGGTCATTGCTTGTGGAACCGTATCCTTGTTGGTACGGACGACACTTTTCACCCAGCACTTAGGAGAAGGACAATGAACAAGTTTCTTACTGTCTTAGTTATCGCCTTGGTTATCGCTCCGGCGGTCCGCTCGGCGACGCCGGACACGTTAACCGTTCCGAACGATTTTAATCTCGGGACAATCAACACCGTCATCCAGGGAGACACAAACTCGGACGGCACCCGGGTGAATCCCCTACGGGTCTATAAGCTGCTCCGCGGCGGGTACTACACCCTCAACGGCGCCCTCACTACGCAGCCCGGGACACATATCTGGATCATCGGCGAAGATGCTCCGGCGACTGGAACCGACCCCGGGATGGCGGTCGTCATCGAGGGAGACGTTACCGGACTCTACTATAACCAGACCATCGACTGCTTCGGCGACCTGACGATGAAAAATGTCTGGATGATCTACGCCACGCAGCTCGGAACTCAGAACTGGACCACGCTCCAGTTCGAACAGGACAACACGAAAGCCAAATCGCGGGGCGAGTTCACCAATTGTATCTTCGACTACGTCAACGCGATCGCGGTAATGGCCCACGACACCGGGTTTACCGGCATCTTCAAGAACTGCATCTTCAGAAACAGCATCGACCCGGGTCAGTGGTGGGCGGGAAGGATGTTTGCCACGTATGACCAGGCCGCGCGCGCCGACACCGTCTGGTCGGAGAACTGCACATACGAGAACGAGGGGTTCTCGTACCAGAGCGACTACACGCCGCCCAAGTTCGTCTTCTACAACCACAACACGTTCCTCAACATCGCCAAGTTCCCGTTCAAGTTCTACTGGATGACGCATCTCATCTGCACCAACAACGTCTTCGTCAACTGCCACTTCACCGGCGAGCGGTATCAGGACCGTATTAACCAGGATCCCGATGTCCTTCTCTACGGAGCGGTCCTTGACGTCGACACGATGGACGTCATCAACGGGCAGACGGGGACGCTCTACAACGGAGTCCTCGAGAAGAACAGGGTCGTCTACTTCTACAACAACAGCAACTATACCGACCCGATGTTCCAGACTTTTTACGATTCGTACAACGACACCGTCGCGACCGGCGTTAAGGGGAAGATCCTTCCTGAGCCGATCATGAACGACCGAACAATCGATATGTTCTCCTGGCACCAGTTCATGAAGCTGGACCCGAACTATACCAACCTTGACGGGCAGAATCCGCAGTTCACGACCCCCGGAACGAACTCCGACAGCATCCTTGCGTTCCTCAAGGCAAAGTATGCGACCGGCGGATCGGTCTTCTGGGGCTACAATCCCGACCTCAATGGGACCTGGCCGTTGAAGGAGAACCTCACGTACACCAACAGCACGCTCCTCACGGCCGCGAACGGCGGGTATCCCCTCGGCGACTTGTACCACTGGTTCCCGGCGAAGTACACCGCGTGGTCTGCGCAGGCTGCCGCAGAGGACAACTTCATCATCGGGCAGTCGGTAGCCGACGTGAAGCAGCTGTCAAGCGTCGTTCCGAACGGCTATACCCTATCTCAGAACTACCCGAACCCCTTCAACCCCTCGACGCGCATCGATTACACGATCGCGAAGCGAGGAGTCGTAACCTTGAAGGTCTACAACGTCCTCGGGCAGGAAGTCGCGACCTTGTACTCCGGCGTTCAGGATGCCGGCCACTATGAGGCGACCTTCGACGCCAAGACGCTTGCGAGCGGGATGTACATCTACCGGCTCGAATCGGGCAATACGACGATCACAAAGAAGATGATGCTCCTGAAGTAACCTTCGACAAGGACTCATCGGCAGTCCCAGGGCCGGGTGTCGGATTGAACCCGGCCCTCCTTTTTTTTCCGGAGCGGCATCGATTGATTAAGTCCCCGATTTCTCGTATGTACTATCGTTCAACAGTCTGGAGGTCGAGCACGCCATGAAACCGTTCAGCGGTCTTCTCCTTCGCCTCGTCACGATCATGCTTACCGTTGCGACAGCGGACGCGCAGTATGCTCTCGTCGACCAGGCCGGTTATCTGCCCGATCGCGCGAAGTCGGTCTACTTCGTCCAGGCCGACGACAGTTTTTACGTCGTCAACACGACGAGCGGTGCGGTCCAGTTCCGCGGGGTTATTCGCCCCTTGCAGACCAGCACCGCAAAGGATCCCGCATCGGGATTGAAGACGTACCTGGGAGATTTCTCCGCGCTCACTGCCGAGGGAACATACCGGATCACAACGACTTCCGGAGATACCTCCTATCCGTTCACGATCTCGGCCCGGGCGTTCGAGGATGTATTCAAGAAATCCCTCAAAGGATACTACTACCAGCGTTGCGGCGGAACGCTCCCCTCTCAGTATGCCGGTCTCTGGGCGCGAACAACCTGTCACACCGACGACGGCACATTCCACTCGACCGCCGACAAGACAGGCCATGCCGTCACGACGGGGGGCTGGCATGACGCCGGGGACTACGGAAAGTATGTTGTCAACGCGGGGGTCACCCTCGGCACGATGCTCATGTCGTATGAACTCTTCCCCTCCAAAGTGCGCTACGACGACCTCAATATCCCGGAGAGCGGCAACTCCGTCCCCGATCTTCTCGACGAAGCCCGGTACGAGCTGAACTGGTTTCTGACGATGCAGGATGCTGCCGACGGAGGGGTCTATTTCAAGGTGACGACGGCAAATTTCGACGCGTTCGAGATGCCGAACATGGATAGCGGGACGCGGTACATCTACCAGAAATCGTCGACCGCAACGGCCGATTTCGCGGCGGTCATGGCCCAGGCTGCGCGCATCTTCAAACCGTTCGATACCACCTATGCGTCCCAGTGCCTCAGTGCAGCCCGTCTCGCGTGGCAGTATCTGGCCGCACACACCTCGATCGTGCCCACCGGTGGATTCCGCAATCCAACGGGGACATCGACGGGAGAGTACGGAGACAATAACGATTCTGATGAGCGGCTATGGGCTGCGGCCGAGCTCTTTGTCACCACCGGTGAGGATAGTTACCATTCCTACTTCAAGGCTCACTACGACGACGCCGGAATTTTCTCAACAACGATGGGATGGGCCGACGTGAGGTCGATGGCCCACGCGGCGTACCTTTTTGGCGTGCAGGCCAAGGCCGATACGGCGATCAGGTTGGAGCTCAGAAGCAACCTCGCCACGCGTTGCGCGTCGCTCCTTTCCATCGTCGACGCCGACGGGCTCAACGTCTCGCTCATGCCGGCCGAATACACCTGGGGGAGCAACAGTGTCGCGCTCAACAACGGCGTCATCCTGGTCTTCGGCTACCTCGCCCTCGGTAACAACGACTACTTCAACGCGGCTCTTTCGCAGCTTAACTACATCCTCGGATGCAATCGCCATGACATGACCTTCGTCACCGGGGTCGGAAGCGCCTCACCGATGCATCCTCATCATCGACCTTCCGCCTCGGACGGCATCGTCGCGCCCGTTCCAGGACTCATGTCGGGAGGACCCGACAAATACCTCGACGACCCGACACTTCAGGCCGATTTTTCAAGCTCGACTCCCCCGGCCGCCTGCTACGTTGACGACCAGAACAGCTACGCATCGAACGAGATCGCGATCAACTGGAACGCTCCGCTTGTTTTCCTTTCGGGCTTCTTCAACGAATCGCCGGCGACGGGGGTTGCGCACCCGGCACCGCTGAGCCCCGAGACTTTCCGGCTCTCACAGAACTATCCGAACCCGTTCAACCCGTCGACAACGATTGCCTTCCAGCTCGCCGAAGCGTCGCATGTCGACTTGAAGGTGTACGACATTCTTGGAAGGCTGACACGAACCCTTGTTGACGAGCGGAAAGGTGCGGGGAGCTATTCTGTGACCTTCGATGGAAGCGCCCTTCCGAGCGGGGTGTACATGTACCGGCTGCAGGCAGGAACCGCAACCGCAACGAAGAAAATGATCCTGGTGAAGTAGAATGCATTTCCGAATTTATCCCTCGAGAAACACAGGGAGCGTCCCGCGAGCGAGCGCGCTCTGGCTCGCATGCTCTCTTTTCCTCATCATCATTGTTGGCAACCAGGCCGCCGGGACGACGCGTCTTTACGGCATTATCACCGGCGCCGACGGCCGTCCGATGAAGGCGGCGTGCGTCGAGATTCTTGTCTCCTCCTCCCCGACGCCCATCCGGGTCTCCGCCGCGGATAGCGGTGGGCGCTACACCGTCGATATCGACTCTGCGGGAATATGGATGATACGGTTCAGCGGCGTGGGCCATCGCGATCAAACACTCGCGCTCCTCGCGGAGGGAACCGACACGATTCACCTCGACCTTCGCCTCTCCTCTCTCCGCTATCTTCCGGACTTCAGTCACTGCGCCCTCATCGGGAGCTTTAATCGTTGGTATCCGCTCTCCGCGCTCCCGATGCGCCTTCAGGCCGACAGCGTCTATACCGCGGAAGTGACCTCGGTGGCCGATACCATCGAGTATTGCGTGACCGGAGTAGCGGATGGTCAGTTTGTGGCGGGGACATCCGCCGATAGTTACCGGTACGATCCGCTCAGAGGGTTCGTCTCCGTCATTGCCGCCCGGCGCGGAATCGTCCACATGAGCTTCGATCCCCGGCAGCTCCTCCGCTCGGAAAAACCCCCGGAGATCGCTTTCGTCGGTGCCCCCTCGGACATCTCCCGATTCACCGGCTACTACAGCGAACTCCTCCAGGCGCAGGATCTCTATATCTCCGCCCTGAGGGACTCCGCAAGGTCCGGAAGGTTCAGGGGAGCAATCTCGTTTGATTGGTCCGCCCGGGCTGTGGGGGTCCTGCGTGAGCTCGCCGGAGAAAATTCAAAAATCCTCCGCGAGGAGCTCTTCCTGGAGTATCTTACGTACGTCAACTCCGCGAAGGTGTACGACCGGAAGATGCTCGACTCGGCGCTCCGGGAAATCACCCCGGAATCGATCGTCTGGTCGCTCAACCCTCATTTGTTGCGCGACATCCTGAGCCGGTCCACCTTTACACCCGAAGAACAGTCGCGATACGTTGACGAGGTTGTCTCGAAAAACCCGGTTGCCGCCACAAAGGCAGCCCTCCTTTTCGATGAGGCGATGGTCGCTCGGCTTTCGGGGGACAACATGCTCGCCCGGCACTACGCCAGGATCCTTGTCGATCGGTTCGGCGCGACTCCCGAGGCGACGATCGCGAAGAGAAACGGCACCCTCTCCGAGCCTCTTGTCATCGGAAAACCAATTCCCGCTTTTTTTGTCGCATCGATGGACGATACAACGAAGCTCATTTCGAACGAGACGCTGAAGGGACGCTACTACCTTCTGGAGTTCTGGGCCGCGAAAAATGAGAAGTGCGTCGCTCAGCGGAAATACCTTACGTCGGCGTACTCGAAATACAAGAAGAAGAAATTCACGATCGTCAGTCTTTCGGCCGACGATTCGCGCAGCGACGTCGTTCGCTTTCGAAGGGGGAAGTGGCCCATGCCGTGGCTCAACGCTTTCGTGGGAAGAAATCCGGATCATCCGGTCGTCCGTGCGTTTGAAGCGTACGATATCCCGACGATCATCCTTGTCGACCCACAGGGAAATCTTGTTGCAATGGGAGACGATCTCCTCTCCGAGCGTCTTGGCGCGACGTTGCGCAAGATACTCGGGCGCTGATTTCCTCGCCAAGCCCACTCCGATGTCATTGCGGCCGGGATAGCCCATTCCTTCAAAATGGGCATCCTGCAGCCGGACGCCCGCGGATCACGATATGAACCACCTGGCAAAATCCGCCGGTATGACCAGTGCCGGAGAGTGCGTCATTCCCGGGTGTGAGCGGTTGCCAGGGCGCTTCGCGCCATTTTTGAAGGGAAATCGTTCGCTTTGGCCCCGGGCCACGCAGACGAGGAGACCCATCTCCTGAACCTATCCTTCTTTTCTCAATTTTGAGATTTATCCCCTCTGCCCGGCCCCACAAGCCTGTTCTTTTGGCCCATTAAACTCCTGGAACGCCTTAGCTTTCAAACAGGTTGAGTCTATTGGAAAGGACGACGTCGAATTTCACCGAAAAGATGAAAGCGAATCGACATAGCGGACATACCGTTGCGGTCCTCCTCGCCGCCTATCTCATCACGGGAGTGCTGAGTCCCAAGACTCTTTTGGGTGAATCGCTCTTCACGAAACTCGATCAGTCTCTCTCCGGCCAGAGTACCCACAGCATTGTGCTCGACGAGCGTCCGTTCTGGACCTCCCACAAGCACCTGGAATCGTCGGATCGATGGTTCGAGCAGCATGCTGTGTTGACCTCCGGGCTTTGGAGCCCGGTGTTCAACCTCGAACTCTTCCTCACGCCTCTCGACCGGGAAATTCATCCCGATCTACCCTGTTTTCCCACCGCTGCACTGCGTGCTCCGCCGAAGTCGTAACCCCGGAACCTCATTTCGTATCGTGGAACCGCCCGCGGCACTCTGAAGCCGCGCGGAACCGTCACCAATTTTCAAACATTTTGAGGAGTAGACTATGAACGTAGTCCGTTCCATCGTTGTCGCCGCCCTCTTCGTGGGCGCCGCCGCGTTCCTGTCGGGATGCAGCAGCGGACCGAGCGCCGACGAGCTGGCCCAGCTCGACCAGCTCAAGTCGGAGACGGAATCGCTGAAGAAGGAAGTCGCGGCGATGCAGGCGGAAAAAGATTCCCTCGAGTCGCAGATTACGAAAAAGAGGGAAGAACTCGCTGCCGCCGAAAACAACCAGAAGCTCACCCGCGAGAGACTGAACTCGCAGCATTGAGCCACCACAACAACATTTGAGGAGTATTTCATGAAATCTACGATTCTTTTCAGTCTCGCCGTTCTCCTCGTGTTCGCGTCGGCCGCAGACGCCCAGGAGAAGCTCTCGAAACAGGAGTGGCAGGACCAGATCACCCAGTACACCTCCCAGCGCGACCATCTCAAAGCGGAGCTTGCGATGCTGACACATCAGGTCGACAGCCTCAAGACAACACTGGCAAGTCTGGGAAAACAAGTCCAGTCGGTCCGTGATGAAACCCTCGCGCTCACCGGCGCGAACGCTGAAACGATCAGGCAATTCGAACAACGGCTCGGAGACCTCGAGCGAAGAGTTGCCCCTCTCCTCGTGATGTCGGATCAGGATCTCTATGTGCGCCGCTTCGAGGTCGATTCACTCCAGGCGGAGAAGGACGCCCTCTCAAAAGAGCGGATCGCGGATGCTGAACGGTACTACGAGAGACTTCAGAAGGTCCAGAACGAACTCGACGGGCTCCGCGCCACGCTCGCGAAAGCAAAGTCGATCGCGGAATCGACTCAGCGGTACGTCGTTCGATCCTGGGCTAAGTACAAGGACTGCCTCTGGAACATCTCGAAGCAGAGAAAGATCTACGACAGTCCGTTTCTCTGGCCGAAGATCTGGCAGGCCAACCGGGATCAGATCAAAGACCCGGACCTCATCCGCATCGGTGAACACCTGAAGATTCCCCCCGAAGGTAGTTTGACGACTGCGGAGAAGCGGGCCGAGGAACATTACTGGAGCAAAAAGCACGCCTGAGAAACCCGCTTCAGTTCCGGCATTTCAATCGAGCCCCCCGGTAGGTCCACGGGGGGCTTTCTGTTTTGCGCGGAATCCATTCCAAACATCGCCACTTGACGGGCCGCCAAGGCCGCTTCGATTCCTTATCGGGTACTCGCGGGAGGTCAAAACCACAGACCGGTGGACATTTGCTTTGTTTTCTCTTATACTCCAGACGGATCAACTCGCGTGGCCCCGGATCCGCAACTTGTTTTCCCGGCGAGGCCGCGGGCGGCGATACCAATGAGTGAGTACGGGGCGAAGAGGAACGTCGAAGGAGCGAGTGCAATGATGGGATCAGCCGCGAGGAGATCCGGTACTGTCCGACGAACAGTCTGTTTTCTCATTTTCGTCTTTGCTTCGGTCGGCGGGGCGGAAACGCTTGCCGCCAGTGCGGGGCGCCTTCCCGGGGTTGTCTATCTCTCTCCTCTCCCCGGCTCCAATTACCTCACTCCTCAGACAACCATTATCATTCGTGCCTCGGGCACCTTCGACCCTGCCTCTCTGGAGAGTGGTTCGATTATCTCCGTCAGCGGTTCGGTGAGCGGTACGCACCACTGCTCATCGGTCTTGGTTCAGCACGATAGCACTCTCCTTGTGATCCCGGAGACTCCTTTCTCTCACGGGGAAACCGTCGACGTCTCGACTTCGGGAGCTCTCCGGATTGCCGGGGGATCTGCCTTCCCACACCTCGATTTCATTTTCCACATCGGGGCTGGACCGCTCGCGACAAAGCAGTCGGGTGCCTGGAGAGAATTCGGGCCGCCGGATCTTCCCGCCTCAAGAGGGCCGGAGAGCCGCGGAGCTCAACAGCCGGCGAAAACGAGCACGGATACCCTCCCCACGGATTTTCCCATTCCGACCATCATTCAGCAGCACGAGCCTCTGAGCGAGAAGATCTTCCTGGGCACTTTCAAAACGGGGAGGACGGGATCGCATCGCGAGTTTATCACCCTCGTCCCCTCTGACGAACAGTACCTGATGATCCTCGGGACCACGGGCGCTCCCCAGTACTGGAAGCGGATGCCCTCCGAGAATATGGGCTTTACGCTCCAGGCGAACGGCCTGCTGACCTATTACGACCTATCCGCCGGACGCTACTTCGAAATGGACAGCTCATACAAGGTTGTGAACGATTACGAATGCGGCAACGGCTACCAGACGGACATTCATGAGTTGCGGGTGTTAAGCAACGGTCACGCCCTCCTCCTTGGCTACGACCCGGAAGTTGTGGACATGAGCAAGATTGCAGCGGGGGGAGATTCGACGGCGACGGTGTGGGGAATGGTCATCCAGGAACTGGACGCCGGGAAGCACGTCATTTTTCAATGGAGGAGCTTCGATCACTTCCTCATCACCGACGCGACCCACGAAGACCTGACGGCAAGCAGCATCGATTATGTTCACCCGAACGCCCTCGAGCTCGACGGCGACGGCAACATCCTCCTCTCAAGCCGTCATCTTGACGAGATCACAAAGATCAACCGGACGACGGGGGATATCATCTGGCGATGGGGCGGGAAGCACAATCAATTCCAGTTCATCAACGACACACTCGGGTTCTCGCACCAGCATTCGATCCGGCGAACTTCGGCGGGGACCTATATCCTCTTCGATAACGGCAACTACCGGCCTGTCGAATTCTCGCGCGGTGTCGAGTACTCGCTCGATGAAGAAAAGAAGACGGCAACACAAATCTGGCAGTACCGCCACTCGCCGGATATTTTTGCGACGGCGATGGGATCGATAGAACGACTGCCCGACGGGGGAACAATTCTGGGGTGGGGAACCGCTTCGCTGGCGTTCACCGAACTCCGCGCCGACGGGACGGTTGCGCTCGAAGCGCAATTGCCCGACAGCATCGTCAGCTACCGGGCTCTCGCGTTCAACTGGCCGTCGGCCTCATCCGCGACCGCGGTAAAGAAGAAATTGCCGGGGCCGGGTTCGTTCTCGCTCGATCAGAATTATCCAAATCCGTTCAACCCTTCCACCTCGATCCGCTACACTCTCGGTGACCGCTCCAACGTCTCGCTGGCCGTCTACGACATTCTCGGACGCCGTGCTGCAACTCTTGCGCATGGGATCGAGGAGGCGGGGTCGCATTCCGTGACCATGAACGGAACCCGGCTTCCCGCCGGCAGTTATGTAATCCGGTTGCAGGCGAAGGTCTTGTCCACCGGCGAGGCCGTTCTGCTCACCCGCAAGATCACGCTGGTCAAATAGTCTGCGCGGCTTTTTCAGAATTCCGACTCGGCCTTCAACCTCTCGAGGTCGGAGCGGATCCTTCCTGGACTCCCCCAGTCATTCCAGTAGACATCCCTCACCCTCATCACGGCGAGTCCATGCGGGTCATGCGCGAGGATCGCCTTTGAAAAATCGACGGCGGGAAGGCCGTTGTACACTTCCTGGATTGTCTCGTCTTCGGAAGGTGAATTGAGCTCGGCGTTGATCCGCTTGAAGGCCTGAAAGACGGAAGGGGTGACAAGGCGAAATTTTCTCAGAAAAGCGTTTGCGCTTCCGACGAGGACAAACGTGTTGCAGACGGTGCGGTCCTTCTGCAGAAGGTGAGCCTTCCGTGCATCCGGCTTCTCGAGGAAGCGCTTCACCCGAAAGATTTCGCATCCCCTCACTTCGGCGATCTTCATGCTCATCTCGATCCAGCCGTAGTCGGGGAGAAAGTCCTCGGATTTTGTTCCGAGGAGGATCAGATATTTCGGATGGCTCTCGGCGAACTCTTCGGCGGCGGAGACGTGCTCCATGAAACGCTCTTCATGGACGATGAAATGATCCGATGGAAACGTGACGACCCGGGCCTCCGGGTCCCGGCGGAGAATATGAAGAAGCGGCAGGAGAATGCTGGCGGTGGTCTCTTTGTTTGCAGGCTGGGGAATGATATTCTCGCTCGCCATTGAGTCGAGGTCGGCGCGGGAGTATTCCCTGTGCTCGCCCTTAATGGTTACGAGGAGTCTGCTTCTCGGGATGAGCGACTCGGCCCGGGCGATCGTGTGCGCGAGCATGGATCGGGTTCCCGTGAAGACACAGTACTGCTTCGGACGGTCGGAATTAAATCGCTCGCGGATGTATTGCTGCAGGCGGACACCGTCTCCGGCTGCGAGCACTATACCCCAGAGATGGCTGTTGTCACGTAGCACGGCTCCCTCCGCGGTGTGACGGAAATATACTGAATGACGGAGTGAATTGCGAAACGGAGAAAGGGGAAAGGAAGGCGTTGAGCAGCCGGGCATCCGCGCGACTCATGGGAGGGAATGTTCCTTCTCCCATCGGGCCATCTCTTCGAGGAGGGGAAAGATCCTCGATACTTCCGCCTCGAGCTCGAGGAAACATCTCTCGTATTTCCTCTTCGCTTTGCCGGTGGGGTCGTTGACGGAGAGGTCGGAGGGAAGGGGATTTGCGCCGAATTCCTTCAGGAGGAGTATCTTCTTCTCCCACTGCGGAAATATCCCTCGGATGATCCTCCGGTGAGGCTCCGCCATGCAGAGAATGAGCGACGCATCGTGAACCATCGCGTGGGTGACCTGCTGGGCGCGATGCGCCGAAATGTCGATGCCATGGTTTCTGCAGACATCGATCGTCGAGTCGTCCGGGGGCATTTCGTAGAGCGCTTCCGTCCCGGCAGAATCAACGAGAAAAGAGGCGTTCAGCCCTTTCGCGGAGACCCTATGCCTGAGGATCGCCGCCGCCATGGCGCTCCGTGTGATATTTGCCGTACAGACGAAAAGAATATTCATTTCACTGTCCGTCCAGAACCGACCGAACGGCTAGAATGAGGTCGTCGAAGAGGAACGGTTTCATGAGGATATCGCGTATTCCGAGCCCGAGGAAATCGGCTTTGGCCTTGAGGTCGATCGCCCCGGTGGCGAGGATTGTCTTGAGCTGAGGTTTCTTTGCGAGGAGGCGCTTAATCAGCTCTTCGCCGTTCATCATCGGCATTTTGAGGTCGGAAACGACCAGAGCGATCTCCGCCTCATGGGCGTTGAAGACGTCGAGTCCATCCGCCCCGTCCTTCGCGGTGTAGATCGTGTACCCCATCGAGCGAAGCCCGTGAGCATAAAGGTCTCTGAAAGATTCCTCGTCGTCAACGACAAGAATACATTCGTTCCCCCCGCGAAGCTCCTCCTCGGCCGGTTTCCCGGTCCCCGCCGATTCGTGAGATACAACGGGAAGGTAAAACGCCACCGAGGTCCCGCTCCCCTTTGCGCTCTCGACCGTAATGAACCCCGAATGCCGTTGGACAATCCCATACGCCACGGAAAGCCTCAATCCCGCGCTCTGGTCGGTCGAACGCGCGCTGAAGTAGGGCTCGAAGACACGCCGCCTGCTGTATTCATCCAGCTCCCGTCCGGAATCCGATACCTTCACTTCTACGAATTCACGCCCGGCTAGTTCTGCAGACCTCTTACGAAGCACCGCGGGGTCGGCCATGGAGACTCTGACGGTAATCTCTCCATCTCCGGTTATCCTGGATTGCCCGGTGAGAGCAAGGTTGACGAGAGCCTGGTGGAGCTGGTGGACGTCTCCCTTGACGACGGAGAGATTGTCTTCGCGGAGTACCGAGAGGCGTGTGGTCGCCGGAAGCGAAAGGCGTAGGACTTTCTCAACCTGTCGGACGAGCTTGTCGAGAAGGACCGGCTTCTGTTCCGTCTCTTTCGACCGTGCAAAGAGAAGAAGGTCGTCCGCCAGCTCGGATGCCCGGTTCGACTGTGCGACGATCATATCGACGTACTGCGAACGGGGCTGGGCGGTTTCCCTGGCGATCATTTCCGCAGCGTTCATGACGATGCCGAAGATGTTCTTAAGGTTGTTCCCGATGCCAACCGCCAATTCACCCAACGCATCCATCTTCTGAACTTGCTGGGAGTCGGCCTCAAGCTTCCTTTGTTCGCTCACATCGCGGAAGACACTCAGGAGAAGCTTTTCTGCCGAGTCAAACTCGAGGAATGAATGCTTCACTTCGACCGGCACCTCTTCTCCTCCTGTCCGCGTGATGACCTGGGAATTCGGCATTTTCAGCGTCCCGGCGTCGAATTGCGCCCGGAATGCGGAGTTCGAGGCGTACCTCGCCTCGAGGTTTTCATCCCCCTGACGATATTCTCTCAGGATTTCGTCGTTTGATTTACCGACAAGGTCGCAGTAGGCCGAATTCACCATGACGACCCGTCCGTACCGGTCCATGAGCCGGAACCCATCCTTCGATCCTTCGAAGATGGTCCGGAACCTGTTCTCGCTCTTGTTGAGCGAAGCCTGAGCCGATCTCAGTTTCCGGACGTCGCGTTGAAGGGTAAGGAGAAGAACAAGAACGACGATCCAGAGAATTGCCCCGGCAACAGCCAGACCGACGATCTTCGTGGTCCAGAAGTTATACTTGCTGTCCGCCACGTCGACACTGAGGAGTTGTCCGAAACCGCCGACCTCCCTCTGGATCCGGGTTCCGGCGGGAGCGTTAGAGTATCCCGTCGAAGCAATGGCACGGCCGACTCCCGAGAAGAGTGTCACCTCCGAATTCTGGACGGGATGCATCTGGAGAGCTGTTTTGAGGAGCTCCGTCGCACTGTAAATCGCCACAAGCGAGAAGGGTGGAGTACCGGTTTGCCCCGCAGCGAAACGGGTCCTGAAATAATAATCCGGGCCGAGGGGATATGCCTGAGTATAGCGGATGTCTGCCCAGCGCTCGGGGTAGGTCAACTTCGTCGTGTCTCCGCGCAGAAGCAATGCGTAGGCATCCGTCGTGCTGTCCTTCGCGACAACCCACCGGATCGATCCGTCCCCCCCTTTTGCGGCGATTCCGACGATCTCCGGATGGATCCTGATGTATTCCTCGCACAGTTGTCGTCGTTGGGGGGGGTCCGGCTGATCGTTCAACTGCGCGATGAAGAAGCGCTCGTTGGAGAGGAGGATGGTCCGGATGGAACTGCTCAGAAGATCCACATCGCGCTGGACCCTCTCCGTTTCCCGTGAGGTGCTCCGGTCATAGAGAACGCCCATGAACGCGGCAAAAAGCGCGCCCAAGCACAGGCAAAGGACAATGCTTCCTCCGTTCCCTCCTCCTCTTGTCCCTATCCTACGTCTCATCGAGCATCCATCCTTTCGGTATTATGGGTAGAAGCTGATCCTTCCGGTCCAGAACTTCGTCAGAAGGTTTGCGGTGAGGTTCCTTCGTTCCCTGCGCGGCATGTTGGCGGCTCGGATAGCACTGTCTGCGAAGGTGTCGAGAGTATATCTTCCTACGGATTCCTCCGACCGGACCTTGATCGCGCGACGTTCGTCATCCGAAAGTGTCGCCACGCGCTCCATGAGAAGAGCCAGCGCCGCGGCGTCCCCCGGTTCGAACGTCCACCCATTCCTTCCCTCTTCCACCAGCGCCCGACCGGCCCCGACGCCCTTGCTGACTATAACCGGCAGACCCGACGCCATCGCCTCGTTCACGACAAGCCCCCAGGTTTCGACTTCGCTTGGCAGGACAAGAGCGCCGGCGAGGGCGTAATACGGGCAGATTTCCTCGCCAAACTTTCCCCCCACAAACTTCACGAGGGGATATTTCGCCATCATCGTCTCGTGCATCCGGAGGTCTTCCCCTTCCCCCACGAGGACGAGTCCCCACGAGTTGCCCGACATGGCACGCGAGTACCGGCGGTACGCCTCGAGAAGAGTGGTGAGCCCCTTTCTCCGGATGAACCTTCCGACAAAGAGGAAGTATCGCTCCGGGAGACCAAGCGCTGCTCTCAGGGTCGCCTCATCCGAGCGTGCGGCGGCGGCTCCGCGCGCGTAGAAATCATTGTCGACCACATCGACGGAGCAGACGATCCGCTCCTTCGGGAAACCCTTTCCGACGTAGTACGAAGCGTGCGATTCCGCGGGGACGAACGCAACGTCGACGTTGTTGTGGATGATCGTCTTCGCCTGCGAAACGATCCACCCGCGCCGGTCGGAGCACTCCCATGCGTCGTCCATCATAACGCTAAGCCTGTCGCTGACGAGGCAGTACTTTATCGCGGCCATACCCGACGGGAAGGGCGTCGAGGGGGCGAAGACGACGTCCGGCTGCAATCGGCTGAGCGCCCGGAGCACGACGGCGTGGATCTTCGATGCCGACAGCGCCCGGTAGGATTTCCCCGAAAACAGACAAAGGTAGTTCTCGCCGGGAACACCCGGTGTCTCGGGAAACGGATACAGGGCGTCTTTCGATGCCACTTCGATTGCCGTGAGCCGCCAACCGATCTCAAGAAGCCTTTTCCGAAGATGACGAATGCGCGCGACATGATACGGGAGGAACTTGGTCCAGAGAATCGCCACACTCTTTCCGGAAAGCGCGGGGGCGGTCAACGATCGACCTCGTTCGTGGTTTCTCCTTCGGCGCCGGTCTGGGCGCGGTCTTCTTGCTTCATTTCCGATTCTTCGCGATATGCCGGCGAGCGGGACGTCCTCCCAAACTTCCTACGGTAGAACGATTCATCTTCGTACGTAACCCTTTCAAGGCGTGACCGCTTCTCCGCAGAATAGGCGAGTCCAATGATGACAAACTGAAGATTGCCGTAGAAGGCCGCGTAGAGGACGATATTGTCGGTGAACATGATGAGGATGAAGGGAAGGAACGACGACGCGGCGATGAAGAAAAAAACTCTGATCTCCCCCGAGCTTCGTCGGGCCTTCTTCAGGAGATGGCGCACCTGAACGACAATCGTGAGGAAGAAGAGGGTCGTGCCGAACACTCCGTAATCGTACAGGTAGCGCAACCAATCGTTGTGCGGATGGGTCAGGCGTCCCTCGGTGAGTTTCAGGATGAGATCTTCGGAGGCGTTGGCGCCGTGACCCCAAAGAGGCTTCTCTGCTATCTCGACAAGAAGAACCTCCGCCATATACCGCCTGCCGCTCGTGGCAAGATCTTTTTCGTTTCCGATGTCTTCAAGAGATCCCTGACCCGACATAAACATTTTCTCCTGCACGCGGGGCGTGTAGAAGAGGGCGAGACCGACAAGGGCGACAATAACGAGAAGGATCATGCGCGTTTGAAGCTTCATCGGTGAAAAGGTCGCCGGAAGAGAGAGACCGGAGACGAAAATTGCCATTCGGGTCAGGGCGAGAACAGGGAGCATGGTAATGGCACCCCACCACAACAGGTCCTGGACTCTTCCGAAGGAGTACCCTGACGCGAAGAAAGCGGCAAGGAGGGTCGCCGTTATCGCCTGGGGAGCAAGGCCCGTCGCGCCGGGGAGTTGCCCCGTGAGGAGCAAGCCCGTGAGGAACGACGCCAGAAAAAGCATCGCCGCCGAGAACACCTTCATCGCGAGGCCGAAATTCCGAAGCTGTTCTTCGTCGATCTTCCCCGTCGACGCGGCGATTCCAATAACAACGGGACAGAGAATCATCGTCGAGCGCTGGAGGTTTTGGTAATCGGACAAATATGCGCTGATGATGATGAAGAGCGCCCATGGAAGCCAAATGGAGATGGGGAAGGTGATCCGGTCGAAGTTGGCCGGGATGACCATGACGGAAAAGGCCAGGCAGAGAATCCAGGCATATCCCGCGACCGAGTACGCCAGGAATCCCCTCCCTCCGAACAAGCAGGCGAAAAAGGTCGTTGCAAAGACGATCCAGACGAGTATGGGAAGCTTCGACCGGCGTAGAGCCTCAGTCCAGCTGAGTTCAAGCTCCTCGTCCTGCTCCTCTTCCACAAGCTCTTCGTCGACTAGTTCTTCCACGGTCCTATCTCGTGATGGTGCGTCTGAAGGTTCGTACTAATGTAAAAAAATGAAGAATAAAGTTCCTCAAGAATCGGGGGAGGATTGCCAACGTTCCATAGAGATAGACCCTGGGGTCGCCGGGGACAGAAAAGGCCATTTTCTTCACCTCCCGGAGCGCCGCTCTGTTTTCTCCCAACTGAACATACATCGAAGCGCGCATCCTATGCCACATTCCCAGGTATCGGCGGAATGCCCTTTTTTCATCCGGACGAAGATGATCGAGAAGCGCCTGGAGTTCCTTCCCCACAACATCGTTCTCCTCCGGTCTCCGTGTCGGGTAGCCGACGAGCGGAGCCCGAAGCCGGAAGACGGAACACTGTCGTCGCGAGTACGCGATGCGACAGCGTACCGCGAGACGTGCCCATGTGAGCAGATCCTCCCCGATCGCAATCCCATCCGGAAATCCTCCCACCGAGGCAAGTGCCTCTTTCTCGAGGGCAACCGCCGAGGTCCAGATCGGAGGGTCTGAGGATGCGGCTACCGCAAAATAGTTCTCCAGAATCCCTTCCCACGTCCCTGGAGGAATATTCCGCAGAATCGGTGTTCGCATTGTCCCGTCAGTCTCGCGATAGAGATAATGGGTGGCGAAGACGCTGCAGGATGGAAAGGAATCACAGAGCCGTGCGATCGTCTCAAGGAAATCGGGCTTCCACTCGTCGTCAGCGTCGAGAAAAGCGACGACCGGGGCGGTTGCTTCTTTCACTCCCCGGTTTCGCGCAGCCGACACTCCTCCGTGTTCCTCATCGAGAACCCTCACACGCGAATCGTCGATGGCCCTGGCACGATTTTCGCCCCCGTCGGTCGAACCATCGTTGACAATGAGAAGCTCGAACGCGCGATGTGTCTGCGATAAGACCGAAGCGATCGACCTCTCGACATCCGCGGCATTGTTGTAGAGAGGCATGACGACGCTGATGAAACGGGGGTTCAAGCAACTATTCCTTTCCACTGAGAGGATCAGAACTTGTCATACACCTTCGCGATTGCCTTTTCAAATCTCGACCGTGAGAAGAGCTCCCCGACCCGTCGCTGGCCGGTTTTCCCCATCGCTTCCCTCCTTTCCGGTGAAAGAAGGAGCGAAACGATCGCAGATGCCAGCCGTGTACGCTCTCCAAACGGTACCAAATATCCGGTGGAACCATCCGCGACCACCTCCCGGAGGCCGCCGACATCGCTGGCAATAACGGGAAGCCCCGCAGCCATTCCCTCCGCGGCGCTAAGCCCAAATCCCTCGAACTCAGAGGGAACAACGAGAATGTCCATCGCGCCGTAGAGTCGGTAGGTCTCTCCGCTATTTCGTTCACCCATCCAGATCACCCGATCTGCTATTCCCAGTTTTGAAGCAAGTGACCGGAGCACTTCCTTATCCGGACCGTCTCCAACAACAAGAAGCTCGCAATCCGGAACGTCTCCCAAGACCGCCGGCATTGCTTCGAGGAGAAAACGATGCCCCTTCTCTGACCGAAGGCGGGCAACGACCCCGATGACATTGCTACCGCTGACGCCGGCCGCGGTCCTGCTTTCGCGTCTTCCGTATTTCAGAGCAGATTCCGCAACCGCAGAATAATCCACGCAATTATAGACGGTGCAGTGCGATAATCGTCTGTTCGCAGCGGCGGGGTCGTCGATCGCGATGGATGACCCGAACCACGAATTCTCCGTGGCGAGAGAATTGCAGATAAATAGCGAGCAGAGACGCGCTCCAAACCGCACGAGCCACCGCTCACGTGCCCCGAATCCGTGGCAGGGATAGTGAATCGTGGCGAAGATCCTTCTAACACCGGCGGCTTTTGCGGCAAGAATAGGAACAAGTCCGGGGGCAACGTACTGAACGTGAACCGCCTCGGGGCGCACTCTTTGACACGTGCGAACAAGAGCAAAGAAAAGACGTATCAGTTCCGAGAGAGAGCCCGGTCCGGACGAACGTCGAAGGCCGAGATTCAGGACTTCCGCCCCCGCGGCCTGAAACTCCTCGACGATGCGCGGTTCGTGCTCATAGTAGCAGCAGACAACGACACGCCAGCTCTTTCCCTGAAGAGCTCTGACGAGTGCGAGGGTCTGTATTTCAGTCCCTCCCCGCCGAAGCATCGGCAATCCAATAAGAACGGTGCGACCGCTCACTGAGCTTTTCCACCTCCCAAGCGGAACAATGCTCCCGCAGTACGGAGGTTGCTGGCCACTTCATCCATTGTTTTTAGGGCGAGAATTTCCCCTGGCCTTTTTGTCGTACAGTTGCGGGTTCAGCGCAGGGTCGTTGTACATTTTGAACTGGCGATAGACGATCATTCTGATGACTCCGCGATTGAGGTCGGACAGAACCTGCTTCAACGCCTCCCGGAGATTCTTCTGTTGTCTCTTGAGGACACGGAGCCTGGCCCTGCACTCAGCGCGATGTGCATCATCCACGTCGGTGCGTTTCGTCTGTTCCGACATATAGTAAATCTTCAGGGAGAGGATTGAAAGCCGGTCAAGAGCGCTCCCGGGAGTCTCCGTGCGAAGGGGAAGATTCTTTTCGGCCATTGCACCGTAGTGGTGTTCGAGAAGCCACTCATCGATTCGCTCAATCGTGTCGTTCCGGCGCTGGTTCAGCGAATCGATGGCGTGCTTGGTCTCCGCGATCTCGGCGGCGGCAACATCCCGCCGGCGCGCAAAATCTTCATGGAGCCAGAGTTCGTGGTTTCGGCTGAGGAGTTCGAAGACAATTCCATCGAGCACTTCCGATCCCGACGGAGGTTTCACCTTTCTCTTCTCCGCAAGAGCGGAAGCCCATGTATCGAGTGAGATGAACATTCTTCCAAGCCGGTCGGTACGAAACTTCTTGAGCATAGATGATTCTTTCTGAAAAATAGTTGGGGCTCAACCTCTGCCGAGAAGTCGCCTTACCCCCTTCTTCGCTGCCAGCAGCGTACTCAGAAGAACTGAGAGGGCCTTTGTCGTTGCCTCGCCGGGATCCTGCTTCCGGCCAAATCTCCAGAGGACGGAGGCAAGAGCTGAACGATTTCGTGCGGGGCGAAGACCGGGGGTCGATTCCAGTTCCAATCGGAGATCTCTCGCAGCGGCAATATCCTCCCGCCGGTTGCCTATCAACGACTCGAGAAGATAGGCATCCGTAAACCGGACAGCCTGACCTTCGAGACGGCCGATATCTTCGGCATCGAGGAGTGCAGGTCCGGAGTGGTAGGACCGCACCTGGAAGAGATAATCCATCGCCAACCGGTGGGAGACCGATTGGAGCTTCCCCGTCTCCGAATGTTCATGATTTCTGAATGAAGCGAGAGGTTCCGAGATGCCGACAACATCAGTGAAAGCTCCAACCCGGAGGAAGAAATCGTCATCGGCAATCAACCCCGCTTCTTTCCGGTAGCGGCACTTCTCAACGACAAGTCTTCGCTCGGTCACAACCCCGGGGCATCGATGAAGGTGGCGATTGGCAACGACCCCCATCAGGTATCGATGCGCATATTCTTTTCCGCTGATCCGTTCCGGCGCCGTCATATGGGGAAGGGGTGAGACGCCCGTCCTCTCGCCGTTTTCATCAATGTAGTAATATCCGGTGTAGAAGTGCCGGCAACCGGGGAACGCGGCCGCGGCCTCTTCAATCCGCAGAAGGAAATCCCGGTGAAGCAGATCGTCCTGATGAAGGATAGCAACAAACTCGCTTTGGGCAAATTCCGCCGCCCGGTTCCATGCATCCGCGAAGCCGGTCGGATTCTCGCGGCGAACATAACGCACCCTCCCACCCCACCTGGCCGATCGTATAATCTCGCCGGACTGGTCCACGGACCCGTCATCGATCGCGAGGACTTCGTCGGCCGGGCGGGACTGATCGAGTGCGGACTCGATCGCCGCCTCAAGGAATCGCTCTCCGTTGAATACCGGAATGGCAATTGAGATTGTCACGCCTTCGTCAGAAGAAATAATAAAAGCGTTTCGTCCTCCACTTCATCTTTCCGAACGCCTCCTCCTTCCCCGCTTCGACCTCGGCAAGAATATTCGTCCACCGTTCCCTCCAGACAGGGAGCGAAAAACTCTGCTGGGAGATCTTCCAGGCGTTTCGCTGCATCTCCAGCCGCCGGGAGGGATTCGCGATCAGGAATCTTATTCCCTCGAGCAACGACGACACGTCAGGAGAGGTGAGAATGCCGTTGTGCATCGGAATGATTTCCGTGATGAGTCCGGACATATTCGACGCAACAATCGCGCACCCCGCCGCCATCGCCTCGAGGACGGAGAATGAGGTGGCTTCTCCGCACACCGATGGGACGAGCGCAATGTCGAATTTCTTGTGAAACGTCGTCGCGTTGCCCGGATCGTACGAGGTCACCGTCACTCGCCGGTCGCCGGCAAAGGTGGTCCGGAAAAGCTCTTTATCCGGTCCTTCGCCTGCCACGGTGATCTCGATGTTCTCAAATTCCCGGAGGAGCACTTTGAAGACCTCGAGGGCCAGCCGGGTTCCTTTCTCCATCACGAGGCGGCGCGCGAAGATAATTCTCACGGGGTTCTTCTTTCCCGACCGGCTGTCACGGGAGGCATTCCAGGCGGTTTTCACGGCGGGGTTCGGGTTATACCAGATGCGTCCCTCATGATCAAGGCCGCGAAAAGATCTGTACCAATTGAGAAACGAGAGATCGGCCACCACCCGATTGTAGCAGTTTTCGAAGTTCCCGATTCCCTGGAGCTGCTTTCTCAGCCTTAACACTGATTCCCCCGGTCGCTTTCTGAAGAGCGGCTTCCCGGTGAGGATCTCGATGGGGGCATCCCACGACAATCCCTGCATGATCGAGATGGCGAGCGGGTTGTTATTCCGGACCGAAAAGAAATCAGCGCCAAAGATTTCAAACCTCTCTGCATCTGCTGCGCGCTGGCGGGCAATGGTCCGGAAGTGCTTTACGACTTCCTTTGTCGGACGACCCGGACCGGGATACTCGGGGATGCCGACGACTTTGGTTTTCCCGAAGCTCAGCTCGGCCGATTTGGGAAAGCACTGATAGATGGTCGTTTCGTAGCCGAGTTTGTCGAGCAGCGGCGTGAGGAACGAAAGTTGGGTTCCAACGCCTCCGCCGCCGACGCCCGATCCGTCCTCTTTCAGGAACTGGAGAAAGTAGATGTCGACCTTCATCGTAACCTTTTTCGTAGATATTGAACTGCGGCCTCTGCGTACCATGCCGGGCGAGAACGGCGAGGCAGTTTTCCTTCCACAGGCTCGGCAAAGAGCGATTCGTATCTGTCGAGCATGGTATTGAGCGAGAATCGATCGGCCGCGAAGGACGAGGCTCTCGCGGACAATTCACCGAGCGTCTTGCGATCGTGCGACAGATGCTTGATAGCGTCGGAGAATCCATCGACATCCCCGGGGGAAACCAGGATGCCGCTCTTCCCATCCTCGACCAACTGGTCGGTGATTCCCTCCAATCGGGAGACAACCGGGACAACGCCGCACATCATCGCCTCCACGATCGCGATCCCAAATCCCTCAAGCCTGGTTGGAAGAAGAAGGATGTCGGACGATCTCATTAGTGCAGCCGTCTCATCCCTTGATTTGGGGCCGTGAAATGACACCCTCTCTTGCAGACCACGTTTCCTGAATTCTTCCTTGAGCGCCGACTCGAGTGGTCCTTTGCCGACGATGTTCAGCGTCGCCCCCGGCACTTCCCCTGCGACTTTCTGAAAGATTCCGGGGAGCACATCCGCACCTTTCGATTCGCCGAGGAATCCCACGAAAAGAATTTGCATCGTTTGCTCTTTCGGGGAGGTCGTCCGATAGAACTTTCCGCCGTCCACGCCGTGAGGAATCACGCGCACTTTCTCCCGAAGGTTCTTCTTGAGAAAGGGCTGAAAACGGTTCCTCACACCCGGAGTTGGGGCGACCCATCTGAAGAGGTAACGGGGAAACAGGGAGCCAATGGCGTAGAAGCGCGGGTCATCGCTGTGCAACACCGCCACCGCCTTCGTCGTGTGATTCACGAGCGGCAAAGCATAGTGCATGAGGGCGCAATTATTGAGAAGAATGACATCAGGATCGATGCCGTCGGCAATCTCCGCGGCCATGAACACTTTCTTCGGTGATAGAGGAACTCCCGAAAGATCATGACATCGTACGTTTTTGCTCACTTCGGAGAAGTGGTCTCCTTGGGTGTTGGCAACAAGAAGATGAACCTCCCAGCCGCGATCGCCGAGCCCATCGATGAGCGACCGCAAGTAGGATCCGAGCCCTCCGGTTGTGATCTCAGTAGTCGCGATGATTATCTTCGGGGCCATCGGTCCTTCAGGCATGGATGATCATCCGGAAGAGGCGGGCAGCTACATGGCGCATCTTCCGGGTAATCCGGTAGAAGAAGATAGCGAAATACTGTCTCTTTCGCCTGCTGTGGAAGAGGGCCCTCAGGTAAGTTGGATGGAGGCTGAAAATCTGCCACCCCCTGCTCGTCATGAACCTTCCATTAAGGCGCGCTGAGAGTTGTTCAATATTCAGGGTATGCGCCGCGAGACGGAATCTCGGATCAACGATAGAAGTATACGTCTTGTCGTCCCGATAGAGGTCGTATTCGTCCACATCAAGCGGGGGCTTGACGTATCGGTCGTAGACTTCGGTTCCGGGGTACGGCGTCGTGACGCAAATTCCGTACGATGTCGCGTCAATGTGCTCCATAAGGCTCACCGTTTGCGCAACATCCTCCTCGGTTTCCTCGGGCGTATTGATAAGGATGTTCGCGTACGTGCGGATATGTTCTGACCGACAACGCTCGAAGACCGCCTCCGTCTCTTTCACTTTGATCCCTTTCTTCATCCGATTGAGCGAATCCTGGGACCCCGACTCCACCCCGAAATCGATCTGGACGCATCCGCTTGCCTTCAGGGCCCGGAACACAGGATCGGAGAATTGGTTCACCCGCCCTTCCATTCCCCAGACGAATCGGTGCTTCAGCGATGCAAGAAGATCACAGAACTCGATGACGCGTTCATCCTTGATCGTGAAGGTGTCGTCGTGGATATAGAACCCGTCGATATGATAGGTCTCCCGGAGAAACCGCAGTTCTTCAATGACCGATTCGAGGGGCCGGTAGCGCACTTTTCTCCTTCTGTTTGCGCAGAAGGTGCATCCAAAGGGGCATCCTCGCGACGTGAAGATGTGAACCCCCGAGAGATAGATTGAGCGGAGAAGAAATTGCTGGGGCTGAAGATAGAAATCCATGTCCAGCTTTTCGTACGGATGGACGGGCTGAGCGTCAAGGTGGGAATCCTCCGACTGTGGAGGCGTTCGGACAATCCGGCCGTTCCGTTTGAATACAAGGCCGGGCACCGTCTCCCATGCGGTGGACCCTTTCTTTTCGAGGTCGATGAGTCCGCAGAGGGGCATCTCGCCATCCCCCACGACAGCGATGTCGACGGGAGGTTCATCCAGAAGAAAAAAATCTTCGGGCTTCACGGTTGCATGAATCCCTCCCACGACGATTGTTGCGCGGCTTCGTCGTTTGATTTCTGCCGCCAAGCCCATCACATCGCGATAGTCTTCGGTAAATGCACTCAACCCGACGATTGGCGAATCGGAGCGCAGTACCTGATCTATCGTACAGTCAAGCACCCGCCGCCGTTCGCGATCACCGGCCGGGGCATTGACACCGCTCTTCACGTCGACGACGTCGACGGTATACCCCATCTGTTCGACATAGCCCGCCAGCCAGAGTATCCAGTGCGGCACGATTGTGCTCTTGGCCCGGCCCAGCTTCGGCATCGAAACAAGACAGAGATCAGCCATCGTACGATCTTCTCGCCTCTCTTGTTGCGAACTCAAGGTATCCTGGAAGACCCCGTTCTGCTAAGAAACATTCCTGACCTCCCCGGTCATCCATCATCGGGGATGCGAAACCATATAGGCGGCAATAAGGCTCGAAACGGTGTCGGCACCCAATTCAGTAAAATGCATCGTATCGTAGAAATAGAGATCCGAGTGAGGGATCCTGCCGGCAAGATCGAACAACTCGGCATGTTCTTCCCGACAGACGGACGCCAGTGTGTTGTTGAAGCAGGAAAGGAGCTCCGCATCGGTTGCGGCGGAGATTTCGCCCTTCTTACCCCCATACGAGAAATCGGCCCCGACGATCACTTTCCAGGGCGCCGTTGTATCAAAGAGGACGGGCTGAGTAAGGAAAATCGGACGAATATTCTGCTTCCGCAGCTCCTTGATCATGATATGGAGGTTCTGTTTGTAGGGAAGAAGAGACGGCAATGTTTCGGAAAGATCTGACGATAGGATCAATTCTTTCCCAATTGGTCGAGGAACAAAATTGTCGTTCCCTCCTTTTTCGAGAACTACGACGTGATCCCATAGGATGATTTTCCACAAATAGAGTACCTGAACGAGCCGGCTGTATCCGAGAAGTTTATTTTTCCATCCGACAGTCTCGGGCGAGTAGTCAACCTTGCTTGCCTTTTCCTGGAGAGAATACCACAAGTCATTGATCCCGCAAAGAATGATGGCAATCTTCGGCTTCACTCTCGGAAGGATGTCGCGGACAAAGAGGACGTGAGCTCTTGACGAGTGACCGGATATTCCGGCGTTTCCGACCCAGGCCTTTACTCCGGCTTTCCGGAGCTTCACCTGAAGGAGGTAAGGCCAGGTCTTGCTGTCGTCGAGATAGTAACACTGCGTTGTGCTTCCGCCGATAGCGACAATCGTGAGGTAGTCATCCCAATCCGCCGGAGGGTCATCCCCCCGGAATCCCCATTTGTCCGTCGTATTTCTCGCGAAAGGGGCAACGCCTTTGAGCGCCACCTTCAGCTCCATCTTGTTGTAGGGGCGCAGTTGGATAAAGGGGGAAAAGATACCCTCACGCGTCAGCAGGCGTGCAGCACCTTCGAGAGCGCCGGATAACACCACAAAAACGAGCATTACCGTGACGGTGACCTGGACCGCTTTCCTTCGGTCCCGCTGATACCTGATCATCACCCCCCCAAACAGGACGAGGGCAAGATCGCACGCCCAGATGAGGAGGCAGCTCGCCAGCCCCCAGCTTCCCTGAGACTTTTCAAGCAACCGGAAGAGGTGCATGCCATCGGCCGGATAGAGAGCCGAGAGGACCCACTGATTGAGCAACACTCCCAGAAGAAGAACGACTACGCCGCTTCGTTTCATGTCTCTCGGAATGCCCGGAGTTTTTTGAAGAGCCGGTAGAACGGCCAGAAGAGGAACCGAAGACGGAACCCGTGCCTTCGCACATGAAAATAAAAGAAGCGCACCGCTTCAACCAAACGCCCGTGCTGGAGGTATGTCCGCTGGGTATTCTCATAATGGCGATAAGACATCCGCATTTCCCGATGAAACTCACGCCGCGCTCCGGTGAAGTCTCCCGCAATGACTTTAAGAACACATGGCAGTAGCCGGCCGGGTTCGTCATCCCTCAGTTCAATAATGGAGTCGTACGGAAGGCCGAAATACTGATGGTCGTACACCACCGATGCGAAACAGAATGCGTCGGGCTTGATCATCTGGATCATCGGAAGGGGCTTCGCCCAGTCGGAGGTGCAGAGCCATGTGACGCCGCTCGACGATCCGACGAGGAGGGTGCAGTACTTGGAGAGCTCGGCGTTTTCCCGGAAAGAAAGGACGCTCCCGTCGATGATCCGATCGTTGTCGGAATGAAAGGTGACGTGCGAAGAGAGAATGACCGACACGTTGTCGACCGAGCGGACCAGGCTGTGGGCAATGCCGAGGGCAAACTCAAGCGTCGCCGCAGATTGCCCGCTCCGCGGCACGCACTCGAAGAGGATGACTCCTTGCCTCTCCCGGAGACGATGAGCCTCCGCGAACACCCTGACGCGCTCCACTTCGCTCTCAGACAATCGCACCACCGGAGTGACCGGAACCGTTATCCTTCCCGGATAATTCCGGAAGATCGATGAGCGGATCGTTCCGTCATAGTTGCGGATATTTGACGGGAGACTTTGAGTAAGATAGACAAGATCAAAGTCCCCCCTTGCCTTTCTTGCAGCGACTTGGCGCTCAAACTCCGGCCACACATGGATGGCCTCCCCCACTCCCGAAACCGGAATTTCCCACACTTCATCGACGTGCGGGTTGAGATCGATGACCGATCGATACATCGACCCGATTGCCCATGTAAGATGAGAGGCGGGGAGGTCGTGTTTGATTTGCCGCGCGATTGCCGTTGTGTAGAGACAATCTCCGAAGGATCCGAGGTGTCCGAGAAGGATTCTCTTCCGGACGCCCGGTATCGCCGTCGAGGCATCGCCTCCGATGTGATTCGCGCTCATGGCCGGTTCGAGATTGCCGTGAGAAACCGATCAGTCGACGGAATTCCAATCGAGCTACGGCTCAGGGAGGATCTCCTTTCGAACAACGAAGGTTGCAAAGGTGTACTGGCATCCGCCGAATGAAAAATCGGGCCTTTCACATTCCCAGGCCGGCTCGCCGACCAGCCGGCACCCTGCCATCGCGGGAAGAAGCCGGGTACGAAGATCCCGTTGTGTGTAGAACCTGAAGTCTTCCGCCGGAATCGGGTCTCCCGGCTTATAAGCGTCGTTGAAATCGCAGGTGAGAACCGCCGTCCCTCCGGGAGCGAGGAGTTCTCCGATCAGCGCTACAAATCGTTCGTCCTGCCTGACATGTTCGATCACCGAGGTCGAGAAGACGATATCGTAGCCGGCCCTTCGCGTCGACGGCCGTGTGCAGAAGGTCTCCAGATCATAATTCAGGACGGGATCAATCTCCTCGATACGGATGCCTGTCTTCCGGAGTGTCGCCGATGCGGTGTCTTCGTAGCTTCCCACGCAGAGGATTCTTCGCGCCCCTGTTTTCGCATAGAGCCGGGCAACCGTGTCAAAGACGAATGCCTGCTGAATATTTGCGCGGGGGATTTTGCGCGCGATCATTTCGGGAACAGAAGCCGAGAGAAATTCGATTGCCGGTGCATAGAGTTCCCGGGCTGAATCGTCGAGGATCCGGTTGTATCGGCGCACTTCAAACGTGGGGGCATAGTTTCGCGGAGCGTCTCCCGCAGACTCCTCTTGAATGACCGACGCCGTTGAGGGGCTCCATCGCTCGGGCGTCTTCTCCGTCTGCTTCGCCAACCTGATGAACTTTCGTACCGCTCTTCTCACCAGGCTGGGGCGCGGGGCGAGCTTCCGCTCAAGGACCATCCGGACGATCCTTTCGTAGTCCCAGAGGAGGTTGGCAACACTCCAATCCTCCGAAAAGGGAAGAAGCGGCTCGAAGCCGGAAGCGGCAATATCGCGAAGAGATCGATCCTCCACACAAATAGATGGTTCCGCGTGGAGGATGTGCCTGAACATGTTGCTCCGGGTGATGGCGATCGGCCGGCGGACCGCCAGCGCATAATCGATGACGCTCGAGATCCCTCGTCCCGAATTCTGATCGTAGAGGAACGCATTGAGGGTGTTCTGAGACAGGAACTCGAGGAGCTGCCGATCCTCCATGAAGTCGTGGTCAACGACGAGCCTGACCCCCGGCTTCTTCACGAGCGAACGGCATTGTTCCGCGATCGCGCGGGCATGGGCGCCGTCGGCATCGCCGAACGTCGCAAAGGGAATGTGGAGGCGGATCGTGGCTTCATCGTATTCCTCCTGCACTCTCAGCACGAGGCGGTCAAATCCCTTGCCCGGCGTTCCGAAGCCAAAACTTCCGATGACGGGACCGGCCGGGAGCGGGGATCGTCCTTCAAACCGCGGGACGAAGCGGCCGGTTTTGAACACGAGAGGATTCCGGAGAAGAAGCGTCGGGTCGGGAGCGATGAAGTAGTCGAAGAACTTGTTCGTCGCGGCGTCGGCTTCGGATTGATGCACCTCGTGAATAATTCCAATGTTGGGAACGTTTCGAAGTTTCACGATGCCTTTGCCGAGCCACCCCATGGTGATGGGATGGTAATTATAGATGATGGCCGACGGTGCGTGTTCGCGGACTTCGCTCCGGAGATCTTCCGCCGAAGAACAGGCAACGGGAACGAAGTTGAATGCCTGCGATGTCCTGAGAACGCCGGCAATATTCAAACCGAACTGGTACACCCCGCACTGCCGCTCCCGGTGGGAAACAAACAGCACTGTTGCCTTCCGCTCCCTATTGACCCGTTCCCCGTTCATGATGATCCTCAATCGTAGTGAATTACAGGCCGGCGATTCGTTGATAGCGCTGTCACTGAGGGAGCGAAAGTCTCCTTTTCAGCATTCGCGAAAATCACAACGTCCCTGATCTCACGGAAGTTAGGACGACCGTTCAGTTCGATCCTCTCCCCGTCCTGAATTCATCCCGACGTCACAGAGGCAGGGGGGCTAAATCTCCGTGATATCCTGTTCGATCTGCATCTTCAGGCGACCCCGGAGTCTCTCAACCGCAGCGATGACGTGCTCAACCGAGATCATCGTCATGCACTTCCGGTCAAAATCGCAATCGTGCCATTGCCAGCACGGGGCGCACTCGACGAAGCTGTCGAGGTTTTCGTTGCAGGTGTAGCCCGTCTGGAACGAATGGATGCGGCCGCCGAAGATGATGACGCTCCGACGACCGATGGCCCGGGCGAGGTGCATCAGAAACCCTTCAAGCCCGACGAAGAATTCGGACTGGCTCAGGACGGTGGCGTCGTCGCGGAGCGAATTCTTTCCGCGGAGATCGATCGTCCCCCGAAGCGGCGGATCGCCGACAGTGCCAAGTTGAACGACTCTGTACCCGAACCTCTCGCGGAGGATGTCGACAACGGTCTGGAACCTGTTGACATCCCAGAGCTTGTTGAGCCAGATCGTTGGGTACGAATCCTTTCCGAGACATTGGACGGCGATCTGCCCCGGCCTGATTTCCCCGAACTCCTTTTCGTCGGGCCCGGCATGGTAGTACGGACGCTGCTCGATCGCACCCCTGACGCCGGCATTCCGGCAGAGTATTTTAATAACGTGTTCCTTTGGAGGAACCTCCGACCGCTGGGGCACAAGTTCCGTCGTGTATCGCAGGTTGATCCGGCGACCGTTGAGCAATTTGCTGTATCGGAGATACCATTGTTCCCACGAGAAGACTCTGTGATAGTCGGGATTATGGTAAAGGAGGCTCGCCGAATGAGAGACCTGCCAGATCTTCGTGGCGGAGTTCCGCCGGTGCAATTCGTGAGCCACGGCTGTAAGGTACATTTCATCCCCCAAACCTCCGCCGAACTGCAGCATGGCGTCCGGGAGTCCATGCCGGGCGAGGATGGCGAAGGACCGTGCTTCGATCCCTGCCAGGCGAAGCATCGCACCGGGAATTTTCAGAGGATTCATCTCACGAGTCTCCCCGGCTGGGGATCGCCGGTCTGCCCAAGAGCGAATCCCGCACCGTCGCGCCGCAGGAACGAAGGAAGTAGACCGGATCCAGGAGAGCATCGAGATAGAAGTATCTTCTCGTTTGCCGGCGGAGATTCCCCTGCGTCACTTCGTGGAGGTGAACTCTTGCCTCCTCGGGCATCGGCGAGGCGCCAAACCGCTCGCGGACGATGTTGCCTTCCCGCACGGCAACGGTCGACGCCAGGCGCGACGTCTTGGAATCTTCGTGAGCTCTATACGCCGCCAGGATCCGGTGAAGGACCGCCGGCGGGCTGTGCCGGGCAAGTCTCAGAAAAAGGTCATAGTCAAAACAAAAATGGAGCGAGCGGTCAAATCCCCCGACATCGAAGAAGGTACGCCGCCGCCAGAAGCAGGCCATCTGATAAAAGACGGGGCCGCCGTTGAGGAGTGAGTCGTAATCCTGTCCCGCGCCATAGAACTTTGTTACGCTTTTTCCCGTCGAGCTTACGGTGACACATCCGCCGATGAGCCATGAGATCCCGGGGCTCGCAGCAAAACACTCTGCAACGGTCCTCAAGGCTCCGGGAAGGTAGTAATCGTCCGAGTTGATGTATCCGAGGATCTCCCCGGTTGCCATTTCAAAGCCGCGATAGACCGCATCGGCCTGACCGGCATCCTTTGCGCTTGTCCAGTACTTCAGCCGGTGCTCATATTTTTTGATGATCCCGGCACTGCCGTCCGTGCTCCCGCCATCCATGACGATATACTCAACGTTCCGGTACGACTGATCGAGGACTGAACGCAGAGTTTGCTCAAGGTAACCGGCCTGATTAAACGATGGGGTGACGATTGAAATGAGAGGCAGGTCCTTCTTCATACTTTGAGGCCTCGCCGGGAATTCTGCAGGCGGAGAAGTCTTCTGAAGACTTTGTCGCTCCTCCGGACCAGCCATGAATGTTGGAAAGATTGCGTGAGCGAGGCGTAGCGGTGAAAAAATCGCTCGAGAAGATTCCTCGGATCTTTCGTTGCGATGGTATTCGCCAGACCATGACGTTCCGCGACCGTTCTCCAGTCGACATCCCAGATCGGCAATTGTGAGAATGACCAAGTTCCGTGCTGCTGGAAAAGGCCAAGGACTTCGCGGTCCCACCAGTACGTCTTTTCCTTCCTGACGGTGCGGAGGTCGATCCCGCCCCGGGCGTAGCCGTCGTACCACCAGGATGGGACATCGCGGAGATCGGACGGTCGGACGGCGTCCATGTGATGGTACTGGCGATAGAGATTGACCGCGCTCTTTTCGGGAGAGATCAGCCGTTCCATGCATTGATACCAGCGCTGCTTGCTTTCCATCCTCGCCCAGTCCCGGTACTGATAGTGCATCACCTTCACGTCGTGGAGCGGAAATGTCGGGGCGTTGCGAGGGACGGGAATTCTGCCGCTGTGGACGGTGACGCCTTCGTACTCAGTTCCGTCATCCATGAAGCCGAACGACATCATCTCCGCCGGAGACCAGTACTTCGATCCGTCCGGCCGCAGGTTCGCCCATTCGAAATTGATCACCGTCCCCGGCGGCACCTGAAGCATCCTGCGCCATTCGTCGCTCGAACCGAAATTCGGGGTGAGGAATTCGTCTGCGTCGATTGCGATGAGGAGGCGGGGAGACGGAAGCCGCCGGGCCGCGTCGAGGAGGAGCTTGTGATGGTATCCCTCATTGTAGGATGAGCAGTCGTTGTCGAGGATGGTCACCTTCGCAAACTTCGCCGCCAAAACCCGCGTCGAGTCGGTCGAGCGCTGGTCGGCAAGAATAATCTTGTCGGCCCAGAGGCTGGCACACGCAAGAAATTGCTCGATCACCCAGGCTTCATTCCTGACCGGCGTAAGACATATGACCGTAGGGCTGTCGGTTTTCATTTCACCTTTTGCGCGATCCAGAGCGAATCATGAAGACCGAGAAATCGAAAGTTTTCCCGGCCGAGAAGATGATGCTCGACGACCCACGTCGGCCCCAAGTCGTGACGTGACGGGTCAAAGTCGTGAAAGGCGATGAACCCTCCCGGAACGAGGGGGGGCGAAAAGAGGCGAAAATCCTTCTCGCACGCCTCAACGGAATGATCGCCGTCGATGAAGAGAAAGTCTATTTTTTCAAACTTCCCGGCAAAATCCGCGGAGTATCCGGCGCAGGTTGCCACTTTCCCAAGAACGCCGAAGCTCCTCATGTTTTGTTCGAACTGTCGCACGAGCGGACCCTCCCCCTTCTGACGCCGGTAGAGTTCGGCACTTCCGGGCTCTCCCGCCGCGTCGAAAGGATCGATGGCAAAGACCTTTCCACTCTTCAACCCCTTCGCGAGGCAATATGTGCTCCTCCCTTTCCATGAACCGATCTCGACGATCACAGCATTCTTTCCGAGCATCGAGGCGTGGCGGTACAGCTCAATCGCTTCGCGCGCAGAAAGCCATCCTTCAATCGCCGTAAACTTCTTAATACGCCGGTAAATGTAGAGCCGTCGCAGACGTTCAGGAAGGTTCATACCGTTCGATCGCGATGCTGGACCCGTGCAAGGAGATGGAATTGGTCGCCTCCGCGCGGGATGAGCGACGCGATCCGCGAGAGCATGTCGTCGCCGTGTTCCAGGCTTGAGTATCTCAACGCGAGGAGGTCGAAACCCAGGGTCCGAAGAATGTGCGCCATCCCCGTCCCGGTGAAATGCCAGTAATGCTGTTCAGGCACCCAGGCGTACCAACGTTCCTTCAGAACCCTCGGAACCAATCCTCTCCAGTTCGCCTGGACGAGGAGGAGCACTCCTTCCTCCTTCAGTTTCCTTTGCGCCTCAAGGAGGACGTTTCTTGGATCTTTGAGGTGCTCGACCACCTGTGAGAGTATGATCGCATCGTAGGTTCCGTCCACAGATCCGTTCGGGAAATAGCCGGTGAAAACATTCAAACCCTTCGTTCGGGCTCTCGCACTCGCAGCTGCGCTCGGCTCGACGCCGGTCACGACGTACTTCCGGGCGGAGAGCAGGCCGAGAAGGAACCCTTCGCCGCAACCGATCTCCAGCACTTTGGCGCCTGCGGGAACGAACTGCCGGATCAACTGCACCTGACCTTCGAGTGCCGCACGCCACTGCCGCGGCAGGTCGGCGACCTCTTTGAATGCAAACTGTCCGTGGAAGTCATCCTCCTCGTACGGCTTTTCCGCCGGCGGTGGATCCGTCCACGCATTCAGGCACTCCGTGCAGGAAATGACTTTCCATTGCTCCGCATGGACGACAACTCGTTGGCGGCTTCCGCCGCACCAGGGGCACATCATCCCCGGGCTCCTTTGACGAAACTGCGGCTTGCCGTCTGTTTCCGTCTGATGAAGAGCACATTCCCGGAATCATCCCAGGGAATTTCTTCTTTCTCGACATAGAACCCCGCCGATTCAAGCCAGGGGCGGAGGTCTTTGTAGAGCGAATTTCCTTCGTAACTCTCGATGAGCATGACCTCAGAATGGATGGCGCTGACGGTTGAGAGAACCTTCGGCGACGACATCATGGTTCTTAGCTCGTACCCCTGGAGGTCAAGCCACAGAAGATCAACTCTGCTCACGGCATTCTTCATCGCCCAGTCGTCGAGCGTCGTGATCGGAACCGTCACCGAACGGGGAAAGAGAACGTCCGGGTGAATCCGCAGATGTTCTTTCGGGTTCAGCAGTGAGCTTGAGCCGTCGGATGCACCGGTGCTGATATGAATCTCCGTCATGCCCGTCTTGTCGCCGACCGCGCTCTGGAAACAACGGACATTCCGGTACCTGTTTGTATTCAGCCGGAGCTGCTCGAAGAGTTCCGGGACCGGTTCAAAGGCGTAGATGGTGCCCCGGGGCCACCGTTTCGCCATCTCAACGGTGTCGACACCGACATGAGCGCCGGCTTCAATAACGATGGGATCCGACGGAACAAAGCGGGCGATGACCTTTTTGGGGATAATTCCTCTCACCGGCTTCTCACCGAGAAGGCCGATCCTTCGCAGCACACCACTGATCCTGGGGATCATGGCTTAAACCTGTTCCCATGTGAGGGACGGAAACACCATCCCGGGGTGATTGTGCGGGGTGAGAACCGAATAGAAACTCGAGTACTGGGGGTCGATCGCGACCTCGAAGCTCAGCACCGGTTCGTACTGGTGCATGAGACTTTGGGCGCAATGGATGGAAAGAAGCGGGATGATGAAGTACTCGCCGTTGTTGAGGAAGTGTCTTGGAATCCTGCACCGGACGATAACCTCGCCCGCCTTCGTCAACGCGAGGCCGTTTGGATAATCGACCTGCTGCGTCCGCATGACCACGACCCCGTTCTTCGTGAGGTCGAAACCCACCTTCAGGAGATTGTTCGGTTCCTTGACGGTCAGCGAAAACGCGATCACCACCTCTTCGCTGGTGCGAAAAATCCTCGACGGCACCCCGTCACCGCTCGTCGTGGAGACCGACCCAATCCATGCGCTCTCCTGTTTGTCCCTCGGATTATTGTTCTCCCAACGGGATTCAACGAGAGGTGTGCCCATCCTTTCGTACTCGGAGGTGACGGCATTGCTCTCGCCGATGAGTCGAAGCTTCCCTTCGTGGAGCAACAAAGCCTTCGAGCAAAGCTGCCGCACCATCCCTGTATTATGCGTCACAAAGAGGACCGTCCTTCCCCCCTTCCCCAGCTCCTCGATCCGGCCGAGCGACTTCTTCTGGAACTGTGCGTCGCCGACTGCGAGCACCTCGTCGACGATGAGGATCTCCGGGTCGAGGTGTGCCGCGATCGCAAACGCCAGCCGCATATACATCCCGGAGGAGTACCGTTTCACCGGCGTATCGATGAACCGCTCCATCTCCGCGAACGCGACGATTTCGTCAAATTTGCTCAGGATCTCGGCCCGCTTCATCCCGAGAATCGAACCGTTGAGAAAAATGTTTTCCCGCCCCGTCAGTTCCCCGCTGAAGCCGGTCCCAACTTCGAGGAGTGCGGCAACCCGTCCGCCGATGCGTATGAGTCCTTCCGTCGGTCCGGTGATTCGTGAGAGAATTTTCAGCAGCGTGCTCTTCCCGGCCCCGTTCCTGCCGATGATTCCGAGGACTTCTCCCGCCTCCAGCTGGAACGAGACGTCCTTCAGAGCCCAGAGGACTTCATCCTTTGACTCCGACGGTTTCTTTCGCGACAGGAGCGAGCGAATCTTCTCGTCGAAGGCATCGCGGAAGGAGTTCCCCCTCCTGAGGGCACCGATGCGGTACTGCTTGCCAAGATGTTCGACCGAGATGATGGCTGACATGTTCAGCGGGAATAGTTAAATGACGTCGGCAAATCTTCGCTCCATTCGCAGGAAATTCATAAGGCCGGTGACAAAAAGGACGCCCGCGACGCAGACCGACAACGCCACCAACGTCAGCGGCATCGTACCGGTATGAAGCATCGACCATCGGAATCCCTCGATGACACACACAATCGGGTTCATCCAGTACAGGAGTTGATACTCCGAAGGGATCTTGTTCGCCGCGTACCCGACGGGGGTAATCCAGAGAAGCACCTGGATGATGTACGGCAGGGCGTGCCCGATGTCGCGGTACTGGACCGAGATCGATGAAAACCAGAAACCGATTCCGAGCGATGTCACGATCGTCAGAACCACAAAGACCGGCAGAATGGCGATGGTCCATGTGGGGACAAAATGAAAGTAGATCATGAGGACGAGCGCGAGGCTAAAGGCAATGACGAAATCGAGGAGTCCCGAGAGGATCGCCGCAGCCGGAATGATGATCCGCGGAAAGTAGACCTTGGAAATAAGGTTGGCGTTCGCAAGAAGACTCTGGCTCGCCCCCGACACACCTTCCGAGAAGAAGTTCCAGGCCACAACTCCGCAGAAGGTGAAGAGCAGGTACGGGACGCCGGCGACGGAAAATCCAACAAGCTTGTTGAAGACGATGGTGAGTACCACCATCCCCATGAGCGGCCGCGCGATCGCCCACGCCGCCCCCAGAAACGTCTGTTTGTAGCGGACCTTGATGTCACGCCAGACGAGGAAGTAGAAGAGCTCACGGAACTCCCAGATCTCCCGGAGACGGAGAGCGGAGAGCCCGTGCGTCGGCTTAATGACAACTTCGTCGTTCATGCTCTATTCGATTGTTCAGCCTGGCGGGAGCTTTCGTGCCACAATCATCACGCCGCCGGCTATCGAGGGGATGTGGCGACTGATCCAGCGCCGGACAGCCCCGACATTCCGGGAGAGCTCCAGCACGGCAAAACCGTGGCTCCTGAGAAAGTAGAAGAAGTCTAACGGATTGCTGAGGTAGGAGACATCCTCATCCGCTTCCGAGAAGGCGTCGTACATGGGATCCACGTAGATGAATTCCGGTTTGCGAACGAGCTTCTTCCTGATGAGGGCGGCCGTGCCGGTGAGCAGGAACCCCGGCGTGCCGAACCGGTGGAAATGCTTGCGTCGTCCGCTCATCCGTTGGGCAATGAGCTTCAGGCGCGCCAGCGGGCTGAGCATGTTCGGCGTCTCGATGAAGAGGAGTCCTCCCTCCCTCAGCAGTCTGTGGAACTCAAGCAGGATTTCTCCGATGCCGGTACAGTGTTCGAGGACCGAACTGGAGACAATGAGGTCGAATTCACCCCCGGCGAATCGGAGCGGAACGTCGCCGTTGACTTCGAATGTCACTGACGAGCCTCCACCGTGAAGACTGCGTGCAGTTTCGACAAATCGCTTCGAAATATCGACGCCGGTCACTTCGTAGCCCCGCTTCGAAAGGAGGGAACTGAGCAATCCGAGGCCACAACCGTACTCGAGCGCCTTCCCTCCTGCACCGTATTCCCGGACTGCTCCGAGAATGGAATCATAGTCCGCCTGCTGTCGCGTCGAGAGGATCCGGAAGTAGAGATCCGATTCACTGTAAAACCGTTCGGCGGCTTCAACGCTTTCCGCCGTCGTGCCCGCTTTCTCCACGGAGATCGTCCTTGAGTGCGAAATACGGGGACGCGCAACGAGGGCCTGCCCCCCGACCCGGCCTCACCATCGTCCGTCGCATCTTTGGGAAACCGCGCTATTTCGTCAGCGTGTGAATTTCGATGCCGAGAACTGTAAGAGTGGCGACGGTATTGATGATGTTAAGCACTTCCATGAACGTCAATTTCTCGGAGAGTCTCTTCACCACAATCATGTCGCCGGGAGCGAGCATCACGGTCGGCGATTTCCCTTCCATAATCGCTCTGACGTCGACGTTCATGAGAGTCTTTGCCGTCGTCCCTTTTTTGACGGGGCTCCGAAAGAGGAGCACCTCATCGAGGTTGGAGGTTTCCCTCGGCCCCCCCGCGAATGAGATGAGCTGGATGATGTCGGTCGTCGTCGGAATAACGTAGACCCCTTGTTGAGGCACCTCTCCCCACAGGTTGACAGTCATCGTTACTTCGTACGGTTTGGCGTAGAAAAAGTAGCCCGGTCTCGCCTGGGCGGGCTGCTTGGTGTTCGCGAGCTCCGTCTCCGTGGACACCTGCGCGAAGAGGTGCTGGACGGCGAGGAAGCAGAAGAACAGGATTGGTCGGAGTCTCATAGACGAAATGCCGCCGTTCTTAAGTTTTTTCCTTCGGTGTGTACTTTTGCTGGTAGTAGTATTCACCGTGGAGATGATAGTAGCCGCGGTGCAGCCGGTTGAGCTCGTACTGGTTCACGACAACGCCCGCAAGATTGAGGCGTATTCCTTCGATGATGTCCACCGCGTGCTCGAGGCTGTCAAACGTCGTGGAATTCGTTTTGATGACGAAGACGACGGCATCGACCAGGGCCACAAGCAATTCCGAATCGGTGAAGAGAAGGATCGGCGGAGAGTCATAGATCACAATGTCGTACATCGCGTCGAGCTCCGCCTTGAGGTTCTTCATCGTCGATGAGCCGATAAGCTCCGCCGGGTTCAGCGGAATCGCGCCGCACGGGAGAACGTCAAGGTTCTCGATGAACGTCGGGCGGATCGCCGCTTTGAGGTCGATCTCGCCGAACAACACTTCCGTAAGCCCGGGTTCGAGCTGGAGATTGAAAATTTCGTGGACGGTCGGCCGGCGGAGGTCGACATCGACAATGAGGACTTTCTTGCGGGTCTGGGCGAAGACGACGGCCAGGTTTGCCGCCGTGAGAGATTTCCCCTCCTGGGGAGCTCCGCTGGCAACAAGGATGCTCTTGATCGATGAGTCCTTCTTCCAGTACTGAACGCTCGTCCTCAGCCTTCGGTACGAGTCTGCGATTCTTGAGTACGGGTTGATGGCCGTGATGAGATGCGGATCGATCATCGCGCCTTCGTCAGCGACCTCTTCCCCTCCACCGTTCCGCCGCGTCGTTCCGAGCTCGCCATCAACCGTAATGTTGAATTGATCCACGCGGGTCACAAGGTTAAGGGTCTTGGGGTCCATTTGCGGGATCACGGTCAGGACGCTGAGCCCCCTCCGTTTGACATCCTCCGGTTTGTGGATCCTGTCGTCGAAGTAGTTGATGAAGAACGCCGAGCTGATCCCCAGCACGACGCCGATAAAGAACCCAAACCCCAGGTTCTTCGGAATATTGGGATAGAGGTGGGTTGACGGGGGAATTGCGCGCTGGAGAACGTCGACGTAGCCGAATTCCGATTGCTCCGCGATGAGGGCGGATTGGTATTTCTCCTCGACGGCGACGTAGACTTTCTCGAGCGTCATTTTCGACCGCTGGAGGCGGGCGTATTCGATGTTGATCTTCGGAATCTCCTGAAACCGCGCCTCATTCTGTTCGATGTTCGCAACGATGGCACGCTGGCGCACCTCGAGCGATTGGAGCTTCATCCTCGCGTCGGCGAGTTTGTTGCTAAGGTCCCGCGCCGCATCTTCGTTTTCGGCCACGCGCCGCTGCTTGTTCCCCGAAATCCCCATACGGTCGTTGATGTTTTTCCGCAGGGCCGCGATCTGACGGTCGAGATCGGCGATTCTGTTGCTGACGAGCGTCGTATCGGCGACCCCCTCATTCTCCTCCTTCACCGATTCCCTTTCCTGTTCCAGGGACGAGATCTGTTCGAGGATTTTTGTCACCTCCATGCTCGTGACCATATCCATGATGCGCTTGCTATCGGCGTCGATCTGGTCTTCCTGGCTCTTCGGCAGGGTGGCTTTGATCTCGGCGAGGCGTTTCTCATACGTCTGGATCGTGTTCTCCGCCGTCTCGATCTCAATCTGGTTTTCATCCCGTTGCGCTTCCATGCTCGAGATCGTCCTCACGACGTTCTGCCCCTCTTCGTCGATTGAGCCGTGCTGCTCGATGTACTTCCGGAGAGCCTCCTCGACGGTATCAAGGGAAGCTTTCTTTGCCTGGAGCGTTCGCTCAAGGAACTCGCGCGTGGACCGAAGTTGCTTGCGGCTGTTGTTGAGATTGTTCGCGTAGTACGCCTCCGCGAACGCGTTGGCGATAATTGCCGCTTCCTTTGGGTCGGGGCTGAGGGCGCTGATGAAGATGACGTCGGAGGCTTTGTCGGGATCGAAGCTTATCGCGTTCTCGAGCCGGTCGATAATGACCTCATTATGGGCATAGGGTCCGAACGCGGGTTCGTCGTCCTGCCGCTGCAGAATCTCGAGCGTGTCCGACCCGCCGAGCGTCGCCACCGGATTCTTCTTCAGGCTTGCAAGGACGTCTTCGGCGATGACGCGCGACTGAAGGATGCCGATCTCTTTCATGAGGTTCCGCGACGACCCGCCGAGACTCGAGAGGTCGAGCGTGCCGATCGTCATATCGCTCTTCGCCTTGCTGCTTACCTGGACGATGGCCGTTCCCTGGTAGATGAACTGGCCAAGGTAGGTGTAGAGCACCGCGCCGACGAAAACGGCAACAGTAATGCCCATGATGACCCACTTCCAACGCTCGAGAATCTCGATGTAGTCGCGGAGACTCAGCTCGAGCGTGGGTTGAGAACTGGCCGAATGGTTACTCTTCGTCTTTGTCGCCATAGAGCATGAGGTTTAGTAGAACACCCTCCCTGCACCGCCCTGATGGAATATCGGGACTCATCGTCCCTTGCCGAACAGCATGATATGGACCGTCTTCAGCATGATGTCGATATCCAGCAGCAATGAATAGTGCGAGATATAGTACAGGTCGTACTGAAGTTTGTGAATCGTGTCGTCGATGTTTTCACCGTAGGAGTAGTTGACCTGCGCCCAGCCGGTGATACCGGGTTTGACAAGATGCCGAAAATGATAGTACTCAATTTTCTGCTCATATTCACGCGCGACTTCGAACCACTCCGCCCTGGGACCGATGATACTCATCTCCCCTTTGAGGACGTTCCAGAACTGTGGAAGCTCGTCGAGCCTCGTGAGCCGCAGAATTCTTCCGATTCCGGTGACGCGGGGGTCGTGCTCGCGGACATATTTGTCCCCTCCGCCACCTACGTTCACCATCGTTCTGAACTTGTACATCGTGAACGGCACCTCATTGAGGCCAATCCGTGTCTGACGGAAAATGACCGGTCCCCTGCTCTCGACCCGGATGAGGATTGCAATGACGATCATGAGGGGGGAGAAAATAATAAGGTTGAGCGCCGACACGGTCGTATCGAAGAGCCACTTGATCCTCGAGTACCAGGGGTTCCGCACAAGAAGGAGATCCCCCTCAAAAAGCCACCAGCGGTTAAGGATCGAAAGGGGCACCTTCCTGAAGCTCTCCTCGAAGAAGACCTTGCTCGGGATCAAGGGAATGTTCCGGAAATGAAGCGACACAAGCTCCCTGAAGACTGCCTCGCTGAGCGATGAGCGGTCCTCGGTAAGAACGATGCCGTCGCACGTCGTATCCATCGAGCGGAGGGTCGACAGGACATCCCCTTCGATCCGCGGAGATCCATCTCCCCCTATCGGCGATCCCGCCTTCTTCCCGCTCACATCCGCAAACCGGATCGACTGCTCCTTCGGCCTCTCGGAGTACGATCGGTAGAGCTCCTTCGCTGTCTCGTCGGTGCCGAGGATGAGAAAGAAGCGCCCGCTCCGTTCTCCGGCGAGCCTGGCATAGAGCGACCTTCGGAATGTGAGCGAGATAACGAGAAACGAGAGGAACGTCGTCGGCAGAACACTGCGGCTGAATTGAAGAGACGGCCGGTAACTGAACACGTAGACGACGAAGATCGTCAATACGACGATGACGACCATCGCGATAATGTACTGGCTCGTGAATTGCACGCTTCTCATATCCGTGTCGGAGTTGTACCCTCCGATCGCGTCGAGGACAAGCCACGTCACGACGACGGGAAGGATCGCCCGGTACCAGTACTCGGTCACAAAATCGACGTCCGCTCTCAGAAGACTGAGGACGAAGAAGATGCCGAAGAGCATGACGCCGTCGGCGAACATGAGGCCAAGCTTGAATAATCTTCTCGATCGGAGCATGAGCTTTCCCAGAAAAAGTCGCCCCGTCAGTGTCCGGCGGGAAGAAGGCCAAACCGCTGGCGGAGGATGTGAAACAGAAAGAGAGGCGTGGAAACGAAGTTCCTCCGCCACATCCTTCTCGGCTCGCGAACGAGCCTCGGCAGCCATTCGAGCCCGGCGCGCCGGAGAGGCTCGGCGGCGCGTTGCTTCGATCCTGCGAAATAATCGAACGCCGCCCCAATTGCCGCGATAAGCGGCACCCGGAGAGCGGGAAGGTTCTCGCGCACCCATTTCTCCTGCTTCGGCGCAGTCATCCCCACCCACAAGGCCGTCGGTGAGGCGCGATTGATCTTCTCAACGATCAGAGCGTTCTCCTCCCGGGACAGGATCGTCGCAAAGGAAGGCGAATGCACGCCGCCAACGGCAATCCGGGGATACTCCCGGGCCATCCTGTCACGCATTCGCTCCAGCACATCGACGGTCGAGCCGAGGAAGAAAAAAGACCTCCCTCCTTCCTCATCCCACCGGCGGGCGAGAGCGGCGAGAACATCCGAGCCTGTCACGCGCCGAAGGATCCGGCCGCCAAGGAGTCTCGAGGCAAGGACGATGCCCGTGCCGTCGGGAATGAGGTAATCGGCGGCGCGGAGAGCGGCGAGAAACTCATCGTCCTCCCCCGCAACGACGAGCGAGTGCGGGTTGGCGCAGAAGAGCGTCGTCCCCACCTTGCCTTTCGAGAGGCCTGCGTCGATCGCATCGAGGATGTCGGAGAGGGGTGCATCCTGCACGGCGACATTCCAGATTGTTTCCCTCCGGAACTCCGTCATGATGGCAAATGCCTCCTGCCGCCTCGGCGGATGATTGCCAGACGGTAAATCTCCATGAGCATAGCGTGATTTTTCTCTGCGGTGTACTTTTCTTCAAACTCACGACGGGCACCCTTCCCGAGCGCTGCCAGGCTTCCGGGCTCCGACATGAGCCGCCGGACGGAGGCAAGGATCTCCTGGGAATTTCCGGGTGAAAAGAGGCTGCCGCTGACGTTTTCCTTCACGATAAACGGAAGCGAGCCGATGTTCGATGCCGCAACGGGAACCTCCAGCGCAAACGCTTCCTGGATCACCATCGGGAAACCTTCGAAGCACAGCGACGGAAGGATGAGGAGCTTCGCCTTCGAGATTCGTCCGATCGTTTCCTCATGGCTGACGTTTCCCGTGAACGTGACCTTTCGTCCAAGTCCTCCTGCATCCACGGCACGCGAGAGGCTCGCCCTCATCGGCCCATCCCCGATAATTTCCAGACGGGGAGCTCCATCCCCCCACCTTTTCCACGCATCGACGAGGAGATGAATTCCCTTCGCCTCGTAGAGACGTCCGACGAAGACACACTTCTCTTCGCGGGCGCTCCACCGGACCGGCTCCGGCGGCCTTTCCATGAAATGCGGCTTCACGTGGAGCGAGTCGGCCCGGATCCCGAACGCGAGCATCTTTGCCCGCTGAAACTCGCTGAGTGTGATGAACTCGTCGACGTTGTTGTTCCACGTCTCGACGGCGTTGTGGAACGCAATCATCGCGGCGACCGGGAGTGTGGCCATCCGGCTTTTCCGGTAACACCCGTAACGGAGCGCCGGGAGAACGCTCTTCCGGTCGAGGCAAAGGAGGCACGCCTCTTCGTCGCGAACCGCCGTCGCCGCGCTGCACGCTACTCTATAGTTGTGCATCGTCATCACCGTCGGGACTTTTTCTTCGCGGGTCGCATAGAAAACCGACGGGGAGAGGAGCGGAAACGAATTGTGGATGTGAACAAGATCCGGGTGGTTCTCTCCGATCACCCGTTTCAGTTTGCGCAGTGTGAACGGATTCCAGACGGAGCTGAATGCGCCGCGCAAAGCACCGGCATATCCGCGTGAGAGAAGCTCGTCGCTCTTGCGCGTAAATTCAATGACAGTATGGCCATGACTCCGGAGAAGATCCGACTCCGCGAGATATGCCATGTTTTCCCCGCTCGGCGCAGTCGAGCCGTAGAAATTGTGAACCAGAAGGATCTTCACATTGTGCCGATACGGTAAGACGTGCTCACACCGACGGTCTCCGATCCATGTACCACTTCTTAGCGTACAACCGGAATCTCAGATACTTGTACCTTCTCAGGCTCTTACCACTCAAGAGCGACACAGGGTCTTTCAAGTTGTCGGCCGCAATCCTGAACAGGATGCCTCCAATTCCTTCCCACGTTTTGTTATCTCCGGCCCCGACTGCAAAGCTGTAACGATGGTGGCGACGGACACTCCTGGCGATCCTTGCATTGAACTGGCCGTACGGGTAGACGAAAGAATCTACCGCCCTGTCGAGCCTTCCTTCCAACAGCTCCTTCGAGCGCTTTACCTCATCCTCCACTTCAGTACTTTCCAATAAGTTGCTATGGGAGTACGCATGAGAGGCGATCTTTACGTTGCTGGTTTTGGACATCTCCAGGAGTTCTTTCCATGTGCAGAATGGAACCGCTTTCACGTGAGTATCTCCGACCATCATTTCTTCCGCCGGGACGCCGAGGCGAGTCACCTCGTCTATCGAACCGCTCGACTCGAGAATGAATTTTGGGGAAACTGCGAGAAGAACCCGGAGATCAAACTGCCGGAGAAGTGGAAAGACGTACTTGTAGAAGCTATAGCCGGCATCGTCGAAAACCATACAGATGTTCGGTCTATCTTCCGACAATACGTCAGGGGGAAGGACGACGTTGAAATGTTGATGGATGTACCGGAGATGGTTTTCGAAAACCGAGAGGGAATTGGAGTGCCTGTCTGCCTCCACATGATGATACATGCAAGAGATTAGCACGCATACTCCTGATTGTTCGCCCCCTTTTTCAAAAAACTGGTACACCGGCGATTGCGTTGCACAAATATACACCAATACTTAGCATTTTCAAAGGGTCGCCGCAGAATGTCGAAAAACTATATCCGGACATTGTTCTACAAACCGCGGGGGATATGTTCGACAGTCACAGCTATCTGACCTTTCTTGATTGTCTGAATCTTGGGCCGTGAGGAAGGATACGGGACTCAGCCAATCCCGCTGCGGGGGTGATAAGATGGCAATCCCAGGCAAAACGGGGTATGAAACATCCATTTTTCAGGCACAGGAGACCGGCGGGGATCTTTTTTGTCCTCTCACTCCTTTTCGGCTCTTTTCCGTCGTTTCCTCAGAAAGGGACCGACAGGCTCCCGGTGACTGACACGATGCACGTCGAGCCGGGACGCCTCTCGGCGCTCATGGGAGGAGTGCTTGCAACGGGACTGGCGATCCATTATGAGCGTTATGTTCCGCTCCGGAAGGAATACGCTTCCCCTTTTCGGTTTCGGGAAAACCACACTTATGCGCTCGACCAGGACAAACTGCTCCATTTCTACGGCGCATTTGTCGGAAGCGCCTTATCGGCAAAAGGGTTTCAGTGGTCCGGAGTGAAGGACGAGGATGCCCTCCTTTACGGGTCCGCGACATCGCTCGCGCTTTTTACAATGATGAAGGTTGAGGACGGGCAGATCTCTTATTTGGGTTTTGACCGAATTGACGAGGCGGCGAACATACTCGGTGCGGCGTACCCGGTCGCGCGATACTACGTTCCGTGGCTAAAGTCCTTCACGCCGAAAGGTTCGTACATTTCATCGGGGATCAACGGTGTGGCTCAGGGACAACGGATGCCGGGGTTTCTGGAGGATCATGAGGGGCAGAAATTCTGGATGGGGGTAACCGTGCACGACCTGCTTCCCGAAGGGATTCAGGAATACTGGCCGTCACCTTTGGGGATTGCGTTCGGATGCACTCTGCGCGGGATCGAGACTCCTCAACCTTATCACGAACTGATCATCGCGCTGGATGTCGACCTGCGGAAGCTCCCGGGGGAATCTCCGTTCCTCAGGACATTGTGGGAGGTGCTCAACGACATCCACCTGCCGATGCCGGCCGTCCGGGTGAGTCCGTCCGCGGTTTGGTACGGTCTCTATTTCTGATCGTCGACGAGGACTTCGTAGACGGTGATCGGCGTGTCGAGTCCTTTAACTTTGATCGGGTCGAGGGGGCGGATCGGCACAAGGTCCTTCACGTGGCGATAGGTCGACCCCGAGATCATGATCCCTTCCACCGGCGCGTTCGATTCAAGTCGCTGGGCAAGGTTCACGTCGGATCCAAGGACGGTGTACTCCATTCGTCGCGGCGATCCGAGATCTCCCACGACAACCTCCCCGGTGTTGATCCCGATCCGGATCTTCAGCGGCAATCTTCCCATCGGCTCCCACCGTGCCTTGAATTCCCGGCACTTTTTCTGCATTTCGATCGCGGCCCGCACGCAACGGATCGCATGATCGGGCTGCGGCTCCGGGGCTCCGTAGAAGACCATAAGCCCGTCGCCGATGAATTTATCGACCGTCCCTCCGTACCGGAAGACGATCTCCGTCATGGCCCCGAAGTATTCGTTGAGCGTCGTGCTGATCTCCTCGGGAGTCATCGTCGACGAATAGGTCGTGAAGCTCTTGATGTCGCTGAACATGATTGTGATTTCCCGTTTCTTCGGCGTCGTCGAGAGGGCATCGGGATTGTCGACCATCTGTTTGACGACCGCGGGGGGAAAGTACTGCTCGAACTTCGACCGGAGTTTCTGTTTCTCCCGCTCTTCGCTGACATACCAATAGACGAGCACCGCCATGAGAGAAAGCGCTCCGCTGAGAACCGGTCTGACGATCGTGAGGATGAGATTCGCGTAGACAAACGCGGCAGAGGCGGCGATCACGTACCCGACAATGAGGACGATCACCGCCGCGGCGAACTTCATCGAGCGAAGCTGGGTAGCAAGGAGCACAAAGAGTGCGGCAACGAGGAGCTCGACGAGGAACATCGTACCCGCCGGCATCTCCGAGAGGAAACTCCCCGTGAGGATGGTGTTGAGGGTGCTCGAGTGGAGCCCGACGAGCGGGAGGCTCTCCTCGAACGGCATCGGACCTACGTCGGAGACGCCGGTCGACACATCCCCGACGAGGGCGATGGACCCGCCGTATTGATCGGCGAATGCTTCGACCTCATCCTGGTCGTCGGCAATGCTGAGGACCTGGGCAAAGCTCAGGTGGCGCATCGCGGACCAGTCGCCGATCCAGTTGATGATCATGTTCCCCTTCGAGTCGATCGGGATAACGATATCCCGCTGAATTCCTTTGCCGAAGTCGGCGCCACGGAGCGTGATCGACCTTCCCCCGATAACGCTGATCCTTTCCGGCGGAACCCTGAGAAGATCGCACGCCATCCGCATTGTCATGCTCGGATAGAACATGTCACGGTACCGCACGAGAAGCGGGACGCGGCGGAAGACCCCGTCCGGGTCGGCCTCGACGCTGATAAACCCGACGCCCTTCGCAACCCCGGCCAGTTCATGCCATGTCAGGAGGGTCTCGCCGGCACGGTAGAAGCCGTCGACGTTCCTGGCTTCCAGCCTCCAGGCCGTCGAATCGAGGTACCTTGCAACCTCCGGCGCATCCGGGAGCTTTCCGGATACGGTGTCGACGAGGCTGAAGGCGACGGGAAAGTACGACCGGCCGGAGGAACGCGCAGCCCCGATCAGGACGCTGTCGTCAAGCGCCTGGACCCTCTGAGCGAAGATGATGTCGAAGCCGATCGCCGAGCATCGCATCCGGGTCAAGACATTGATCGCATCCCCGTAGTACCTCCTCGGAAAATAGTAGCCGAGGGTTCTGATGCTCGAGTTCGCGATATCGACATGGAGGATGGCCGAATCGCAGGACGGGGGATTGACCTTCGCCCGGAGGACAAAAAGCCGGTCCACCGTCTGGTGGTCCCACGATTCGAATACGGTGGGGAAAACCCAAAAGAGGAAGCGCGCGAGAAGGAATGAGGCAAGGATGAGGAGCCCCGCGTTGACGGCTCTCCGCGCTTTACTTGTGATCAATGGTGAACGTCTTGCTGAAAAAGTTGTTGGCGGAGACCTCCGACGCAAGCGTCGCGATATCGATGCGGTCGGGGTCGAGATGCTTCGTCGTCTCTCCCCTCACGTTTCCCGCGATGCTGATGGGGCGTTCGGCCAGCGTTGAAAATGTCCTGAACTGTTTCTTTGTCTCCTTGATCTCATTGACAACGCGCAGAGCGCCGGCCTCTTTCCCGGAGGCATCGGCCTGGCGGTAATCGACGAGGGCTTTCTCAAGGGCCGGCAGACGCTCGCTCGACGCGAGAACGTAGAAGGTCTCGGTGCCGGCACTCTTATCGAGGGTGAACCAGTCCCTTCCCTTCGGGATGTAATAGTTCTTGTCGAGGCTGTACTCGGTGTCATAGAATTCCGAGCCATACGGGAAAAGGACCGTCACTGCGTTAGCGGAACTTTTGTAGATGACGTAGACGTAGCACTTCTTCGCGAGGTTGACGTAGAGCTTGAATTGGTCGCCGCTCTTGAGAGCCGTGTCTTTGGTGACGATTCCGAGCGTCCGATGTTCGGTCCCCCCGGACCGGGCGACGAATGCCCAATTGTACTTCACGTTCTCGCTTGGAGCGGTCCCTTGTGCGCGGCCCACCGCGGCCGCCACGAGAAGAAGAACGAGCATGCGATGGAATGAGTGTCTCGGCAACATTGTGGTTGTTCCTTTCGTCCTTGAAAAATGCGGCGCCTCTTTTCCCCTCCGCTGCGTCTAGCCGATCAATGCGGGATCAGGGAGATCGTCAGGTCCTTGTCGTAGTTTCCCTGGTTCCTGGTCGGGTGTTGATTTCCTTTCGTCTGTCGCTCGACATTCTGCTCAACATAGTCCATGAGCTCGCCGATCGTGACGGTGTAATCGTTGTTGATGTCGGCCTCCCCCTTGAGTCCCTTCAGAAGGTAATACGTGAAGACCCCGTGCCCGAACTGATCGAGCTCCTGCGAAACCTCGCCCGCCTGACTTGCGGTGAAAACGATCGTCCCTTCCTTGGACTTGGAGAGATCGCTGAGGTACTGGTTGATGAGATTGGTCTCCGAAAGCGAAACTCCGCGTGTCGCAAGGTCGGAGCTGATGCCTCCGCTGTGGCAGGCGTCGGTGAAGACGATGACACGGCGCGACGGAATGTAGCGAGTGAGCGCCGTATTGATATCCCACATCGGGAACGCCGTCGTTTCGAGGGAATTCGGGTCTGTGTCGTAGGTGAGAAGGTAGTTGTTGTTCGTGTTCGCCGGCTCCGGAGCTCCGTGTCCCGCGAAGTAGATGACGACAAGGTCCTTATCGATCGATTGGCGCAGGAAGGAATTGAGCGCCGTTTTCACGTTCTGAAGTGTCGCATCCTTGTTGAGGAGGACCTTCACCCGTTCCGGGTCGAACCCTCCTCCCGCCGGGCTGCCGAGGAAGTCGGCGAAATCGCGCGCATCCCGGTCGGCATAGCTGAGATTCTTGATCGTCGGATTCTGGTATTCCGAGATACCGATGACGACCGCCCATTGCTGGGGGGCGCCTGTGGGGGACCGTTGCGGCCGGTCGACCTGGACCGTCGTCGCGTTGGTGAGAACCCGCCGGGTGATGTTGAGGATCTTGGAAATTTTCTCTCCCCCCTTCGCGTAGACCGTGAACTGGATCTGGTTGAAACCCGATGAGAGCGGAAGCGTTTCAGTCTGGAGAAGTCCAAGAGGCTTCCGGGGGATGTTGTCCTTCTCCGCCACTTCGATGGTATTGAGCATCACCGTGTAACGGGTATAGTCGAACCAGGTCTTGAATTGGAGGTCGACCGACGCCTGATCCGTTTCCAGATTCTCCTTCGGGTTGACAATCTCGAGAGCGGCTTCCTTCCCGAGGCGCACCACCCGCACATCCTTCACTCCGCTGTTTCCGAAGATGTCCGTGGCGGAAACCGGGATATCGTTCGAGCCGAGCGACGCAAGGGGAGCGACGACGCTGAACTTTTTCGTCGGCAGCTTCATCCGCGGATCTTTCTTTTCGCTCTCCGACGGCTCGGTGAGCTTCGCGAGCTGGCCCCCGACTCTTACTTCCTTCACACCGCTCTCATCGGATGCGTATCCGGATACCTCAACCTCGGTTCCATACAACCTGTACGTTTCACCTTCCTTCGGAAGAGGATGCTGGATGACAATCGTCGGTGGTTCCCGGTCGGGTTTGCGGGTAAGGACTGTGTAACTCTCGGCCATTCCGGAGGTGGTCACGGCGACGAGCGTGGAGGAATCCCGGAGAAAGAGCGCCGACGTGAAGACAGCGCCGGTGTCGATGATCGTCTTTCGGATGGATGAAGTCGAGAGGTCCCAGATGTTGACGGCGCCGGAGACCGCCGCAAGCCACGTGTTATTCGGGTTGAAGGCGATGGACGTCGGAGCCGGGTTTTTCCCCCTCAGAGTTTGGAGAAGTACAAAACTTTGCGCATCCCAGATCCTGATCGCCGAGTCGCCCGCCGCGGCGGCGAGCCACTTTCCGTTCGGACTGTACGCCAGGGCCGTGATGCTGGATTTCGAGTCGTTCAGCATCTTCAGAAGAACGTACGCCTGAGGATCGAAGATCTTCACCGACCCATCGGCGTAGCCAGCCGCAACTTTTGTCCCCGATTGATCGAACGTCACCGCGGTCGCCTCGATATCCTCCGAGCCGTTCGGAAAGGTGCCAAGGGGGTCGTCCGAGTTCACTGACCAGAGCTTCACATCGCCATCACCACCGCTGCTGGCAATCCCGCCCGAAGAGGCAATATCGAGCGACGATACGCCCAACCCCCGGCCGTGGGCACTGACCTGCCGTATGAGGGCTCCATCCAAAACCGTCCACACTGTAATGTATCCGTCCGCCCCGCCGGCGACGATATATTTCCCATCCTTGCTGAACGCGAGGGTGAGAACCCGCGGTCTCTGGGTCGCAAGAGAGAGTCGCTCTCTCAAGGCCGATGGCTCGACGAGGAGCACGGTCTTGTCAACTCCTGCAACTGCCATGAGATCGCCGAGGGGTGAAAGTCGGGCGACGGTGAGGGGAGTTTTTGAAAGCGACGCCTTTTTGAGAGGCTCGACATACAGCTCCTGGGCGGCGACAGGTATCGCTGAAGCCGCAAGCCCAAGGACGAGTGCGAGGAGGAGAATTCGTTCTTTCATGTAAAACCCCTGAGAGTAACGCTGGTTGACGCAGCGGTCGAAGCGGCTCGGTGGGTGCACGACCCAGTGTGCTATTGTGCTGGCGGAAGTATGCTGAAAAGTCACCTCTTTGTCAAGACCGGCGGTCACACTGACGATCGCGTACCCTAGCCCGGGGCAGCCGATCTGGACGAAGTTCACGGCACAATCATTCAATAAGACCCGGCATATCGATGACCTGGGTCAATGATTCATCTTGGCGCAGGGCCTTAAAGCGCCACTTCAGTCCCCCGGGAAGCTCGTCCGCGAGGTTGCATCTCCGAGTGAGGTCAAAGTAAACCAGCCCGCTTCGACAAAGGCTCTACCCTGCAATAATTCTTGCCTGTATCCCGGATGGTTCGGTCGCATCCGGTTCAGCGCCTCCGCTCACCGGGCCTTTGATTGACTCTAGCCACCATCTTTCATATATTCTTAACGTTTTGCAGACCACGCGGCACGTCCAGGGTTCCTTAGCGCGACACTCACTCCCATGAAACACTTCCTTCTTTTCCTTCTTACCCCCCTTCTCCTCCTGTTATCGACGGATGCTGCAGCGCAGGTAAAGCCCGTCACCGTCACCCTAAAGGTTGCGGAGCGTTCGGGTCTTTTCAAGATGGGGGGACCCCGTTTCATCCGGCTGACGCTCTCGACAAAAAACAGCGAGGATGTTCTTACCTCGGAGAATGTGGGTGCCGGCCAGTACTATTACTTCCTCCTCCAGAATGAAGGGGATTGGAAGGTCGATGTCGACTTCCTCAAGGACAATCTCCCGCTGCTTGCGCTGGCGCAGGATTCCGCGAAGCTTCATCCTGATTATTGCGGCGAGATCATTGCCAACGGCGAGAGCACGTTCGTTCTTATCGGATTCCCGAAAACGTTCGCGCTCAACCGCCCGTTCGCGTTCGAGTTTCCGATTGACGATGCCGTGGCGAGAACGGAGGTGACGATCCCGGAGGAGTGCTGGCCCGGGTACGCGAAAGTGACAAAGTATTTCGGCGCTGGATCCAAAGCGCTCCAGGACGGGAACTATAAAGAGGCGGTCTCCAGCTTCAATACGATCCTCGAAGACCCGTCGCTGACAATCTTCCCCGTCTTCTCCGACGCGAGGGGGAAGAGGCTGGAGGCCTTCCAGAAATATTTCGATGAAAAATCCGACAGCCTCGCGAAAGCGTTGTCTGGAACGGATCTGAAGCTCAAGATCGCCGCCTCGAGCGACGCGATCGACAGGTTCCAGTACGTCGTCGACTCCCTCACGGACCAGGCGGCGGGGATCACATCTTCCGATGCGGCGATATCGGCCCTCGCAGACAAAGCCAAAGCCTCGATTCAGCGATCGCGCGTTTCGCTCGACTCGCTTCGACAGGCGCTTGATGACTTCAACGTCCGCTGGATCATTGCCGGATCTTCCGGGACGAAGATCGAATACAAATACAAGTACGTCATCGAAGCGCTCGCCGACGCGTTCGCTTCCCTGAATTTCCAGGACTCGACATCGAAGGAACTTCAGTGTTCCATCCCGGACGAGCTCATGTCACGGCTGAAGAAGTACAACCTCGACGAGTCGTACGAGACGTTTATCCGGATCGTCAACGACCGCTGGAAAAAAGGGATGGCGTTGTTTCCCCCCGAGTTCATTATCAATCTCCGTCGCGACACGGCACAGTTCCCGCTCCCCTACTACTCGGTCCTGAAGGCAGTGAACGATTTCTACTCGCTTAACTACGCGACCGCGAAAGTCGAGATCTTCCAGGTGATGAAGACCAGCTATGATCACGACCTCACGGGACGGATGGACGATCTCCGCGTCCTCATTGACTCACGGCTCAAGAGGACCCCGAACGAGGTGCTGGCGCATATGACGGACGGAGCAACCGCCGAGGAGAAGGGAAACACCGACGGCGCGGCGGAGCACTACAGGGACGCCATGCTGATCGCGGACGACTACGCCCCGGCCTCCTTCGCGCTCGGCAAGCTCTACGACCGGACGGGAGACGTCTACAAGGCGAATAACTTTTTCCAGAAGGCCGTTTCGACCGACACGCTCTACTACAGCGCCTACCGGTTCCTCTACATGAATTACTTCAAGAACGCCAACTTCAAACCGATGATCGACCTCCTGACGCAGGCGCTCGCGCACGGGAACGATTTTTATGACATCCACTACAACCTCGGGATTGCATACAACGGGGCGGCCCTGTATGAGGATGCGATCAAGCAGTACGAACGGGCGCTCGAGCTGAATGACCGGAGCGTTGAAGCGAACATCCAGGCGGGGATCGCGTACCAGAATATGAAGTCCTACGCAAAGGCGCGCGAGTACTACACCCGCGCGATCCAGATCGACCCCGAGAACCAGACCGCAACCGAGAACCTCAAGCGGCTTGACGACCTTCAGAAGAAGTTCTGATCCCCCGAAAACAAACCGTCCGAAGCTTCGCTCGAAACTTCGGACGGCCGGGGGACTCTTCCCTCCTCGTCTTCCTACCCCTCAGGCTTCAAAATAATCCCTTTGTTCTTGTGTCCGTTCATCTTGATCGTGATCGGCCTCGTGCACCGGATATGCTTCGTGAACGCGAACGTCTCGGTCGCCTCCCGCGTGCGGAGCCATTCCCAATCGATAAACCCTTCGTTCGTGTGTGCGTTGACGGTGAAGTAGCCCACCATAAACGACGTGAGGTTCTGGAAAAAGTGTGAGCCCTGGGAAGGCGTGACGTTGAAATCTCTCATGTTCGCCTCGACGATCGCCGCAGCCCCGGAGATCTGGTCCCATGTCACCGGAATCCCGAGCCACGGATCGAGCGTTCCCCAGCGTCCGACGCCGATGAGTAGGTAAGGCGTCTCCTCCGCCAGAAGCTTCGCGTTGAGCTTGCTCACTTCCAACGCCACTTCCCGGCTCTTCGACCGGTCGAACGTGTGGATATCGACAACGACGATATCGTGGAGATCCTTGATGATCCCGTTCCCGAGAACGTGGAGGCTCTGGCAGATGAGCTCCGCCGGATCGACCTCCTCCACATTAAGCTCCTCCGTCTCCCTGTTGATGACGAGGGGGCGCATTTGGAGGAGACCGAACTCCTTCGGCTTTCCGTTCGGAACCGAAAGGTTGACCGCGAACTCAATCTCGACAGCGGCCCCCATCCCCCAGCTCCCCATGTCGAGGATAAGATCGAGAATCTCCGGCAAAGGGAAGCCGTGCCCCTTGAGGAGCGGGGCGAATGTCACGAGGCGAACCCCTTTCCGCGAGATGCCGTCCGAGATCATGGCGTTCTCCGCGGAATAGGTCGAGCCGATGGCGTTGAGCGTCCCGTCGATTTCAGAAATCTGGAGTTCGAACTTCTTCACGAGCATGTCGTGCGTGACAACGATCGCGTTCTCCCGCTCGGTGAGGACGAGGGCGTAGAACTCGTTCTGGTTGTTCTGCAGGATGTCGTCGATGGAGGAGAACTGCTGGAGTTGGAGCGGATACTTCGGGCAGAATCGCACCGCATTGCCGCCGTCGACGATCTCCTTTCCGAGGCCGAGCGCCACTGAGACGATGCCGTCCTCCGGTGTCTGGGGCGGAGCCGGGAAAAAATTGTACGATTTTCCCACCCCGGAAAAATCCGGGTAGAATTTGTCGTTGTGTGGCGAGCCGACCATCTTCTGGATGATGACCGCCATTTTCTCCTCCTCCAGCCGGTACGACGTCACCCTGATGTAGTCTTTCGCGGTCTGGTAAAACGTCGACGCGTAGACCCGTTTGATGGTCCTGAGGAGCTCCTCGAGCCGCTCCTTCTTTTCCGGGCTGTTGTTCGGGATCATGTAGGTTTCGTAGACCCCGGCGAACGGATGATACTGCGAGTCTTCGAGAAGGCTCGATGACCTGACGGCGAGCGGCTCGTCGACGAGGTCGAGAAAAGCGGAGAGATCTTCGAGGACCTCGGGGGGGAATTTCTTTGCCTCGAGGAACCGGCGCGTGAGCTCGGTGTCGTCGGAGGCCCTGAGCGCGTATTTTCGGAGATGGTTATCATCAAGAAACTGGTCGAAGACATCGGTCGCCACAACGACGGAAGGAGGGACGAAAATCCGCACTCCGTCGAACCTTTCCCCGATGTCGTGGCTGCTGATGAGAACGTTGACGAACCCAAGCCCCCTCGCCTTTCCCCCGAGCGAACCGGTTCCAATCCTCGCGAAGCTGCTCGAGACGTCGAACGTCTCCGGGTTAAAATCGGTGATCATTCCGCGCTGCCGTATCTGGCGGTAGTCGTGGAGCGATGCGATGAGGTCGGCACGGAGAGCGGCGATGGATGGGTAGTCGGAGACCTTCCTCGGTCTCAGGCGGTGGGCCAGCCAGAACTCGGTCCTGGCCTTCAGCCAGTTCGAGAAGTGGTTCCGCTCCCCGTGGTAAAGGATGCTTTCTTCCGGCACGGTATGGAGTTGTCCCTCGAGCGACTTAAGGTCGTGCGCCCGTCCGACCTCTGTCCCGTCCGGAGTCCGGAAAATGAAGTCCCCAAAGCTGAAATACTGCACCATGAACTGCCGCAGGTCCTCCAGGAGGGTCGGTGATTCCTTTCTGAGGAACGATGCTCCGACCGCCCTCGCCCGTTCTTCATTTTGCTGGACGTTCGATTGGAGGAGGATCGGAATGTCCGGATGACGGCCTTTCACGGCTCTGGCGAATTCGATCCCCGCTTCTGCATCCTGCTGCCCGTTGCGGGAGAAGTCGATGTCGGAGATGATGCCGAGGATATCGTTTTCATATTTCTCGTAGTACTCCCACGCCTCTTCGTACGTCGTGCAGAGGAGGATCTTCGGCCGGGCACGCATCCTCAGGAACTTGTGGGAAAGGTTGATCCCCTCCGAAATGAGCCTCTGCGATTGCTTGATGATCTCGGTGTAAATGAGGGGAAGGTATGCCGAGTAGAACCGGATGTTGTCCTCGATGAGAATGATCGACTGCACGCCGGCGAGCCGCACGTCGTCGTCAACGTTCAGCCTGTCCTCGACGTACTTGATGATCGCGATGATGATCCGGAAATCCCCCTGCCAGATGAAGACCCTGTCGAAGACCGAAGTGTCGTGATGGGCAAAAAGCTCGGTGAGTTCACGGTTGTCATACCCGAGAAGGATGACCGGGATCTTCAGCCCCGCCTCTCGAACCTTCCGCGCAAAGGTCACCGCGTGCATATCCTCGATATGCGGGGTGGTGATGATCATATCGAAGCGGTTCTCTTCGAGCGCAAGAGCAATCGCTTCTTCGCCGCTCGCAACCCGCGTGAGCTCGGGAGAGTTGCTCAGGTTAAGTCCCTGGTACTCGTTGCGGATAAGCTCGTAGAGCCTGCCGTCTTCTTCGAAGAGGTAGGAATCGTAGAGGCTGGAGACGAGGAGAATATCTCTGACGCGGAACCGGGTGAGGTTCTGAAATCCCTGGAACCGGGTGCCGTGCCCCTGCTCAACCCAGAAGGGATCGTAGGTTTGCATACGCAAAGATCACAAAAGTGGAATCAAAAAACAAAGCCTCCCGGGGTTCGGATAAACCCCCGGAAGGCCTTGAGGCTGGCTCCTCACATCCGAGGAGGTATGAGGTGCGCTCAGACTAGTCCCTGGTCCATCATGGCATCGGCGACTTTGAGGAATCCGCCGATGTTGGCGCCGTTGACGTAGTTCCCGGGGGTTCCGAACCGGTTCGCCATGTCGACGCAGGTTTTATGGATGCTCTTCATGATAATATGGAGACGGTTGTCGACCTCCTCGCGGGTCCAGGGCATCCGCATACTGTTCTGCGACATCTCGAGGCCCGACACCGCCACGCCGCCGGCGTTCGCCGCTTTGGCGGGTCCGTAGAGGATGCCGGCATCGATGAAGGTCTTCACGCCGTCGAGCGTCGTCGGCATGTTGGCTCCCTCGGCGACGACGTAAACCTTGTTCTTCAGGAGGTTCTGGGCATCCTTCCCGTTGATCTCGTTCTGCGTGGCGCTCGGGAAGGCGCAATCCGCTTTGTGATTCCAGAGCGGGTTGTAATCGAGCTTCTGATCGATCGGGGTATAGACGACTCCCTTGAACTTCTCCGCGTATTCCTTGATTCTCCCTCGCCGGGTGTTTTTGAGGTCCATGACAAAGTCGAGCTTCTCCTTGGAGATCCCTTCCTCGTCATAGATGTAGCCGTTTGAGTCGGAGAGGGTGACGGCCTTGCCTCCGAGCTGGTTGATTTTTTCGACCGTGTACTGGGCGACGTTGCCGCTTCCGGAGACGAGACATTTTTTTCCCTGGAGCGTCTGGCCGCGCGTCGTGAGCATCTCGGCCGCAAAGTAGACGGCGCCATATCCCGTCGCCTCTGGTCTGATGAGCGAGCCGCCCCAGTTCAGACCTTTGCCGGTGAGGACGCCCGTGAATTCATTTCGCAGCCTCTTGTACTGGCCGAACAGAAATCCGATCTCGCGTCCTCCAACGCCGATGTCGCCGGCGGGGACGTCGGTATCCGGACCGATGTGGCGGCAAAGCTCCGTCATGAAGCTCTGGCAGAAATGCATCACTTCGTTGTCGCTTTTTCCTTTCGGATCAAAATCGGATCCGCCTTTGCCTCCGCCCATGGGGAGTGTCGTGAGGCTGTTTTTGAAGACCTGTTCGAAGGCGAGAAATTTAAGGATGCCGAGGGTCACGGAAGGATGGAAGCGAAGTCCGCCTTTGTATGGACCGATGGCGCTGTTCATCTCGATCCGGTATCCGCGGTTGATGCGGATGTTTCCACGGTCGTCCATCCAAGGCACGCGGAACATGAGGACGCGTTCCGGTTCGATCATTCTCTCGAGGATCTTTGCGTTGCGGTATTCAGGATGACGTTCCAGGACAACGCTGAGGGAATCTGCGACTTCTTGCACTGCTTGATGGAATTCGGGTTCGGCGGGATTTTTGGATTTGACTTCAGCCATTAGGGCTGTTACGTACTCAGACATAGAAACCTCCAGGTGGGAAGGGTGCGACGGTGCGGGTTGTCGCGAACTTTTGGATGTGGGGTACAGCTGCGGACAGCTCGATGTAAAATCAGTTCTATGGCTCGCGGAAGTCGCAAAAAGTATGCCGCCAAAGAGAAGGCTGTTCCAGCGTTTAAACAGTAGTTTGGTTCGCCGTGGGTTGAACTTTTCCCAAAAATGGTATGCCTAATGATGGAATTGTCACTTTTGGACTGGATGTTTTCCGTCTCATTTGGATTCATCCGGAGGATGGGGGGTGACGTGGCGTCTCGTCTTTATCCATTAGATCAATGCACTCCGATATGTATGTATAGCGACGAAGGACATGATCGTCTGACACATCGTCCCTGACGGGGATTGAATGATATTGTGACGCGCGCTTTCTACGAACAACGCTGCTCCTACGGAGCGGCTATAAGGTCGGATGCGAATAGATCTCTCATCGCATGATCCTGCAAATCCGAGACCTACGTACCATCATGCTTGACTCGATCACGATGTCAACCATCGGGAGCACCGTAGGCGCGACCCGTGCATAACACTGAGATCGAAGTACTATTTCGTGAGCGCCGTAGGCGCGACCTGTGCATTCGCAAATCAATCATGTCGCAATCCCGCAGAGGTACCTCGTTTCTCGTGAATCCGATTTTTCTCCTGCTTTTTTCCCTCAATCTTGGTATCTTCCCGCATTGATTTCTTCGGAACAATAACCATCCCAAAGGACGCAGCATGAACGAGACCGCGTTGGACAGACTCCTGCGATACGTCAAGATCGATACGCAGTCGAAGGAAGACTCCCCTTCCTACCCGAGCACCGCGAAACAACTCGACCTCCTCAACCTTCTTCTCAAGGAGGCGAAAGAACTCGGCCTGAAAGATGCGACCATCGATAAATACGGCTACGTCATGGCCACGATCCCGTCGAATATTCCATCCGGACACAAGGCACACGGAAGAGTGCCGACGATCGGGCTCATCTCCCACGTCGACACCTCCCCCTCGGAGAGCGGCGCCGACGTGAAGCCGCAGGTCGTTCACTATAAAGGAGGAGACATCGTTCTCCCCGGCGATCCCTCGGTGGTGATCAAGGATTCGGAAAACCCCGAACTGAAACACAACATCGGCAAAACGGTCGTCACGAGCGACGGCACCACGCTTCTCGGCGCAGACGACAAAGCAGGCCTCGCGATCATCATGACCGCGGCCCAGAAGCTGATGGCTAATCCTCAACTTCTCCACGGCGACATCCGCATCGGCTTCACCCCGGACGAGGAGATCGGTGCCGGAACCCAGTACTTCGACGTCAAGAAATTTGGCGCTCAGTTTGCCTACACTGTCGACGGGGATACGCCGGGAGAGCTCAACAAGGAGACCTTCAGCGCGGACCAGGCGGTCATTACGGTGTACGGAAGGAATATCCACCCCGGGTCGGCCAAAGGGATCATGGTAAATTCCATCCGCACGATGGCCGATATCATTGCACGGATGCCGAAAGATGTCGCCCCCGAAACGACGGAGGGCTACGAGCCATATATTCATCCTCACATCATCGAGGGAGAAGAGGCAAAATCCACCCTGAAAATCCTCCTCCGTGATTTCGATACCGCCGGATTGAAGGTCCTGAAGCAGAAGCTCGAAAAGATCATCGCTGACGTTCAACCCCTTCACCCCAAAGCGCGGATCGAGCTCAAGATCGTCGAGCAGTACCGCAACATGAAGGATGGACTCGGGAACGATCCGCGCCTCCTCGGGTGCCTCGAAGAGGCTACCCGTCGCGCCGGTCTCACCCCCGAGTGGAAACCGATCAGGGGCGGCACCGACGGTTCAAAACTTACCGCCGTGGGCCTGCCGACGCCGAACATCTTCACCGGCGGACAGAACTACCATTGTAAGAACGAGTGGGCATCCGTCTACGGTATGGAGAAAGCCGTCGAGACCGTGGTGAATCTTGTTCAGCTCTGGGTCGAAAAGAGCTGAACGAAGTTCATCGGAACCCCTGACATATCCCCGGAACAAATCATCGCACCGATCATCCTGAAGGAACCATCGCATGGATCCGCAATCCTCCAGCACGAATTCGCTTCCCGATAACGCTTACAAAACACTCAAGCCGGGAGAGGAATACCGGCCGATCCTCAACCCGGAACAATCCTATCCCGAGGTCACCCCATGGTCTGTCGGCTGGGGATTGGTGATGGCGGTTTTCTTTTCCGCCGCGGCCGCGTACTCGGGTCTGAAGATCGGGCAGGTCTTCGAAGCCGCGATTCCGATCGCGATCCTCGCCGTCGGGCTTTCGACGGCGTTCAAGCGGAAGGGAGCCCTGGGACAGAACGTCATCATCCAGTCGATCGGCGCAAGCTCCGGCGTCATCGTTGCGGGGGCCATTTTCACGATCCCGGCCCTTTATATCCTTGACCTGCCGGCGAATTTCTTTCAGGTCTTCTTCGCCTCGGCGATCGGGGGCTTCCTCGGCATCCTCTTCCTTATTCCTTTCCGGAAATATTTCGTCCGGGACATGCACGGCACGCTTCCGTTCCCTGAAGCAACGGCGACGACCGAGATCCTTGTGGCGGGCGAGAAAGGTGGATCGCAGGCCGTAGTCCTCGTCGTCAGCGGGCTCATCGGAGGGCTCTTCGACTTCACCTTCAGCGCATTCGGCTGGTGGTCCGAAGTGATCTCCTCACGGATGATTCATTACGGCGAAGCCCTTGCCAATCGGGTCAAGATGGTGGTGAAGGTCGATGTCTCAGCGATGGTCTTCGGCCTCGGCTACATCGTGGGACTGAAGTATTCGGCCATCATCGCGGCAGGATCGTTTCTCTCGTGGTTCGTCTTCGTTCCTCTCTTCTATGAAGTAGGGCACTCTCTCACCGTTCCGCTCGGAGCGACGGCGACGCAACTCATCGCGAACATGTCGGCGGAAGATATCTTCCGAAACTACGTGCGCCAGATCGGAATCGGGGGGATCGCGATGGCGGGAATCATCGGCATCATCCGTTCCTCAAAAATCATCGGCGGCGCATTCTCGCTCGCTTACCGGGAGATCTTCAAATCGAAAAGCGGTCCAGCCGAGTCGAATGTCCGATGGCAGACCGACATCCGGATGGTCTATGTCGCCCTTTTTATCCTCCTCACCGCGCTTCTTGTCTTCGTCTTCTTCTACGGCGGAGTGGTCTTCAACTTCACGCACGCCATTGCCGGACTTCTCATCGTGATGATCGTCTCGTTTCTCTTTACGACGGTGGCGGCGAACGCCACGGCCATCGTCGGGACGAACCCGGTCTCCGGGATGACGTTGATGACCCTCATCCTCTCGTCGTTTGTCCTCGTGCAGATCGGGCTTACCGGCCCGTCGGGAATGGTGAGCGCGCTCATCATCGGAGGCGTTGTCTGCACAGCCCTGTCGGTTGCCGGTGGATTCATTACCGACCTGAAGATCGGATATTGGATCGGCTCGACTCCGAAGAAGCAGGAATCGTGGAAATTTCTCGGGGTGATGGTTTCTGCCGCCACGGTGGGCGGAGTGATTCTCGTCCTCAACAAGGCATTCGGCTTCAAGGGGGAACACGCAATGGTCGCGCCGCAGGCGAACGCCATGGCGGCGGTGATCCAACCGCTGATGTCGAATGTCTCGGCACCATGGGTTCTCTACGCCGTCGGTGCGATCATCTCCCTCATCCTTACGATGATCAACATCTCCCCCCTCGCCTTTGCGCTTGGGATGTACATCCCGCAGGAGCTTAATACTCCGCTCGTCTTTGGCGGTCTCGTGGCGTGGTGGGTGACGACCCGCTCGAAGAACGAGAAGCTGAACAATGCCCGCTTCTCCCGCGGGACGCTCATCGCTTCGGGATTTATCGCCGGAGGATCGCTCTTCGGCGTCCTCAATGCGTTTTTGAAATTCTTCGACCAGGAGGTATGGAGTTTCGGTTACGCCAATTGGTATGCCTCCTCCTGGGCCGATTCGCATTCCGGCGAGATCACCGGGCTCATCATGTTTATCCTCCTCTTCACATACGCCCTTTGGGATTCGATGAGGGCGAAGGAGGAATAGCGCAGACCCTCTCCGCGGGCATACCGGGCAGGATGGTGGCCCGCGGAGAGACGACGTTTTGATCCTTTCTCTTCGTTCTGCAACCACTCCCTTCGGAGGTCATCGGCACTCCCCGTGCCACTCGCTCATCCAGCATGCTCTTCATCCCCAACGAGGTTCATCATGAAAAAGATCATCGTTCTCATCCCGTTCCTTCTTGTTACGCTCACCGTCTATCCGCAGGATCTCAAACCGATCCAGCTTCCCCCTCCTCAGAAGGAGATCGGAAAACCGTTCATGGCCGCACTGAACCTCCGCCAGTCGACTCGAAGCTTCGACGCAAAGGCGCTCCCGCTGCAGGAACTTTCCAACCTGCTCTGGGCCGCGGACGGCATCAACCGGCCGGAGGCGGGAAAAAGGACCGCTCCCTCGGCAATGAACTGGCAGGAGGTCGATATCTATGTTGCGCTCGCGGAGGGTGTTTACATCTATGATGCGAAGGCGAACAGCCTGACGCCGGTGGCTGCCGGCGATCTCAGGTCATCGGCCGGATCGCAGGCTTTTGTTGCGGAAGCGCCGGTGAACCTTGTCTATGTCGTGGACATGTCGAGGGTGACCAGGGGAAGCGAAGAAGATAAGACGCTCTACACTGCCGCCGATGTCGGCTTCATTGCGGAGAATGTCTACCTCTACTGCGCGTCGCAGGGGCTGGCAGTCGTCGTACGAGGTTCGATCGACAGAGGTGCGATCTCGGAGAAGTTCAAGCTTCGGAAAGATCAGAAGGCGATCCTGGCCCAGACGATCGGATACACAAAATAGATTCGGACCCAGGAAGATGTCCCCTTTTGGGATTGATGATGGATGTGTGTCTTGAGGAACGGGACACACACTCAACCCCAAAACTCCTTAACTCCAGACCCCGGGGATCGCCGCGCCGCAGAACCTGCACGTTCCCTTCGCCATGTTGCTGGTGAGGATCGTGAAGCCCCGCCGCTCGAGGAGAAGCTTCTTGCAGGCATGACAGTAGGTGTTCTCCCCTTCGTGTCCCGGAACGTTCCCGATGTAAGCATAGTGCATCCCCGAATCGAACGCGATTCTTCTCGCTTGTTCGAGGACTGATACCGGAGTTATGGGAAGCTGGTTGAGTTTGTACATCGGCGTGAAGCGGCTGAAGTGAAGCGGGCATTCGTCGAGGTTGTTCTTCACCAGCCACTCGCACATGCGCCGGATCATCGCAAGATCGTCGGTCCATCCGGGGATGACAAGGTTGGTGATTTCCAGCCAGACCTTTTCTTCCTTGAAGACCCGGAGCGTCCGCAGAACAGGATCGAGAGTCGCTTCGTTGAGCTTCCAATAAACATCGTTATCGAAACTTTTCAGATCGATGTTTGCCGCATCGATGACCTTGCAAAGATGTCGCAGCGGTTCTTCGTTGATGTATCCCCCCGATTTCCAGACGTTTCTGATCTTGTTCTTCCGGGCTATGGCCGCGGTGTCGAAGGCGTACTCATAGAAGGTGGTGGGCTCCGAGTATGTGTAGGCGATCGACTCGCACCGGTTCGCAAGACACTCCTCGACCACCTTTTCCGGCATCAGATCGAAGTTCGACGTTTCCCTCGGACTGAACTGGGATATCTGCCAGTTCTGGCAATTGAGGCACCGCAGGTTGCATCCTGCTGCGGCGATAGAGTATGCCCGTGTCGAGGGAAGAAAGTGAAAGAGCGGCTTCTTCTCGATCGGGTCGATGTGGACGGCGCACGGATTCCCGTAGGCGATCGAGTACATCTTCCCGTCGCGGTTCACCCTGTTCCGGCACTTTCCGACTTCACCCGCGGCAAGGAGGCAACCGTGGGGGCATTTCTGGCAAAGAACTCCTCCGTCGGTCTTTACATAGAAGAGCCCCTCCTTGCTCCATTTCCAGAGATCATCATCGGAGGCTGCCGGAAGGATGCCCGGCCCCGGAATTCCCCCAAGAGCATTCAACCTCTCCAGCCCCAGCATGCATCCCCCTGCCGCAAAGAGGCAGGTGCGCATGAACTCGCGCTTCGAGAGGACAACGTCGTTCATTAGTTTCATTCCAACACCTTGTTCAGATTCACAAAGAGACCGATCACGCATCACAACACAACCGCATACGCTTTTCTTCGGACCGCGGTGACGACCGCTCCCGCAAACGAGAGGGCCGCCGTGATGAAACACACTGTGGACATTCCGATGAGCGGGATGAGAAGGGTCGAGACAAGAAGAGCGCCGATCGCCGAACCAACCAGATCGACGCCGTAGAGATCCGATGCAATCGCCGCAACAGATCCTTTCGCCAGTTTCGATCCCTCTGCAAACTCCTCCCCGACCAGGAACGAGATGACGAGGAGGATGAGCGCAAAGCCTGCCTGAACGATGAACAGATGCCGGGAAACCTCAACGAGTCCCGCAAGGAGTAAGGGAATGAACAATGCACACGCCCCGACCGCAGATTCGAGTGCGATGAATTTTCCGACGGAGGTGCCCCTTCGCGATCTTCCGTTCTGCCAGGCACCGAGCGCCAGTCCCCCCATAAAGATTGTCACCATAATCCCTGTGGCAATATAGACATAGCCGTAGACGATCTGAAATGCGATGATGAGAACGATTTCGACGGCAGACCCCGCGAACCCGCCGGCAAAGACTCCAAAGGTGATCGCATTCATTCTTACCGAGAGGAGGGCGAGAAGGACAACCCCGGCACCGATAAACACCCACGGCTTTTCACGGAACTGGCTCAACCAATATAAAAGCTGGCGATAGTACGAGGCGGGATCAAAGTCCCGGTTCACCGGTGCCCCCTTGTCGAGGGACCGGAGGATCGTATCGCTCCGGTCCTTCAGGAGGCCGTCGTCCAAATAGTTGTCGTTGACGTACGTAGTCGCGATGCCCCGCTCACGGACGAGGGAGGCGACGGCAACGCTCAGGTCTCCGTCCGAGGCAAGAAAGTAATCCCTCATCCCCGGGACGATGACGGCGTGCCGGAAGACCGAACGGAGAGTGTTGAGAAGAACCGAATGTGTCTGGCGGGATTCCGCGCTCATGTAGTCTTCCGACGAAATGAGGCTCGTGGAGACAACGCCGCCATTGGTGAGAAGTTTTTTCAAGGATTCGAAAAACTCTTCCGTGTAGTACCGATTGAGCTGTGCCGTCCCCGGTTCCGGAAGGTTGATCAGCACGACGTCGTAGGAAGAGGCCGCCGTTGCGACATACCGCCGCGCATCTCCGGCGATGACGGAGAATCGATTGTCGGCCGGAACCGGAATGAAACGCCTGCCGATATCGACGATGGATGGATTGAGCTCGACGTCGTCGATCCTGTCGACTTGATACTTGAGGATTTCCGGTACGAGGCCGGACATCCCTCCCGAGATCACAAGCACACGATGTGGGTTCGGATGCTGAGACATCGCATAGTGCACAGCCTCCTCCGCGGAGGGAACATCGTTTGAAGTCGAAAGAAGAACGTTGTTCTCGAACAGGTTGTTCTGATCTGACTGCGAGGTGACGCCCAGGGTCCCGTACGGAGTCTCCTCATACAGGAGCATCTCCTGGCCTTTGAACAACTCCCTGGCGGTCAGGTCGTCGAGTCCGCCGAACAGGAGCAGGCAGACAAGGGCCGTCGAAGGGAGGGCAAGGATTGCCGCACTTCCGGTTCTTCCTCTCCGAACCAAGATCCAAAGCGCAACGCCGAAATCGAAGAGGGCGAATATTCCAAGGCTCTGGAAAGGTTTGAGAATGAACACAAGGATCAGGCTGAAAACAATTCCCCCCGCCATACTTCCCAGCGCCTCCCATCCATAGACTTTACGGATGAGATTCTCCCCCGAGCGCGTCCACGCCCTCCAGGAGATAAATGTGAAGGTGAAACCGGAGAGGAGGCAGTACGGAATCAAGAGAATGAAGGTGCTGAGGATGATCTCGTTCATCCCCGCCATGGCTCCGGCGGTGAAGACGATATTCCTGAGCAGGCGGACGGCGGCGAGGGTCGACGGTGGCAGAATCGGAAGGATGAACAGGATGAACGCGAGGGTCCCGTCGGCCATTTCCCACCGACGTGAGACCCTGCCTAACCATGAGCCGGCAGCCGTGAGAAGCATCCAGTTCGCAAGGATGATCCCGATGACAAGCTCGTTTCCGTAAAAGACCGAGAGGCATTCCCTTAGGACGAGCACCTGCGTTGCGACCGACGTTGCGCCGAGCGCAAAGACGCCGGCCGCGAAATCGGCGTCGAGGCGAGGGTGTGACGCCGGGGGATATGAAGGGAGATTGCCGCGAGCGGGCGCGTCAGTTGGAGAGGCGAAATCCCCGGGGGGAGAGACATTCACATGCCGAGTTCCTTTTCGCTGAAGACCGTTGCCCTGTAGACGTAGATCTCGGCATCTTTCCATCCATCCCACCCCAAACCGGCCTTATCCTGCGCACAATGGCCGAGAAATTCTTCCTTGCTCCATCCCGTCTCTTCTTCCACCTGAGGAAGAAAAGTCCCCGAGCGGCTCCCCTTCTTGATGTAGACTCCGTCCTTGCCAAGCTCGATCTCGTCGATCGAAGAGATTCTCCGCAAAGGCGTGAGCGCGGAGATTTCGATCTCGAGGCCGCCCACCTCGTCGGCCTGAACCGGTTCGAACCGATAGTCTTCCGTTGCGGCGGCAATCGCCATTTCCTGGACTACTTTATAGAGCGGCTCGGAGGCTTCAAACCTTCCGACGCATCCTCTCAAATCGCCCTTCTTGCGGAGCGTGACAAACGCCCCGCCGTTGGTCTTCGCCGCCTCAGTAAGTCCCAAGGTGTCGATGATGGGAATGACCTTGCCCGAGACATACTTTTTGATTGCATCGCGGGCAATCGAGAGGAGCTTCTTTTCCGATTGCTTCGTGAGACCCGGGCTCGCGCTTCCGACCTTTCCTTTCAGCGAGACCGCAATTGCGTTGTATCCAACCACCCGTCCTTTGTCCCCCGCCGGCATATCGCCGGAATTCTTGTACTGGATGCGCGTGTATTGAAAGTCCGGAGTTCCGTCGGTCATCGACAAGAGCGTCACGATGCATGACCATCCGCACATCGTGGTGAGAAGGTTTGGAATCTTCTTCGCCTCCGTTTCCTGTGTCACGTCGATGAGATGCGAAACGGAATTCGCGACGACGGCATCGGCGGAGAGGTTATCGACCCGGACCGCGTCGTCGTAACCAGGGTAATGCGAGAAATCGGAACTGATGACAAAAAGGTTGTGTGGATTGAGGTACGGCTTCAGCACGGCGCCGATTGCTTTGCAGGTACCCGGCTCGCGCGCACCGATGACGATCGGGACGATCGTGAAACTCTTCTTCAGGTAGTACTGAAGAAACGGAACCTGAACCTCCACGCTGTGCTCGTTCGCGTGAGGCGACGGGTTGCGGGTGAAGAAGGGTGACTCCTGGACGAGCTTCTCTCCGAGGTCTCGGTTCACGTTCGCGGTGCCGAGTGGAGTGATGTAGTTCCCTTCCGTGTAGACCGATGCTCCTTCGAACCCCATGGTGTGGCTCGGGCCGAGGATGAAGATATTGTCGTACTGCTTGTTCGGGTCGATCTGGCTGAAGCTCGACGCGGCGACCTCTCCTGAAAAAATATATCCTGCGTGGGGACAGATGATGGCCACGACGTCAGGGAGATTCCTGTTTGGCACCGCGTCCGCGAAGAGCTTCTTCAACAGATCCTGCAGTTCTCCCTTTGCGGCCGGATAGAACTGCCCTGCCACCGCGGGCTGCCGGTCGATCTGATTCTTCTGAGGCAGCACCCTCCCGGCGAGACAGAGGAGGAGGGGGAAAATAACGAGAATATGTCGGGGAGTTTTCATAGTCCATCGCCTCCACTAAGATGGGGCACAGTTCTATTCGTAAGCAGAGGCCTGCGGTGCGGCAGGGCCTGCCTGCACAATTACTTCGCGTTATGCCGCTCACCCTTCCACACAAGTGACCCCCGCACTCCGTCAACAGTTTATTTGCAGCCGAGCGCTTTGGCGGCGCTCTCCACCTGCGCCGGGTCGACCCAGATGAGCGAAGCAAAGAGCCCACCCGTTGCCATCGCATCCATCATCTTGATGTTGATCCCCGCGGCAGCGATGCCTTCGAGCGTCTTCACCAAGACTCCCGTCCGATCGGATCCGCTGACCATGAAGCCGGTTCCTTCTTCCCCAAGAATTCCCGCACCGGTCCACTTGGTCCTGAGCTTCTCGGGATTTTTCGCCACGGCGTAGATTCTCGCTTTTCCATCCGGCATCCCATGCCCCCACAGACCGACGAGCGCAACATTGGAAGCTTTCAGGTCGGCAAGGATTTTCATCGCTGTTCCCGGTTTGTCATCGACATTGGCCGCGAAGTAGGTCACTCGTTTCGATTTTGCCATGTGAGTATCCTTTCTGGGACTGGAACAAAAAGGCCTCTGCCGGCTTTCGCCAACAGAGGCTTCCGCGATTCTTCAAGTCCTTTTCCCCGGTTCCAGAAACCTCCGGCCCGGCAGGCTGAGGCCAGTGTGTGCGGAAAATTTGGGATTATTTTGGATGATTGTCAACATGGGGGAGATCGCGGAGCACGCATGTATTGGCCGCCGCGCGAGGGTTTGGTGATGCTAGAGTCTCAGACCCTCAGTTCAATCGCAGATGGATTCTCCAGAAGGGATTCCTTCGGAACCGAAAAAAGGGCTCGGGAATGACGTAACTCAAACATTCGCCGTGCCCGCGGGTTTTTAGCGGGTCGAAGACTCGACTGGATGAGCATCCAGACTGTAATGCAACCGAGGTTTTGAAGCCGCGCGATTTTTTCCTACTTTATTGATGCGCATTACGTCTTTCCGGAGAAACCCTGTAGCCGCGCCGGAACCCCCTTCACGTTCGCCGATCCATGAACAAGAAATTCTTCTTCCCTTTTCTGCTCCTGATGGTTTCCCTGGCGACGGCGTACCTTTCGTTCAGATGGACGTCGAGCGAGCGAAGGATAGTCTTCAGGGCCGGTGAGGAATCTGAACGGGAAGAAGAGGAGAGCGCAGAACCGGCGTCGATGGACAATGACTGGTTCATGTTACAGCGGGTTTATCCTCACGACGACGTCGACCCGGCGCTTTACGAGGCCGCCCGACATGTGTATCGCCAAACCGCTCTTCGCAAGACGGCGTATACCTCCGCCCCATGGAGAAGCATAGGTCCGACGAACATCGGAGGTAGGGTCACATCAATTGCCATCGACCAGACGAACAGCGCGGTCATCTATGCCGGAGCGGCGGGAGGAGGCGTCTGGAAATCGATCGATGGTGGAGGGTTGTGGTCAAACATTTTCAACGAATCTTCCTCTATCGGATCGATCGCCCTTTCACCGGTGGACCCTCGCATTGTCTATGTCGGAACCGGCGAGGGGAATCCCGGGGGTGTGGCGATCTATCCGGGCAACGGCATCTGGCGTTCAACCGACGCGGGGAGCACCTGGATGAATATCGGGCTTGCCGACGGCGGCCAGATCGGCAAGCTGGTGATCGCTCCGGATTCCGCCAACAAGATTTTTGCCGCCGTGCTGGGACGATACCGGAGCAGGACCGCGACCCGTGGAATCTATCGCTCCCTCGACAGCGGGATGAGCTGGAAACAGGTTCTCTTCATCACCGATACGACGGGGGCATGCGACGTCGTCATCGATCCTTCGAACACAGATTGCGTCATCGCGGCAGTGTGGGATCGCTACCGGCCCCTCACCTACAGCATCGTCAACGGACCGAACACCGCTCTCTGGCGGTCGACGGACGGAGGAGACCACTGGGCCAAAATCACCAAGGGTTTCCCATCCAACGACCCGAACCTCGGGCGCATCAGCCTGGCGTTTGCTCCATCGGCACCGGGGACACTCTTCGCACTTGCTTCGAACGGACTGAGCGTCTACGGCATCTACAAATCGACGAACAGCGGGAGCAGTTGGACTCAAGTCTCGTCGGGCGTTCCGTTCGCAGGAGAGGGGCAGGTATGGTACAACAACATCATCGAAGTCCAGCCGAACAATGCTCAGATCCTTTTTGCCGGTATGACGTCGATGTATAAGTCAACCGACGGGGGCTCGACATGGAATGATGTCACCGGCTCCATGCATGTCGACAACCATGCCATCGAGTTCGACCGATCGAACCCGGCGAGAATCGTCGTCGGGAACGACGGCGGAGTTTTCAGCTCCACGAACTCAGGCCTCGATTGGATCAAGTCGTATCATCTTCCCATCACGCAGTTCTACGCCGGCACCGTCGATGATTCAAACCCGGAGCGGTACGCCGGAGGAACGCAGGACAACGGCACTCCCCGCACGCTCACGGGAGCCGACTCGGATTGGTCGGACATCTACGGAGGGGATGGCTTCTACATCCTTGTTGATCCGAAGAACCCGAACAAGGTCTATGCAGAGTACCAGTACGGGGGCCTCGGATATTCTTCGGACGGAGGAGAAACGTTTTACGACGGCACTTCGGGCATCAACGCCAACGACCGGAAGAACTGGGAAACCCCGTTCGCCATGGATCCTACGACCACGACGACCCTCTACACCGGCACCCATCGCCTTTATAAATCGACGAACGGGATGCAGTCGTGGACTTCGATCAGCGGCGACCTGACACGCGGGGCTAACGGAAGGATCGGCACGATTACAACGATCGATGTGGCCCGGACGGATCCTGGTGTTCTTTTCGTCGGCACGGATGACGGCAAAGTCTCTGTCACACGGGACGGCGGAAAAAGTTGGTCCGATGTCACCGGTTCACTTCCCGTCCGTTGGGTGACGAGAGTGACGATCGACCCCGATTCGGCGAACGTCGCGTACGTCACACAATCTGGATATCTCGAAGACAGTTTCGCTTCGCACCTCAGCAAGACGACCGACTATGGCAGCACGTGGGTGAACATTGGTGGAGGCTTGCCGGCCGTCCCTCTCAACGATATTATTGTCGATCCGCATTACCGCGGCTATCTTTACGTAGCGACCGACCTTGGGGTCGAAGTGAGTCCGGACTACGGCGCAGCGTGGAGTCCGTTAGGAATCGGTCTCCCGGAGGTTCCCGTTCACGATCTGGCGCTCCATTCTCCAACAGGCAAGCTCCTCGCGTTCACCCACGGTCGCTCGGCGTACGCTTTCGACCTGACCGCTATCAGGGTAGTGAAGGTGCCGTCTGAGGTTGTCGCATCATCCTTCGCGCTCGATCAGAATTATCCGAATCCTTTCAATCCAGCCACCACTATCGGCTATCACCTTTCAGCGACAGGTCCGGTGAAGCTGGAGGTTTTTGATGAAGAAGGAAGAGTGGTCCGCACGCTCGTCGACGGAGAACATAAGGCGGGAGATTTTGCCGTACGGTTTGACGGGAGCGATCTCTCGAGCGGAGTCTACTTCTCCCGTCTGAGTTCGGGAGGATCCGCGCAGACCAGGAAAATGATTCTCATAAAATAACATTATCCATTATCCGGAGGAAGTTCGATGGCAGCAAAACCACTGGTCGGTGTGATCATGGGGTCAAAGTCGGATTGGGAAGTCCTCCAGCATTGCGGGGGAATGCTGGATCAGCTGAAGGTCCCGTACGAAGCGCGGGTGCTTTCCGCCCATCGGACTCCCGACCTGCTCTCTGAGTATATCAGCTCCGCTGAGTCCCGCGGGTTGGAAGTGATCATCGCGGCCGCGGGAGGCGCGGCGCATCTGGCCGGAGTTGCCGCAGCAAAGACGCTCCTCCCCGTTCTCGGCGTTCCGATGGAATCGAAATCGTTGAACGGTATCGACTCGCTTCTTTCGATGGTGCAGATGCCTGCAGGTATTCCGGTCGGAACATTGGCGATCGGAAAGCCCGGCGCCATCAATTCGGCTCTTTTTGCGGCGGCAATTCTCTCCGTGAAATATCCCGAGTACCGCGCAGCCATCAGGCAGTACCGTGAGCAGGCAGTGAAGAGTGCGATGGAGCATCCCGACCCACGGCAGGGAGGTGTGGGGGTGGGGAAATAAGTAAGGAGAAAGTAGACAGACAAGCTTAAGAATTCACAAGTTTTCTTTTCCTACTGCTTTCTTCTGGCACGAGAAAGTAAAAAGACAAGATTAAGAACTCACGGGGTTTTCTTTTCTTTCTACTGTCTACTTACTACTTTCTCAACCAAGCAGACATGCAAGATTCGAATGCGGAGATACCATGCCTCAAAGGTTGACCGGTCTTATCGTGGGAGCTTCAAGAGGGATTGGACTGGCGATTGCAGAAGAGTTGTTGAAGCGCGATTGGAATGTCATTGGGACCGTGCGCGAAGGCAAGAGAACAGAACTCCATGATCTGACCGAACATTGGAAAGGAAGACTTCAGGTACAATATCTCGACATGACAATACCAGCCCAGATTGAACATCTTAAACACGCGTTGGTGGGAGAGGTGCTGGATCTTCTATTTGTCAATGCCGGCGTCGCAAACAAAAATGGAATGAAGGAAACGATCGGCGAGATTTCGACGGAAGAGTTCATCCGAGTGATGGTCACGAATACACTTTCTCCCATGCGAGTGCTTGAACAACTTACCGATAATGTTCGTCCGGGCGGAGTTGTTGGGGTTATGACTTCCGGTCAAGGGAGCATTGCCGACAACGAAAGCGGGGGTAACGACGTCTATCGCGCAAGCAAAGCGGCGCTCAACATGATTATGAGAAGTTTTGCCGCTCGAAGAGGAAGCGATCGCTCGCTTCTTCTCCTGGCCCCCGGTTGGATCAAAACGGAATTAGGCGGCCAGGATGCGAAATATTCTTTAGACGAAGTGATCGGAGATATCGTGGATACAATCGTGGCTCAGAAAGGGAAGACCGGACTTAAATACCTCGATCGTTTTGGCAAGCCGGTTAGATGGTAAACTTGGTGACAATATCGGGTCGGGGTACGCAGATCGTAGTCCGGAGTCCAAGGTTCAAAGTCGCGGGTCTACGA
>DATJQP010000084.1:0-77439 GCA_035505655.1 Bacteroidota bacterium
ATATTGATCACCGAATAGAGCTTGTGTCTCAACATGTTACGGACGGCGACTTTGAAATAGTTCTTAACCATGACGATCTCCTACATGCCGTGGTACTGATACTTCAGCGGAATCGCTGACGGATTGTTCACGGTCTCCGTATTCACGTAGAGCAACTGAAAAACACCTCCTGCGTTTTTCTGAACATACTCGACGCGGAAAGGATAAAAACCTTTCTTGAGGGGAAGGATAAATGTCTTGGCGCTTTGAGGAGAGTGAACGCCGTCGTTGTCGATGATCAACGAGCCTCCGAGAAACAGTCTCGAACCATCGCTTGAAACGAGTACAAAGATATAGTATCCGTCATTGACTGTCTCAAGGAAGCCATCGAAGACGCATGCGAAGCTGGTTTTTCTCGGGAGTTCGTTCGCATTGAACGTGCTGTCCGCGATGCCCGTCTTACTGGGTTGAAGCGTCTTGAAATCCGGAATTGTCGCCCAGTCGCCTTCGTAATATGAATATCTCAGACCCCCGGAAAGCAATTTCCCGGGTCGTGAAACCGGCGGCAGCGGCTCGCCGAGCGGGAAACTGCCTCTGGCCGTCTTATCGTATTTTCCGGTAAGCGAAAAAGATTTCACTACCAATTGAGCCGGTCCTGTGATGGTGATGCTCTGATCAACGATCGGTGACGTGCTGTCCGGGTCCATTCCATTAACGGTATATCTGAGTTCGGGGTGGCTGCCCACGACAAAGATCCTCGTCGGCTTGTCCTTTAGTAAGATCCCGTTCATCGGGTGGAACATAATGGATTCTTTCGAATAGCCTGAATAGGCGAATTTTATTCCGTCGTACATTGCTTTTAGTCTTACGGAATTGTGCGTCTCGTTCTGATAGGTCGTCACCTTCCAGTGCAGGGTCTTTGGTGCCTGGGATTGGAGGAGCGAATCCAGATGACCAATATCCCCGTTATCAGAACGGCCGGCGATCCAAAGCACTTTGCCCGGCGGAAGGCCGTTCAACTTTTCGGATGCCATCTTCACGAGATAATCGTTGTTCCACCGAAAAGGGGGATCGGTCGAGTAATATGATTCAAATAACTGAGGCTCGCTGAGCAAGGCGTACAGTGCAAAGAGACCGCCGTACGAATGGCCGTAGATTGAGCTTGTTCCGTTGGCCGGATACTTCGCGGCGATGTACGGAATGAGCTCGTTCTTGATGAATGAAAGGAAATTTGCGGCCCCACCCGATATTTCGTTTTCGGGAACATGGACCGGCAGGAAATCCCTGTCGCGCTGGTTGGCACCGTTGATATACCTGTTTGGAATCGCCACGATGATTGCGGGAGGAACGAACCCTTCACCCTGCGCCCATTTGTGAACAAATGAGAATGGATCCATTGCCCACTCACCGTCTGTCACATAGATGACTTCATACTTATCGGTCGATCCCGGTTTATATGACTCGGGGAGGAGAACCTTAAGCGATCGCTCTTCTCTTAATACATTTGAATAGATCGAGTCACTGACCGCACCGTGGTCCTGGGCAAACGCGGTGGAGAAGGTCTGCGCGGCGAAGATGAGGAATAACGCCAGACAGGTCGTCGAAACTGGTTTCTTCATGATTGTTGTTCTTTCAAAGGTTGAGAAATGTCGAACTACAGTCTTATTGTTGGTTATCCATGGAGGATTTGGCGAAACATCCTATGAATTCCGATCCGTCATTTCTTTCACCCCTCAGGCTTCTCATCCCCCTCATTGAGCACCGGGATTTCGGTCTTCGACACTTCCCGTATCGGAGAGCCTCAACCCGCTTTCGGCCGGATTTCGGCGCCACTCATGACGGAGCGCCTCAACCTGCCAGAGGCGGATCTTCGCGCTTCGATATTATTCATACCGAAGTGCTTCGACCGGATTTGCGGTCGCGGCTTTGATTGCATGGAAGCTGATTGTCACCAGGGCGATGAGCAATGCCGCTAGCCCCGAGAACAGAAAGATCCAGATCCCGATTTCGGTCCTGTAAGCAAAACCCTCCAGCCATTCATTCATGACAAAGAATGCGAGCGGCCATCCGATGACATTCGCGGCGAGTACCCACTTCGCAAATTCTCGGGAAAGCATAAGAACGATATCTGTGACGGTTGCCCCGAGAACTTTTCGTACTCCTATCTCCTTCGTCCTTTGTTCCGTTGCAAAGGCTGCAAGCGCGAACAGGCCCAGGCATGCCACAAAAATCGTCAGGAAGGAGAACAACAGAAATACATTTCCCAACCGTTCGGCCGAATCGTATCCTTTTTCAAAATTGGTGTCGAGGAAGGAGTATTCAAAGGGCATGTCGGGAGCGACGGCCTCCCATTCAGACTTGATCGCGGAGATCGTTTTCGTCAGGTCCTCGGGACGCACCCGAACGACGATGAAGGAATTCGGGATGGAATATGATTTCGAAGTCCGGTTAAAGAGAGCGAACGGCGTGATCGGTGAGTACATGTTCATGAAATTGAAATCTTTTACGACCCCGATGACTCTGTACTTCACATCGTTGCTCAGATACGTCACATCCTTGCCGATTGGATCCGAGAACCCAAAATCCCTCACGGCGGCTTCATTAAGGATGACACTGGCGGAGTCGTCATAACCCTTCTCGAAGCCTCTGCCCCTGACGACTTTCATTCCCATGGTGTTGATGAAATTGTCGTCGGTCATATACGACAAGAGATCGACCTTTCTGCTCTCTTTCCCTTCGATCTCATATCCGTCTTCGAATCCGTACGAAGGCGGGACTCCGGTCGAGATCGATGCATCGACGACCTGAGCATGTGCCCTGACCCTGTCCCTGAATGCTTCCTCGTGGCCGCCCAATCGATTATTGTCGTTGGAGATGACCATCAACCCGTCTTTGTTGAAACCAAGATCGGCCTGCCGGACGAAATCCATTTGCTTCCTTACGAGAAGCGTGCATGTGATGAGACCGATCGCGGTGGCAAACTGTGCCACAACGAGAATGTCTCTCAGCGCCATTTTCCTCGAAGAGAACTTCCGGCCTCCCTTGATGACCGCTACGGGCTTCAACGCCGACAGATAGAAACCGGGATAACTTCCCGAAACGATGCCGACAAGAATGCCGAGCAGGATCATTGCCGGCGCAAGCCACCATGGTTGAAGCAGGTCGAATGAAAGTGACTTTCCCGTCAGCTCATTAAAGAGCGGGAAAACGATCTCGACGAGAAAGACGGCTATCATCAACGCGAGGAAACTGAGAACGAGCGACTCGACAAGGTGTTGAAGGACCAGGGAGCTTCTCGCGGAACCAAGAACCTTTCTCACCCCTATTTCTTTCGCGCGGCTCGCGGAGCGGGCGGTGGTGAGGTTCATGAAATTGATGCAGGCAACAGCCAGGATCAGTACTGCAATAACTGACAGGAGGTAGACCTCCGTCCTGTTGCCAAGCGGGCCGAGACGGTTTCCGATGAGCGGGGATCCGAGGTAGACATCGGTGAGGGGCTGGAGTGCAAAGTGCCAGTGGCCGCCGCCCCGGATCATATCGTCATACGAGTATCCCAGTCGTTTGAGTCCGGCGGGCAGATACTTTTGCTCGATCTCGGTGATCTTGGGCTGAACGACGGAGGCGGAAGCATCTTTCCTGAGCTCTACGTATGTCGTCACCTGCATCCAGATCCAGCTCCAGTCCCGCCACGCTACCTCGGGATACGACGACATCGATGTCAGCATGTCAAACCGGATCTGCGAGTTATGTGGGACGTCGCGGACGACCCCGGTCACTTTGAATAGATTCTGATACGCACCATACCCGTTCGTCTCGTTTTGACCGATGATGAGGTTCTTGCCAACCGGCGATTCGTCCCCGAAGTATTTCTTTGCAGCCGACTCGGTGAGGACCACGCTGTTCGGCTCCTTGAGCGCCGTCGAAGGATCCCCGGCGATCAGCGGGTACGTGAAGAGTTTCAGGAAATTGGAATCGGCTGCGACGATTCCATCTTCATCATAGAAACTGCTTCCCTGACGGACAACGGTCCTCAACATCGGTCTGAGCCGTGTCGCGGCGGAGACCTCGGGAATCTCAGCGAGCATCTTTCCGGCAAGCGGAGGGGGCGTGCCGGGCCCGATTCCTTCCGTGCCGTTCCATTTGAAATCCCAGTTGACTCTGTAGAGTTGATCGGCCTTCAGGTTGAAACGGTCGTAGCTGAGCTCGTCGCGGACCCAGAACAGAATGAGAATTGCCGATGCCATCCCGATCGCCAGGCCGGCAATGTTGATGAAGGAGTAAAGTCTGTTCTTTGAGATCTTCCTCAGGGCGACCTTGACGAAGCTTCTTATCATCATCCCTTTGCTCACTTATGCTGGTGGTAGGTCATTGATTGTGTCTCGCGAAGCCGGGGAACATGCATTTCGATGTTATTCGTATCGGAGCGCTCTGATCGGGTTTGCCGTCGCGGCCCGAATCACCTGCCAGCTCACTGTGGCAAATGCTATCAGGATCGTAAGTCCCCCGGCGAGAACAAATACCGACCAGCTCATCGGAATCCGATAGGCAAAACCCTGCAACCAATTGCTGACCACATACCATGCTGCCGGCCAGGCGACGAGGTTGGCGATCAGGATCCATCTGATAAAATCCATAGTCAACAAGGCAAGGACACCGCCGATCGAAGCACCCAGCACCTTGCGTATTCCAATTTCTTTTGTTCTCCGTTCTGCCTTGTAAGAAGCCAGCCCGAACAACCCAAGGCAGGAAAGGAAAATCGACATCAGTGCGACGACAGCCGCTAGGTTGTCCGTCCTCTGTTCTGTCTTATACTGGTTGTCCACGACGTCATCGAGGAATCGATACTCGAATGGATCATCGGGTACGATGCTTCTTACGGTTTTCTCTACCGACTTCATAGCAGCGGAAAGTTGCGTCGTCGACAAGCGAACGCACAAGTAATTCGCCGCTCTCGTCGGGACAAGAACGATTGGTGCCATCTCTTCTCTGAGAGATTGCGTGTTGAAATCATGGATCACTCCGACAATCCTCCCTTTCCTGCCGAACCAGGTCGTGAGATTCCTGCCCAGAGGATCGGTGATGCCCATCTCTTTCGCCGCTTCCTCGTTGACGACGAACGCTTCCGACATGTCCGAAGGATACTGCTTGGAAAAGAACCTTCCCTGTTCCATCTTCACCTGGAAGGTCTCCGCAAAATCTTCATCGACGAAATTGAAACCCACCTCCAGCGGTGTGCTCGTAGCCTTGCCTTCCCAGTCAATAGGTCCCGTCCCGGCTCCTTCAAAGCCCGTGAAGTCCGTCGCCGACACGGACGCGCTTTGTACAAATGGATATTTCAATAACTCGTCCTTGACACGAGAGACATTCTGCAGCAAAGCCCCCCGGGTGCTGATCATCAAAACTTGATTCTTGTTGAAGCCGAGATCTTTCGCCTGCATGAAACGAAGCTGTCTGCCTATGAAGAGGATACAGGTGATCATGAACACCGAAAATGAAAACTGCGCAACGACCAACGCATTCCGCACCAGTGAGGAGTGATGCTCTCCCGTTCGGGAGACTTTGCCGCTCAGCGCTGTCATCGGGCTGAAGGACGAGAGATAGATTGCAGGATAGCTTCCTGCTAACAGACCCGTCACAACCGCGATCCCGAGGAGAACCGGCAGGATCCGTCCTGCAAGAGTCATGGCGATACGAGTGCCCAGCATGTCATTCAAAGCGGGGAGACTCAGCTCGACGAGGACGACGGCGATCAAAAGTGAAACGAACGAGAGGAACATGCTCTCGGTCATAAATTGCCGCGCGAGCTCCATTCGTGAAGAGCCGACAGTCTTCTTGATCCCGATTTCTTTCAGCCGTTGTTCGGAGCGTGCGGTTGAAAGATTCATGAAGTTGATGCAGGCAACAACCAGTATCAAAAATCCAAAGGCCGAAAAAATATAGACGTAGACTATAGGTCCGCCTCCGCCCGGCTCGTAAAGATGGCTCTTCGTCATGGGGAACAAGAAGAGGATATTTTTCCAGGTCGGGTTGAAAGTATCCATGACACCGGAGATCTTCTTGTTCATCGTGTCAGGAGAAGCGTCTGCCCGCAGCAAGACGTACGTCTGGGTGGACTTCCTGTCCCACATCCTTGTATACTCGGGCCCATTCGAGAATGGGATGACGAAATCGAACTGCATCTGAGACGTCGAGGGGACGTCCGAAAAGACCCCGGTGACGACCATGCCCGGCTTGTCATTGAGCGTGAGGGGCTGCCCGACGGGGTCGCTATGCCCGAAGAGCTTCTGCGCCAACGATCTCGAAATGACAATCGAAGCAGGGCCGGCGAGGACTGATTCAGGATTTCCCTCTTCAAGCGGAAAAGTGAACATCCGGAAGAATGACGAATCGACAAGACCGCCTTTGCAGAAGAAGCCCCTCACATCATGGGACACCTTCCAGCTCATGGCCGAGTAGCTCGTCGATTGTTCAACTTCGGGGAAGTTGTCCTTCAAATAGTTCGCAAGGGGACCGGGTTCGTAGTATCCGTAGAAGTCCTTTTGTGCGTTCGTAAAGGCGACCCGGTACAAACGGTCGGCGTTCTTATGGAATTCATCGTAACTCAATTCGTAGTTGACCCAAAGCATGATAAGAACGGCACATGCCATCCCAACTGCCAGGCCGACGACGTTAATCAGAGAATAGACTTTGTGTCTGATCAAATTTCGGGAAGCGATCTTGAAATAGTTTCTTAGCATACGCTTCTTCTAATGAGGTTCAAGGTTCATCGTTCTTCGTTATCCCTTCACTGTTCATTATTGATTGTTCACTCTCAATCGAATTCATTCATACCTCAGGCTCTCAACCGGGTTTGCCGTGGCGGCTTTCATCGCCTGTGCGCCGACTGTCAGCAATGCGATGGCGAACCCAAAAGCCGCCGCGAGCCCGAACATCCACCAGTTGATCGGGATTCTGTAGGCAAAGTCCTCAAGCCATTTGCTCATGAAATACCATGCTACCGGGATTGCAACGAGATTAGACAAGACAACCCAGGTCATGAAATCTTTTGAAAGGGTGAACACGACATCTGTGATCGAAGCACCCAAGACTTTCCGGATGCCCACTTCTTTCGTCCTCTGTTCCGCTGAAATGGATGCGAGACCGAACAGGCCGAGACATGCAATCATGATCGAAATGAAAGAGAAGCATTGGAAGATCGTCCGCATGCGGAAATCCGACGAGTATTGCTTGTTGAGCGAATCGTCGTAGAAATAGTATTCAAGGGGCACACTCCCCATCTCCTTCTGCCATAGTTGTTCGACGACGGAAATGAGGCCCTGTGGATTCCCGGGCCTGATCCGGAGAGACATCACCTGATATCGGCCCTCAAACTGATTGCTGTCTGGAATGTTGAAGATCAACGGTTCGATCGCGGTCCGGAAAGAGGCGAAGTGGAAGTCCCTGACGACGCCCACGATCTTGCCCCGCTTCCCCCACAACGCAACTTCCTTATTCAGCGGAGCAGTGAATCCCATCGTCTTCGCGGCCGCTTCGTTGATGACGAAAGCTCCGCTTCTGTCGGTCGGATACTGGTCTGAAAAAAACCTTCCCTGGACAATTTGGAATTTATACGTCGCGGCCAGATTGTCGTCGGTATGGAGCACCCAGAAATGGACCTGTTCGTTCGCCGGCTTTCCTTCCCAGGTGATACCTTCTGTCCGCGTCAATGAAGTGCTGACCGGTTCAGATCGCGACACTGTTATGACGTCTGGATCTTTTTCCAATTCGTTCTTCATCGATTCAAATTTCGTGTTTGCATTACTCGTCAGTCGAATGCAGAGCAGGTTCTCTTTGTCAAAACCGAGATTGCTGTTCATGACGAACGACAACTGATTGGATATCACGATCGTGCAAACGATGATTCCAATAGAGGCGGCAAATTGAAAAATAACAAGCCCCGACCGCGCGAGCGCTCCCCCCGATCCTGACGGCAGCCGCTTACGCAAGATCTGTACGGGGCTGAAAGAGGAGAGCAGCAATGCGGGATAGAATCCCGACGCAAGCCCGGTCCCCGAAATGATGGCGAGCGAAATGAAAATGAACGAGGGATCGCCGTACCGCACCGACAGTGTTTTCCCGGATAATGTGTTGAATTCCGGCAAAAACAACTCAACGACGAGCAACGCCAGCACGAAAGCCATTGAGGAGGTAATGAGGCTCTCCCCCAGGAACTGTGCCATCAGCCTTCTCCTGCTCGCTCCGATCGTCTTCTTGACGGCGATTTCCTTCCTCCTCTTCAATGACAAGGCGGTCGACAAATTCATGTAATTGATACCGGCGATGAGGAGGATAACCACGGCGATGGCGATGAAGATCCTCACGTACGCTATATCTCCCGTTCCCTCGAGGAATTTGACATGACCGCTGAACAGATGAATCTTTGTCAGCGGCAGAAGAGCATAGCTCAGATTGTCGGCATTCTGTTGCGGGAAGTGCCTAATCTCGCATTGCCTGATCTTTGAAGAGAGGGCGTCGGCATCGACATTCCCTTCAGTCTCGATATACGTGTGGAACGATTGGTCGAACCATGTTTCAAAATTGATTCCGATCGATTTAAACCACTGCATGGGCAGAATGATATGAGCGCGAATGTGCGATTGCGGCGGAATGCCCTCCAGGATGCCGCTCACTTTGACCGCGCTCTTGCCGCCAAAACCGGAGACGGTGAGAGATTTGCCGACGGCATTCTCGGAACCGAAGTATTTCTGCGCCGTTTCCCTGTCGAGAAGAATTGAGTTCGGATCGTCAAGCGCGGTTGCGGGGTTTCCCTCTGAAAGGCTCAAGGAAAAGAAGTCGAAGAAACCCGAACGTGCAAAGACCACATTCTCTTCAAAGCCCTTGTCGCCGTTCTGGATGAGGAACTTGAAACTCGCGGGAAGCTGCATGACGCTTGTCGATTTCTTGATCTCCGGCAGTTCTTCCTTCAAAGCCGGTGCGAGCATGGAGGATGTCACCGCATTCATCCCGTTCCGATCGCCGCGCACGACAAGAGAGATGCGATCGGAGTCCTTGAAGAACCTGTCATAGCTTAATTCATCCTGCGCCCAGAGCAGAATCAGGATCGTGCAAGCCATCCCCGCCGCCAGCCCCGCGACATTGATGAAAGAAAAGACTCTGTGGCGGAGCAGATTTCTAAAAGCCATGGCAAAGTAGTTCTTCAGCATGTCATTTCTCCATTTCTCGGCGACTGTCGTTACGTGCATTCTCGGAATGTGCGCTCGCGGTCGGCCTTTGCCGGTAAAGCACCTGTACGAATTTTGACTCATCCTTCGGCCTGAAGATCTGAATCAGCTCCCATGAGCGGTCATACGTCATCAGTCCGTCCTGAAGCAACGCTATTTTCCGGTCCACCGGCCACTGTTCCTCGTCCGGTTCCCAGCGAAATGACTCGACCCGAAAATTGACCTGCCTCTTCTTGCCGTTGATTTTCACTTCGATCTCGGCAATCTGCCTGTCGAAAAAATCGGGGAGCGGAATACAGAGATCTTTCATTTCAACAGGTCCTTTCCCGATGTCACTCGTATCTCAAAGACTGAACCGGATTTGACGTCGCTGCTTTGATCGCATGGGTGCTCACCGTCAGCAACGCGATGACGAGCGCCAGGGTACCCGACGCGACAAAAATCCACAGACTCATGTCCATCCTGTACGCAAAGTTCTTCAGCCAGTCGTTCATGACATAGTAAGCGAGAGGCCATGCGACAATGTTCGCAACAAGGACCCATCTGACGAACTCCTTGGAGAGAAGCGCGACGATTTCTGCAACCGAAGCGCCAAGGACTTTCCGAATCCCGATCTCCTTCGTTCGCCGCTCGGTGACGAACGCCGCAAGTCCTAAAAGCCCGAGACATGCGATGAACATTGCAAGGATTGAAAATGCACCGGCTATCCGGCTTGTTCTTACATCTGCCGCGTAGAGTTTCTGAAGGTTATCATCGAGGAAGCTGTAGTTGAATTCTTCATCCCCGGCATACTTCTTCCAGACGCTCTCAATGAAAGAAACGGCGTTGAGGTGATCGCCCTGAGCCAGGCGAACCGTGACGAAATTGCCGATGAAACCTGCTCTCGGGAAGAGGCGAATGGCCAGCGGACGAATAGGTTCATGAAGGGATCTGTAGTTAAAATCTTTCATGACTCCTATGACTTCATACCGCAGGTCCTTTCCTGCAGGGCCCGCACCGGGGTAAATGAGATACTTGCCGAGAATCGCTTTTGCATTGAAGCTTCTCGCCACTTGCTCATTGACGACGACGGCAGCGCTGTCCGAAGGATGTTCTATGGAGAAGAACCTCCCCTCGGCGATCCCCAGCTTGTATGTTTTGGCGAAATCATTGTCGCAGAACATCGACTGGACGTCCTCATACTGGTTATCCCGGCCGCCCTCAAGCCGGCATGCATTGTCCCCTCCCTGGTTTCCGGGAATGCCGTTTGAATTTGTCAGGCTTACGACGCCTTTGTTTGCCCTCACTTCGTCTTCGAACGATTGAAGCTGATTGGAGAGGTCGTTTGTCCTCTTGATGACGATCGTTTCTTCTTTGGCAAATCCGAGGTCCTTTGTCTGGACGTAGCGAAGCTGCGCGAAGATGATGAACGTCGCCGCAAAGAGGGCGATGGAGACGGCAAATTGGAAGATCACCAACCCGCTTCTCAGCATCGATCTCCTTCCTCCTTTTCTTGCGTCAGGCCTGAGCACCTCGATCGGATGGAAGGAGGAGAGATAGAGTGCGGGATAGCTTCCCGCGATGACTCCAACGACGGCGGCAAAGCAGAGGAGAGCTGGAATTGTCAGCGGAGTGTCGAAAAGATGAAGGCTCATCTCTTTACCGGCGATGTCGTTGAAGAAGGGAAGCAGGAGTTCGACAATGCCGACCGCAACGACGACCGCAAGAAGGCTCATGAATACCGACTCGGCCATGAACTGTCCGACGAGGTGCGACCGGCCTGAGCCGAGCGTTTTTCTCACCCCGACCTCCTTTGAGCGCTTCTCCGAGCGTGCAGTGGCGAGGTTGACAAAGTTGATGCACGCGATCAGCAGAATCGCGACAGCGATGGAGGAGAAGACGTAAACGGCAAGGATGTCGCCGTTCGGCTCGATCTCATAGTCGAGATGTGAATGGAGGTGGATGGAGAGAAGCGGCTGCAGGAAGTAGCCGTACCTGTTTCCGGCCGCGGTAAACTGTTCAAATGAGATCCCGAGAATGGCTTTCAACTGCGGCCCCGCATACCTCGCGACCTCCTCGTCGAGCTTCTTCTGAAGATCAACGAGGTTCACCCCCTTCTTGAGCAGAAGGTAGGTAAAGTAGTTATTGCTAAGCCAGGTCGGATTCCGGCTGTCCTGGAGCGTCGTGAGAGAGGCCAGGAAATCGGGATGGAAATGTGAATTCTGTGGGACGTCTTTGATCACACCGGTCACCACGAAGTCATCCTTCTTTCCCGTGCGGAGAACCTTGCCGATCGGGTTCTCGGTCCCGAAATATTTCTGTGCCATCGACTCCGTAATCACTACAGTGTTGGGCCGGGTGAGAGCCGTTTTCGGATCTCCCGCCGCGAAGGGAAACGTGAAGAGGTCAAAGACCGTCGAATCCGCCCCGAAGAACCTCTCTTCGTTGAATGTCTTCTTTTGATACTGGACCATCACAGCCCCGCCCCGGTACAAGCGGGTGTATGCGACAACCTCCGGAAGATCACGAAGGAGGGCCGGACCCATGGCCACTGCAGATAGTGCCATGTCCATGTCATGGCCGTTGAACGTGCCGTGAAGAACAGCTCGATAGATCCGATCCGCATTTTGATTGAATGTGTCGTACCGGATCTCATCATGCACGAACATCATGATCGCGATGCAGCAGGCCAATCCAACCGCAAGTCCGACAACGTTGATGATGGAGTAGGTCTTGTACTTCAAGATATTCCGGAAGGCGATTCGGAGGTAGCTCATTATCATGTGGTTCTCCGGAGTCTACTGTAGAGCGCAAAGCGCATAGTGCAAAAAAGCACAGCGCGTGGCGCAAAGTGGGAATCGATTATGTTAGAATCTGTTTCATTTTCACGCTCTTCGCTCCTTGCTCTCCGCCCTCTGCTCTTTGCTCTCTGCCCTCCGCCCCCCCCCGCGCTACGCCCCCCGCTCTTCCATCCACCCATCCTTGAGTCTCAGGATCCTGTCTCCGTAGGCGGCATTCGTCTCGGAATGCGTCACCTGGATGATCGTTGTTCCCTCTTTATTGAGCTTTTTCAGGAGCTCCATCACCTCTTTTCCCTGATCCGAATGGAGGTTTCCCGTCGGCTCATCGGCAAGGATAAGTTTCGGCCTGGCGATGACCGCCCTCGCGACGCCAACCAATTGTTGCTGTCCCCCCGAGAGCTGGCTGGGGAAGAGGTCCTTCTTTGCGACGATGTTGAACCGGTCGAGGGTTTCGGCGACCCTTCCTTTTCGCTCGTCGGCCTTCACCTTCTGGTAGAGAAGCGGCGTCTCAAGGTTTTCGTAGACGGTCAACTCGTCGATAAGGTGGTAGCTCTGGAACACAAACCCGATGTAGGTCTTATGGAGCTCGGTGAGCTTCTTCTCGCTCATCGTGTGGACGGGTTCATCGAAGAAGAAATATTCTCCGCCGGAGGGAGGATCGAGCATCCCGATAATATTGAGGAGCGTCGTCTTCCCCGAGCCGGAGGGACCCATGACGGAGACGAATTCGCCTTCCCGAACATCGAGAGTGATTTTTCGCAGCACGTACGTCTTGATGGCTTTGTTGCTGAAGTATTTTTCGATCGAACGGAGGTTTATCATTGGGGCCTCTGTTGTGTCAGGGTGTGAGGGCAGAGAGCACAGCGCTCAGCGCAAAGGGAATCTTCAAAGGCTGCGACGCAAACTCGTGATCATCCGGCATTCCTTGTCGAGGTCTTCGAGAAGCGAGGCAAGCCGAGGGCCGGTCAGAAGTTTTCTTCTGTTGAGGATGATCAGGATATTAGCGTTTTCGAAAGCGGATCTCCGCGCTATGTTCAGGAAATAGGCGAACTCTCTGCGTGAGTTGGAGCCGGATCCTTCGGCGATGTTGTTGCACACGCTCATCGCGGCGCCTCTGAGTTGCTCAGAGAAGCGATAGAGTTTGCGGCCTTCGATTTCATCTGCCACGTCTAAGAGTTGGTCGGAGATTTCGAGAGCGAACCTCCAAACCTCCAGATCCTGGAACCTGAATTTCATATTTCCCCCCGGAAAGTTGAGTTCGGTTATCTACGAATTGATCGCTCAGTGCAAAGTGGATAGCGCAAAGCACGGGCGCGTACTGCAACACGCGAAGGGCGGTGTTTGCCTCTCCGCCCTCTGCCCCTCCCCCCTACACATGAAACTTCTCCTTATAATTCTCCGTCACGACATGCCCGTCGAACAAATGGATGACGCGGTGCGCGAATTCGGCGTCGTGCGGAGAGTGAGTGACCATGACGATCGTTGTCCCCTCTTCGTTCAGCTGAGTGAGAATGTTCATGACCTCCTCGCCGTTGGCGGAGTCGAGGTTACCAGTCGGCTCGTCCGCCAGGATAAGTTTTGGTTTGGCCACGACCGCCCTCGAGACCGCCACGCGCTGCTGCTGACCTCCGGAAAGCTGCTGCGGGAAATGATCCCTCCGATGGATGATCTGCATCCTTTCGAGGACCTCGCTCACCATCCTGGATCGTTCCACCGTCGAGACCCCAAGGTAGAGGAGGGGAAGCTCAACATTCTCAAACACGGTCAACTCATCGATGAGGTTGAAGCTCTGGAAGACGAACCCGATGTTCGCTTTCCGCATGTTCGCGCGCCGACGTTCGGTGTACTTTGAGACCTCCGTGTCGAGAAAATAATACTCCCCGTCCGAGGGGTTGTCGAGAAGGCCGAAAATATTCAGGAGCGTGGACTTTCCGCACCCTGACGGTCCCATGATGGCGACGAACTCTTTTTCGCCGATTTCAATGTTGACACCGTCGAGTGCCGTGGTCTCAACCTCTTCGGTGAGATAGATCTTCTTGAGTGCGCTGGTTCGGATCATGGTGGCTCCGGGTTGAGGTGATGTAGAATCTTTCTGATCTTTTTTTAATTGATGACGAACGATGCCGGGTGGGTCTATTTCAGAATCAGCCTGTCGACATCGCCAAAATTGTCGTATGAGGAGGTGACAACTCTCTCTCCGGCCGTCACTCCTTTGAGTACTTCGAAGTAGTCCGGATTCTGACGACCGAGGCTCACCGGCCGCTTCACCGCCTCGCTTCCTGCGGCGTTCAGGACGAATACCCACTGTCCCCCGGTCTTCTGGTAGAAGCCGCCGCGCGGAAGGAGAAGTGCCTGCGTCCGTTCGCTCAGCTGAAGCCGGATCTGAAGACTCTGTCCCCGGCGGATTCCTTCCGGCACGCCGCCGGTGAACTCCATATCGACCTGAAACTTCCCGTTGGAGACCTGGGGGTAGACCTTGGTGACAACAAGGTGAAAGCTCTTCGTATCGATCTCAACGGTGGCGTCGAGCCCCTTGACGATCCGGGCGATGTAGAACTCGTCGATGTCGGCCCTCACCTTAAATCCGTCGAGGGCATCGATCTGCCCCAATTGATCGCCGGGAGATTTTGCCTGGCCCGTCTCGGCCACGAGAGCCGTGAGCTGGCCGTCGATGGGAGCCTTGATCGTGAGATTGTCGATGTTTTCTCTGATGAGCTCGAGGTTCTTCTGAAGCCGGTCGATAGAAGCCGAAATCTGTGACAGCTGCGATTGCTTGAGGATCGAATCGGCGGTAAAGTTCTGGTACGCCAGCTTCCGTTGCTCGGTGGCAAGGTTGTAATTGTTTTCCGCGAGCTGATAGTCCTGGAGCGAGATCAGTCTTTTCTCCCACATGGCCTTCTGTCGTTCGTAGATTTCACCTGCGTTGACAAGACTGAACGTGGCGGTGACAAGGGCGTTCTGGAGTGCGTTGCTGTTCTGCTCAATCTGGAGTCTCGTGTTTCTTGCGTCGTTGATCTGCTGGTATGTGAAAGTCTCCTGCTGCAGCGCGCTCAATTGAACATTCGTGTTGGAGAGCTGGATAATCTTGTCTCCCTTCTTCACCATCGCCCCCTCTTCGAGATACTTCTTCTCGACGGTCCCCCCCAGAATGGCGTCCAGATAAAAAGTCATACGTGGGAGAATCGTTCCGGTGACAGGGATGAACTCCTGGAATTCCCCCTCGCTGATTGTGGAGATGGTGATCTTGTCGGTCTCCACGTTCAGTTTTGAACCCCGATCGCCGAGGATGAGAAGGAGAAGCACGGCGAAGAGAAGCGATCCGGCCGATGAGGCCCAGAAACGGGGTCTCTTGAAAAATGGTCTCTTTTCGATCTGCCTGTCCACGGCTTCGGTTTTGGGAATTGTTTTTGTGTACTCAACGGATAGCAATTGCCGTGCCCCCATGGCCATGGTTGAAAGAGGGCAAAAGATCGGTCTTTTGGAGGAAATTTGACAATCTGGTTTTTTATTCCAAAGTTGCATCGTCCGAAATCGGACACCACTGTTCGAATCCGGACACTGCTGCATACTCGACGGGGAAAGAACCGCAAACAATTTCTCGCCCCCCTCTACCATGAGTAGCCGACCTGGAAAACTTCTTGTCATCGACGACGACGAAGATGTCCTTCTGAGCGCACGTTTGTTGTTGAAGCGTCAGTACTCGATTGTTCAGATCGAGAAGGACCCGCATCGGATACCCGAAATTCTCGGGGCTCAGAAGTACGATGTCATCCTTCTCGACATGAACTTTTCCGGAGACGCGACGACCGGGAGCGAAGGGTTTGCGTGGCTGAAGAAGATTCTCGAGATAGACCCCGACGCCGTCGTCGTCCTCATCACGGCTTACGGCACGGTCGAAATGGCGGTGAAGGCCATCAAAGAGGGGGCCACCGATTTTGTCCTCAAGCCGTGGCAGAACGAGAAACTCCTTGCGACGATCTCCTCCGCGATGAAGCTGAGCGAATCGAAGAAGGAGATCGAAGACCTCCTCTCCAAGCAGAAACAACTCACCGACGACCTTGACAGCGAGTTCCAGGAGATCGTCGGCACTTCGTCCCCGATGAAGCGGGTCTTCGGGCTGATCCAGAAAGTGGCGCAGACCGATGCAAACGTTTTGATCCTTGGGGAGAACGGGACGGGAAAAGAGCTGGTCGCGCGCGCGATCCACAGAAAATCGCGTCGAAGCGGAAAGATCTTTCTGAGCGTCGACGTCGCGGCATTGAGCGAGTCGCTCTTTGAGAGCGAGCTCTTTGGCTATGTCAAGGGTTCGTTCACCGATGCGAAGGAAGATCGCGCCGGCCGTTTCGAGATCGCCTCCGGAGGCACCCTCTTCCTTGACGAAATCGGAAACCTTTCGCAGAATCTTCAGGTAAAACTTCTCTCTGTTCTGCAAAACAGGGAGGTGACGCGGCTCGGCGCAAGTATTCCGAAAGCAATCGATATCAGACTTATCTGCGCGACGAACCGGCCGATGGCCGATTTGAAAACGGAGAGCCGCTTCCGGCAGGACCTCCTCTATCGGATCAACACCGTCGAAATCGAGCTCCCTCCATTGCGGGCAAGAAGCGAAGACATCCCCCCTCTCGTCGACCACTTCATGGCCATCTATTGCCGGAAGTATGCCAAGGAGCCGATGGAGGTGAGCGCCGATGCGCTCCATAAACTCTCCGCCTATGGATGGCCGGGAAACATCCGCGAGCTTCAGCACATGCTGGAGCGCGTCATCATCATGAGCGAGGCGAAGACTCTCGGGCCATCCGATTTCTATTTCTCCTCGGAGGATCCGGGAAAAGAGAGGATGGCGCTGCAGACATACCATCTCGACGAAGCCGAAAAGATGCTCATCATCAGAGCGGTAAGCGAGCACGACGGAAACCTCACCAAAGCGGCAAAAGCTCTCGGCATCACCCGCGCAGCCCTCTACAGAAGGCTTGAGAAATATGGTCTTTAAACGATTCAGCATCTCCGTTTTTCTGCGGACCGTCGGCATATGCGCTTCCGCATTTGTCCTTGTCTATCTTTTGACGGCGACGACGTTCGTGGCGACGACGTTCATCGTCGCGCTCCTTATCGTCGGGCAGGCATACTCGCTCGTACATTACGTCCAGAGGACCAACAGGGAGATCGCGAGATTCTTCGACTCGATTCAGTATTCCGACTTCTCGCAAAGCTTCAGGAGCACGGTGAAAGGCTCGGCGTTTGAGGAGCTGAACGGAGTCTTTTCGCGAGTCATCGACGAGTTCAGAAAGGCGCGCACCGAAAAGGAGGAACACTACCGCTATCTCCAGATTGTCGTCCAGCACATCGGCATGGGACTTCTTGCCTTTACTCCTGACGGCGAGGTAGAGCTGATGAACGCCGCCGCAAAGAAACTACTCAAGGTGCCGAGCCTCAGGAACATCAGGGACCTTGCCCCCTTGAGTGCAGCGCTGGCGGAGGCGCTTGAGAAAATCCGGGGAGGGGACAAGGTGCTTGTGAAAATGTCGGTTCAGAATGAGCTCTCCCAGCTCTCTATCTATGCTACGGAGTTTAAGCTCCGCGAGAACCACTATACGCTCGTTTCATTGACGAATATCCAGAGCGAGCTCGAAGAGCGGGAAATGCAGGCATGGCAGAATCTTATCAGGGTGCTCACGCACGAAATCATGAACTCGGTCACGCCGATCGTCTCACTTTCGGCGACGGCGAGCTCCATGCTGGCCACAGTGATTGAGGGGAAAGACGGAGGCGAAAGGGGAGTTGTCTCGGCTGAGACTGCTGCCGGCGGGGATAAAGGAGCGGAGTTGCTCGAGGATGTCAGGAGCGCGCTCGAGACGATATCAAAGCGAAGCGGGGGACTTCTCCATTTTGTGGATGACTACCGGAATCTTACCCGCATTCCGGTCCCCAATTTCCAGATTGTAAGGGTTTCGGATCTCTTCAGCAGGGTTGAGAAACTCTTTTCGGAGACATTTCACGAGAAGAAAATCGCCTTTGCCTCCAGGGTCGAACCTCCCGACTTGGGTCTCACCGCGGACCCGGACCTTATCGAGCAGGTCCTCATCAACCTCATCCTTAATTGTCTCAGCGCCGTTGCGGCGGTCTCTCTGCCCGCGATCACCCTGCTGGGTAAGCTGGACGGACACGGAGGAACGCTGTTGCAGGTTGTCGATAACGGAGTCGGGGTTCCGGAAGAATTGCTGGAAAAGATCTTTATTCCTTTCTTCACAACCCGCAAAGAGGGTTCGGGAATCGGCCTGAGCCTTTCCCGCCAGATCATGCGCGCCCACAAGGGAGGGATCACCGTCAATTCGATTCCGGGAAGGGAGACGACCTTCACGCTTCGCTTCTGAGCTGTGAGCTGAGGGTGGATTCGGAGAGGAGTGCGATCGAAGGGAGAGGAGAGTGCCACGGCAGAGCGCTACCGATTCAAAAGCCCATGGAACCCGTCAGTCGTTGATTCCCTTTCCACGGAGGATTTGCTTCGTATATTTTTCAATCCTCGCCTGCCGTGTTTCAGATTGTTTGGCCTGAGAAAAGTAATGAAGGTATGCTCTTTGCCTCCCCGGCGTCAACGCGTTGAAGGCAGTCTTTAACGCAGGCATCCTCTCCAATTGGATCTTGAATTCTTCGGGGACTTTGAACTCCGAGGTCTTCTTGAGAACAATCTTCAAGCCGGCTTTTTCCACCTCGATGGCCTGAAGAATGTACGCCTTGAGGATCGCTTTCATGCCAACGATTTGATGGAGGTTCGTGAATCGAATCTGGCGCCCTGCCTGAACGTTCTCCGTCTGTTGGATAAGAATTCCCTCAACATCCTTGAGCAGCGCCCCTTTGAAAAAGAGAAGAGCACAGTATTCCTTGAATCCATGGATGAGGACGATATTCTTCCCCTCATGGGCGTAGCATGGGCAGCCCCATTTTAGTTCTTCGCTGAGCCCGCACTCACGGACGATCTTTCTCAGCGCCGTAAATTCTTCCCGCCATTGTTTGGTCCGCATTAACAATGCATCGACCTGAGAGTTTGTACCTTTGTCGAGAGTGATGCCGGCGGCCTTGCCTCTTTTTGCCACGTTGGTCCTTCTTATCTGTTGATGCTTCCTTTCACCGTTATGGTCATTCATCCCAAAAGGTTGGGTGAACTGATCGGGTCAGAAGCCTCTTCCGGGTTGATTCAAGTAGCCTGGTAGAGTCTGAAACCAGTTCGATCGCCGATTAGTTTCGCGCAACACGACGACGCGGCAGACAATTTCGGAGCAGGTCGGGAGGCAGTCATCGTTGCTCCACAGTTATCCCGTCGATGGACCCTTCGTCTCCGCAGTACCTCGATTCCATAACCCTGCTTATCCTCTCTCCTTGTTCTTCTCTCCTCTCTCTTGTTTCTCCTCTTCACCGGTCGAGGACGTCCCGGATCTGCTTCAACACATCGTCGGGGAAATAGGGCTTCTGAACGAACCTCTTGACTCCCGCTTTCAGGATTGCAGTTTTGGCGTCTGGCTCCAAGAATCCGCTCGCCAGGATGACCTTCACCCCCGGGTTCAGCTTTTTCATTTCGGCGAAAAGACGATCGCCAGTCATCTTTGGAAGTCCCATATCTGTGATGACGAGGTCGATTTCGTCCTTGTGCAGCCGGTAAGTCTCAAGCGCCTGCATGCCATCCGCAGCCACGAGCACTTTGTAGCCGCTCGCCTCGCAAACAGCCCTCAACATTTCAAGATAGGAAAGCTCATCCTCAACCAGCAGCAATGTTTCATTTCCCCCCTGAGCCGGTTGATCTTGCCCTGCGGCATCCCCTCCCTCAGATTTCCCGGCCTCGGGTATCGGGAAGTACAGGTTAAAGGTCGAGCCTTCCCCGAGCTTGCTGTCCAGGTTAACGAACCCGTTGTGTTCCCGGACGACTCCGTAGACGACGGAAAGTCCAAGACCCGTTCCCTTCTCTTTGGTGGTAAAGAACGGGTCGAAAACCTTTGCCTGGACGGCTTCGTCCATCCCGGGTCCGGAGTCGCTGACGCTCAGATGAACGTATCTCCCCGCGGAGACGCTCGGGAAGGCAGATCGAAGAGCCGCTCCCTCGACCATGCTTGTGCGTAGCTTCAGTTTTCCTCCGTTCGGCATCGCATCTCTCGCGTTGACACAGAGGTTGAGGACCGCCTGGTGGATTTGAGAGGCATCGGCATTGATTTCGGGAATATCTTTTCCGGCTTCGAAGGAAATTTCGATCGAACTCGGGAAAGTCTCCTTGAGCATCTTGGTGATCTCCTTCAGAAGAACATTGAGCTCGAGTGAGCCGAATTTCGTCTCGGTTTTCCTGGCAAAGGTGAGGATCTGTCTGACAAGGCTTGCTCCGCGTTTGAGCGCGGTATTGATCGTCGCGATGCTCTGGGGTCGCGTCCCGGGATCCCGATCTATCAGCGAGACATAGCCCATGATGATCCCGAGAATATTGTTGAAGTCGTGGGCGATACCCGATGCCAGTGTACCGACGCTTTCAAGCTTCTGCATTTGCGCGACTTCCGCCCTCAACCTTTTCGTTTCGGTCAGATCCTGCTTGATAGCGATGAAATATGCGATGTATCCTTTACTATTGAGGACCGGGGTGACCATCATTTCCTCGTTATAGAGAGTCCCGTCCTTCCGTTTATTGACCAGTTCACCGTGCCAGACGTGTCCGCTGGTGATGGTCTTCCAGAAGTCCTCGTAAAACGAGCGCGGCTGGACGCCGGAATTCAGGATGCTCGTTTTCTTCCCAATCACCTCCGCAGCGGAGTATCCCGTGTAGCGCGTAAAGGCGGGGTTGACGGAAAGGATCGTTCCGTTCCGATCTGTGATTATAATGGCGTTCGCCGCGGATTCAAGGGCGCGGGCATGAAGGGCAATGGCCTCTTCGGACCGCTTCCGGTCCGTGATGTCCTGAATTGTCCCGATCATTTTCAGGAGTTTTCCATGATCGTCAAAGACCGTATGGCCCAGGCCGTGAACCCACCGTTCCTCCCGGTCCGCAATCCGGACGATGCGGTACTCTTTATCGAAGGATACCTGGCGGGCGATGATCTCCTGGAGGTAAGAGTTCATTTCTTCCCGGTCCTCGGGATGAACAATTGTCATCCATCCATTCACTGACCGATCATACTCTGTGTTGATTCCAAAGATCTCGTCGAGGACCTCCGAACTCTTCCAGTATCCTGTGAGGAAATCCGTCACGTACGAGCCGATCCGTCCCGCCTTCTGCGATTCGTTCATCCAATAGATGGTCTCGCGAAGGCTTTCGCGCGCCGCCTTTCGCTGGGATTCCTTTTCAATGTTGTCAACGGCGAAAGATATCTCCGTACTGATTTCGTCCAGGAGCTTCGCCTCTTCGTCATCGAAGAATTCTGCCTGAGACGAGTTGACCACCAGGCATCCCGTCACGACACCGTCGTGGAGAATCGGCAGGGCTGCGCACGACGCATATTCCATCCTCACGGCATCATCAAGCCAGGGGAAGCCTTTGAAATCGGCCAGAATGTTGTTGGCGACATAATGTTCCCCCGCGAGGAGTCTCTGGAGGAGGGGATGCTCGGAGCGTTGTGAGCCGAAGCTCTCGCAAATCATCCGGAGGAATCGATTATCGGCACCGCACTGCGCAACCGGCACGGGCCTGCGGCCGTCGCCTTCGAGCATGCCGATCCAGGCCATCGCAAATCCTCCGGTCGTGACACTGATGTCGCATACCTCCTGAAAAAGATCCTCTCTGCGGGTAGCGTGTATAATTGCCTGGTTGATTTGGCTTGTCATGCCGTGGATCCGGCTCATCGATTTCAGCCTTGCCTCGGCGAGTTTTCGTTTCGTGATGTCCTGCGATATGCCGAACGTGCCGATGAGCTCTCCGTTCGCATTTCGAAGCGGCGCCTTCGTCGTTGATACCCACGTCTCATGCCCATCGGGCCACGACTCCTTTTCCTCCATCCCGACAATCGGCACTCCAGTCCGGAGGATCTTCTTCTCGTCCTCAAATGCCGGACTCGCGTGCTGTTCGGTGAAAAAATCAAAGTCCGTCTTACCGTTGGCCTCTTCTGGATGATTCAGGCCGAAGGCATTCGCCATGGACTTGCTGATTTTCAGGAATCGGCTTGCCAAGTCCTTGAAGTAGACATGGTCCGGAAGGGTATTCATGAGGGCGGAGAGGAAGCCGCGTTCGTGGTCCGACCAGTCGGCGCGGTGCTTCTCGTCGGTACCATCGTGGACGATGACTGTGAGGCCGTCCGAAGAAGGGTAGAGGTGGCAGATGAAGGTCTTGTCCGGGTCTAGAAAGTTGGCTTCAAAGGAGGTGGTGTGGAGAGTCCGGACCGAATCAAGGCATGATGCGTGAAAGGGCCGGCCGACCAATTCAGGGATCTCGGTCCAGATCTGCTTGCCGATCAAATCTTCACGTCGTCGACGAAAGACGCGGGCAGCCTCATCGTTGATGAAGCTGAAGCGCCACTGTGAATCGAGGGCGAACAATCCATCGCTGATCCGGTCGAGCATGCCGTGCTCAGCCGATCTGGAAGATCCGACAGGCTCCCCGGCATCTCGTCGTTTGGCCATCGTCGTGCTCCTTCCCGATTTCTTCTTCAGCAAGCGAGTTGGTGTTGCCCCAACCAACGCTGATTAGCTCACCACCGGGTCAACAACTGCCCGGATGCGGTATGACCTAGTGTCGGGCTATAAGATACAGAAGCCTCCATCGATGTTTGCCGACAGAGGCCTCACTTCAAGGCCACACCAGGAGTCCCTGTCAGCGTTGCAGTGTTAGAACATGCCTAATATGTTTATCTGCAAAAGAAAGGTCAATACCTCAAGAAGGGGATTCTCTGTGCGATCTTCGTAGTCCCTTCAATTTATGTTACTTATGGGTGGAGTGGTCGCGGAAGTTTGTGAAATGCACTGTGATGCCTCCACTCTCGGGTCGAGCCGCTCGTCATCCCGGGAGACCTCGTCGAGATGATCCCCCCACCCTGAAACTCGGAGTGAGGCTTCGGTGTTGAAGTATTAAGCACTCATGGGCTAGGAGATACACCGACTACAATATCCGTCTCATGACACACGCGACGATCCGCAAGAGCGGAGCCCAAAGGGGAAACAACAGAGGGGCTCCAAAAACCAAACGCAAAGGCTGGCATCCTCGCACGGCATGGTACCGTGCGCTCGTCGAGAACGCCGCGGACGCTTTCTTCCTTCACGACTTTGAGGGTCGGTACCTCGCTGTTAATAATCAGGCATGCAAGAGTCTCGGTTACGCCGAAGAAGAACTTCTTTCGATGAAGGTTACCGACGTCGAGATGGAGTACACTCTCGAGAAGCTGAAGGAACTCTGGTCGTCGATCCCCGATGGACAACCGGTGACAGTGGAGGGGCACCATCGAAGGAAGGACGGCTCGCTCTTCGACATTGAGGCGAGAATCGTCCCTGCGAAGATCGGCGGAGAGCGACTTTATCTGGTCCTCATCCGTGACATTGCGGAGCGCCGTGCAGCCGAGAAGCGGATGGCGCTGACTGACGACTTGCTTCGGATCACCGAGAAGACGGCGCAGGAAGAGCTCGTCCGACTGAAGGAATTTGCGCAGGGAACGATTGACGGTCTTTCGAAACATCTCTGCGTGCTGGACGAAGAGGGGACCATCCTCTCCGTCAACCGCGCGTGGCGTCAATTCGCGGACGCCAATCCCCCCGTACCTGCAGATTATTTTCTTGGTGCAAACTACCTCGACGTGTGCGAACGAGTGGTCGGCGAGGGGGCGGAAGACGCCCATGCCGTCGCGAAGGGATTGCGTGGAGTCATCCGCGGATTGGATCCGATCTTCGTGACCGAATATCCGTGTCACCGGCCTGAAGGCGAGCAGCGTTGGTTCCTCATGAAGGCGACGAGATTCGGCGGCGACGGGCCGGTTCGGCTCGTCGTGTCCCACGACGACATCACGGCGCGGAAAAGGGCGGAGGAGGGATTGCGACGCAGCGAAGGCCTGCTCCGTGCAACGGGGAAGATCGCAAAGATCGGCGGGTGGGAGCTCAATGTGGCAACCATGACGCAGGAGTGGACAGACGAGACCTACGCTATTCACGATCGAGAGAGGGGGGTCTACGACCCAAACTCGAGCGAGGAACTGAGCAGATTCAGACCGGGCTCGAAGGAACTTATGGAGCAAGCGTTCAGGCAAGCCTTAGAGGAAGGGAAACCGTACGACCTTGAAGCTGAGATGACCACGGTGAAGGGGAGGACGAAGTGGGTGAGGGCGGTTTGCTCTCCGCTGGTGGAGAACGGAAAGGTCATCAAGCTTGTCGGAACGGTGCAGGACGTCACCGCCGCGAAGGAGGCGGCGGAAGCCCTGAAGGAAAGCGAGGAACGGTTCTCAACGGCGTTCTTCACCAGTCCTGTGTCGCAATCGATCATTGCCCAGAATGGCAACGAAATTATGGCGGTGAACGACTCCTGCTGCCACCTCTTCGGCTACAGCCGCGAAGAACTCGTCGGGGCGAACTCGGGAATGCTGGATCTGTGGCAGAATGCAGGAGACCGGTTGGCCGCGGTGGAAGAATTGCGCAGGACCGGCCGCCTCCTCCCACGTGAAACAGACGTCCGGTTGAAATCCGGCGAGGTGCGGACCGTCATTGTCGCCATCGAACCGATCCGGTGGAAGGGAGTACCGTGTCTCCTCACGTCGGAATTCGACATTACGGAACGAAAGCGGGCGGAAGTGGAGATCCGGTCGGCCAACGAGCGGCTCCGGATGCTCAACGAGGCGGTGAAGGATCTTGCAGCGGCGAGGAGTCTGGAGGAGATCCTCGCCCTTGTCCGTGTTGCCACACGTCGGCTTGCGAGGTCCGATGGCTCGACCTTCATTGTGCGGGAGGGCGAGCTCTGCCACTACCTCGACGAAGACGCCATCGGCCCGCTCTGGAAAGGTATGCGATTCCCGGCCGACAGCTGCATAGGTGGCTGGGCCATGACACACCGTCAGACCGTGGCGATCCAGGACATCAGGCTGGATGAACGCATCGTCCAGGAACGCTATGCACCGACGTTCGTCAGGAGTCTTGTCATGGTTCCCATCCGGGGGTCGGAACCCCTCGGGGCAATTGGCGCCTACTGGTCCACGGTTCACGCGCCGGCGCCGATGGAGATCCAGTTGTTGGAGACCCTCGCCGATGCTGCCGCCATCGCGTTCGAGAACGTGTCGCTGGTCGATGGACTGGAACAACGAGTGGCGGAGCGTACGGCACAGCTGAAGGCCGTCAACAGCGAGCTCGAGGCGTTTGCCTATTCCGTCTCCCACGACCTGAGGGCTCCACTACGTCATGTCGACGGGTTCATCGGCTTGATGGAGAAGGACCTCGAAGCGAGCGGGTCGGCAAAAACTTCACGGTATATGAAGATCATCGCCGAATCATCTCAACGCATGGGGCGGCTGATCGACGATCTTCTCGCCTTCTCCCGGATGGGCCGGCAGGCGATGCGGATTGTGGAGGTCGACATGAACGCCGTCGTCCGCGACGCCATCGCCGAGCTTCATTCCGATGCCGAAGGGCGGACCATCGAGTGGGTCTTCGCCAACCTGCCAAAAGTCTCCGGAGATCCGTCGCTCCTTCGACTTGTCTTCGACAACTTGATCTCGAATGCCGTCAAATTTTCCCGCGGCACCGCCGTCGCACGCATCGAGGTCGGCAGTACCCGAAACGGCGGGGAAGAGACGACATTTTTTGTGAAGGACAACGGTGCGGGCTTCGACATGGAGTACGCCGGCAAACTCTTCGGCGTCTTCCAGCGGCTCCATCGCCAGGAGGATTTCGAAGGAACTGGGATCGGTCTCGCCAACGTTCGGCGCATCATCCTCCGTCATGGCGGAAGGACCTGGGCGGAAGGGCACGTCGGCGAGGGGGCGACTCTTTATTTCACAATACCCGATCGTGTGGAGGTGCATCCGGCATGACCCAAAAGGAAACTGAATTTTCCGCCAAGAGCCACGGGCGGGTACTCCTCGCCGAGGACGATCTCCGCGACGTGGAGCTGACGCTGGAGGCATTCAGGGAACACAATCTTCTCAATGAAGTAGATGTCGTCCGCGACGGAGTCGAGGCGCTTGAATACCTCAATGCACAGGGGAAATTCGCGGGACGAGAGCAGCGGAATCCGGTCCTCATTCTCCTCGACCTTAAAATGCCTCGGTTGAATGGGATCGAAGTCCTCCGGGCGATCCGCAGCTCGGAGCGCCTGCGGCTCATCCCGGTAATGATCCTCACCTCATCGCAGGAATCGAGGGACCTCCAGGAATGCTATGGCCTCGGCGCCAACGCCTATGTCGTGAAACCGGTCGATTTCCGGGAATTCGTCGAGTCGGTCAAAACTGCCGGAGTGTTCTGGGCCCTTATCAATCAACCGCCGCTTCCTGGATAAACCGGAACCTCTGAAAGGGGAAATTGCGACATGAACGAGACCAACGGGAATGAACCGATCCGAATCCTTCATCTGGAAGATGACCCACTCGATGCGCGGCTCGTCGCCGAGACCATTTCGGCGGAGGGAATACCTTCGATGATAAAGGTCGTGGTCAACCGAAGGGACTTCGAAGTCGCAATGAAGGACAGTTCGTTCGATCTGATCATTTCGGATTTCTCCCTGCCCGGGTACTCGGGAACCCAGGCGCTTAAGCTCGCCGCGGCCCAGGTGCCTGAGACGCCCTTCATTGTCGTCTCCGGGACCATCGGGGAGGAGCCGGCGATACAGAGTATGCTCGACGGAGCCACGGACTACGTCTTGAAGTCACGGCTGTACCGCCTTGCGCCGGCGGTAAAGCGCGCCCTGAAGGAGGCCGATGAGCGACGCAAACGCAAGGAGGCCGAGGAGGAATTACGGGAATCCCGCCAGAGCTACCAGGAGATGGTCGAGAGCATCAACGAGATCATCTTTTCCACGGATCTGTCAGGAGTCATTTCCTACATCAGCCCCGTCATAGAAGCGACCGGCGGGTATACTTCGGCAGACCTCATCGGACATCGGTTTGACGATTTTGTTCCCCCCGAAGAGCGCGACTCCCTCCGGGAGGTTTTCGAGGCGGTGAAATCCGGAGAGCCGGTAAAATACGATTTCAAGGTCCGGAGGAAAAACGGCGAATTGCTTTGGGTGCGGGCTTCGTGCCGCCTTCACCTCCGCGCCGGATCCCCGGTCGGCATCAGCGGGGTGCTCGAGGATCTTACCCAGAGACGCGAGCTTGAGCGCGAACTCCTCCACGCCCAGAAAATGGAAAGCATTGGCACTCTTGCCTCGGGGATCGCCCATGACTTCAACAACCTCCTCGGTATTGTCCTTGGGTACGCCACGTTGCTGGAACGGGATTTTGGCACTTCGCAAAAGGCTGCGGAGGAGATCGGGGCAATCATAAAAGCGGTGCGTCGGGGGGCCGGTCTTGTCCGACAAATCCTCACCTTCGCGCGGAAGACCGACGCGCTGTTCGGACCGCTCGACGTCAACGCCTCGGTCCAGGAGGTGGAAAAGCTTCTCGTCGAGACCTTTCCGAAGTCGATCGAGTTCACCGCTTCGTTGCACGATGGTTTGCCCCCCATCCACGGCGACGCAACCCAGGTCAACCAGGTACTTATCAACCTCTGTGTCAACGCCCGGGATGCGATGGCGGGGGGAGGACGGCTGACGATCCTCAGCGACATTGCGCGCGGATCGGAACTCGCCAATGTTTCGCCCGGCTCGACGCACGACGAATTTGTCCGGGTGAGGGTGACCGACACCGGTACCGGAATGGATGAGGCGACCGTCGCTCATATCTTTGACCCGTTCTTCACGACGAAGGAACATGGCAAGGGAACCGGCCTCGGCCTCTCCGTCGTCTACGGGGTCATGAAAGAGCATCATGGGTTCGTCAGCGTCCAGTCCGAAAAAGGAAGCGGAACGACATTCCAGCTTCTCTTTCCAGTCCTTGCCAAAACGGCGTCCCGGACACAGGAAACGAGTTCCGAGGCCGAAGGTCCGACCGGTGGCACGGAGACGATCCTCATCATTGAGGATGAGGATCCGTTGGCGGAGTACCTCTGCGATGTGCTCGAAAATGCCGGATACAGGGTGCTCACGGCCGGCGACGGACTCCAGGGGCTTGAGCTTTACCGGAACTACCGGGACGAGATCGACCTCGTCCTTTCGGACCTTGGCCTTCCGAAAGTCGAAGGGGACACCCTCTTCAGAGAGATGAAGAAATCCAACCTTATGGCGCCGGTCATCATCGCGACCGGGTTCATCGAGGCGGAGAAGAGGAAGGATCTCCTGGGGGAAGGTATCGCCGACATCGTCCAGAAACCCTACTCTCCCTCCGAAATCTTGAGGGCAATCCGCCGCGCTCTTGACGACGCGCGAAAAATCGCTCCGTCACGCCGCCCGGGGGAATCATCACGCGGGCTTTAGAAGCCCACGCGGGGCGTCTATCTTCACCGAATGTGAAGAATTTCCGATGCGCCCCTTCACACCCACCGAACTGCCGGGAGGCGACGCTGTTCAGGAGCGCGAAAGCTGTAATGTCGGCGATGCTGTTGTCTTTTGTTCTTCCGACCTTCGGAGTGGCACAGCCTCGGGCGGCGAACGATACTACCCGTCCCAGCGTTCCACGTCTTGCTCTGCTCGGCTCGGGGGTGATTGCGGGAGGGATCGCCGTCCACTTTGCCCGTTACGTGCCTCTCTGGAACGACCATCTGACATCCTTCCATTTCCACGAAGATTTTTCCTACGCCCTTAACCAGGACAAACTGCTCCACGCGTTCGGAGGCATGGCAGGTACGCGTCTCTCGTCGTCGCTCTACCGATGGGCGGGGTATGATGATGACGAGGCCTTATGGTTAGGCGCCGCGACGTCGTTCGGCTTCCTCACCTTCATGAAGATCGAAGACGGCCACATCGACTATCTGGGCTTCGACCGGGTTGATGAGGCGGCGAACCTGGTCGGGGTCTTTTATCCCGTTGCTCAACACTATGTTCCGATTCTCGTGAGCATCACACCGAAGGCGTCCTATTCTCCATCCTCCAACGATGTATCGGCCGCCAATCAGACTGTGCCACGATTCCTTGAAGATCATCAAGGCCAACACTTCTGGCTTGGCTTCACTCTCCACGACCTTGTTCCGGCGGAGGCGAAGCGCTATATTCCTCCGATTGTCGGAATTGCAGTCGGACGCGCCGTGAGCGATCTCGACGGACCGCATCCATATCATGAAGTCATCCTCGCGCTTGACCTCGATCTGCGCAAGATGCCCGGCGATTCACCATTCCTTAGAACCTTGTGGGAGGTGCTCAATTACATTCACCTCCCGATGCCCGCAGTGCGGATCAGTCCGTCGGTGGTCTGGTACGGGATCTACTTCTAAGGAGATCCTCTTCACGTTCCGCTTTCCAAAAGGAGGCCACGCATGAGCCGTGTCTTCGTGATAGACGATGAGGATGACCTGCGGGGGATGATTGTCCAGATTCTCCGGTCGGCCCGGTATGAGGTTGACGAGGCCCGGGACGGTGCCGAAGCCCTCGAGCGCCTTTCCAACTCTTCGCCCGACCTCGTCCTCTGCGATATCCAGATGCCGAGGCTCGACGGCTTCGGGCTTCTGAAAGAGCTGAGAAAGTCCGAACAGACTTCCGACATCCCCTTCATCTTTATCACGGGGCAGACCGACCGCGCGTCGCAGCGGGAAGCGATGATGCTCGGTGCGGACGACTTCATCACGAAGCCGTTCCTGGCGGACGAACTGATCAGCGCTGTCGACCTCCGCCTGAAAAAGCATTCGCAAATGGAGGAGAAGATCCAGCGGCGCCTCGATGAGTTCCGCAAAAGCATCGATCTCTCGCTCCCGCACGAATTCCGTACGCCTTTGACAGGAATCCTCGGCTTCGCCGATATGCTGAAAAGCACCGACGGCCTCACCCTCCAGGAGGCTGTTTACATCGGTGCCCGCATCCACAAGTCAGCGCTGCGGCTCCACAGAATTGTCGAGAGGATGCTCCTCTTCACCGAGCTGGAGTCGTCCATGGCGAGCCCGCAACGGATGGAGTCTCTCCGGGCCTCTTCCACCGCCGTAGGACTCGCCGTCAGCCAGATCGCTGAGGCGAAGGGACGAGAGGCTCAACGAAGGGAGGATATCCTCCTCTCTCTGGCCGATGCGCGGGTTGCGGTCCTTGAATCCCACCTCATGGCGGCGTTCGAAGAGTTGTTGAGCAACGCGTTGAAGTTCTCAGATCAAGGGACGCCGGTGAAAGTGTCGGTTGTGGAATCTGACGGGTGGGTCGAGGTTTCAGTCCAGGACAGCGGCAAAGGAATGACCCCGGAGCAAATCCAAGCTGTCGGCGCGTTCGTGCAGTTCGACCGCCGCCAGAATGAACAGCAGGGTATCGGGCTGGGCCTCGGGATCGTGGAGAAAATGTGCAGGCTTTACGGAGGCTCGCTGCGGATTGAACCCGGTATTCCCAAAGGGACCACCGTTACGATGCGGCTTCCGGTGGCGGATTCGGGAGCCGGAACTGCGGACTTTTCTTCTCCCACCTCATTTTTGATGCGGTAGGTCCCGGCAATCAACTCTCAGCCTCGGCCTCCCGCCTCCTGCCTCCCCTCACTTTCAACACCGTCCAGCGACATTGATCTTTGATTCGGTTTTGACTAGCTTACTCCCGGCGATGGAGTTCGCCATAAGTGTCCCGGTGATTGTCGCAACATTGGGAATGATGACTCCTATTATCAGTGCCTCGGCAACGGTGATAGGAGTCTTTTTTTGCTCACAACATCCGGATTTGAGATGAATTATTTGCTCGTTTTCGTGGGCGGCGGGATCGGTGCCATGGGCCGTTACTATCTCTCCGGCGCCGTTTATCGGTGGCTCCCATCGGATTTCCCGTACGGAAACCTCGTCGTGAACATCCTCGGTTGTTTTGCAATCGGAATTCTCATGACGGCGATGGAGGAGCGTTTTCTTGTCACTCCCGGCCTGCGCCTCTTCCTCACCATCGGCATCCTCGGCGGCTTCACAACATTTTCATCCTTCAGCTTTGAGACCATTTCACTCTTTCAGAACGGCGAAATACTTTTTGGGTCAATGAATGCAGCAGCCTCGCTCGTCGGATGTCTGCTGGCAACCGTTCTTGGCATTGTGATCGGAAAACTTTTCTAGCCCGAAAGGCCAATCGTATGAGACTCTTTGGCGATGGGAAACTTCTGCGAATCTTCATCGGTGAACAGGACAAGTATCATCACCGGCCCCTTTATGAGGCTCTCGTCCACGCCGCGAAAGAAAAGGGGATGGCGGGAACGACCGTCCTGAGAGGTGTGATGGGGTTCGGGGCGGACAGTCACGCGATTCACACGGCTAAAATTCTCAGGCTTTCAGAGGATCTTCCCGTCGTCATCGAGATCGTCGATACCGAGGAAAAGATAAGGGAATTCCTTCCGCAGGTGGAAGAGATGATCGAGACCTCGGGGTGCGGAGCAATGATAACCCTTGAGAAGGCGGAGATCCTGCGGTACAGCCACGGAAAATGACGGCGAACCGATGGGACTGAAGCTCTCCGTGAAATTCCGGCGACGCTCGGGCGTGACATATGCGGTCGAGTGAAAAGAGAGCCATCGACGCCCGAATCACTCACATCTGGTCGATGCTCGTCGACAGCTCACCGGGGGGAGTTGAGGGAAGCTGGGGTTCACCTCCGCCGACGATCGCATCCTCGTTGAGAGCCGTCCTGACAAGATGCTGAAAATCATTGAGAGGATGGAACTGGGATGGAAGGCGATGATCCCTGTACGATTCTCGCCGCTTGCGAAATGGTTACCAGGTATCCAAGCGCATTATTCCATTTCGTTGGGACGCCCCCTCCTCGTTCCCTCAGAAATCAGATGCGGCGATATTGCCTCGCCAGCCCGCCTATTTCATTCCTTTTAAATCATCCGTCATACTTCCTGAAAAAGGAATCTTCAAACCAATTATACCCAAAAGGGTATAAAGATCGTGTTTGATGTTCTATTATACCTTATTAGGTATAATTGTGCTATGATTCTTGACATTATACCCAAAAAGGTATAAACTGTAATGGAGGAGGTTAAGATGAAAACTGGAGAGTTTGTAAAAACACGTCGAAAGGCGCTCAGGCTGAGTCAGCCGGAGTTGGCCAAGCGTGCCGGAGTTGGTCTGAGGCTTGTCCGCGACATCGAGCAGGGGAAAAGGAGCCTGCAAATGGCAAAGGTGAATTTGGTACTCTCCCTTTTCAACCATGAGCTGGGTCCGGTCAAGACAGAACCGGAGAGCAGACATGAGTAGAACCGGACAAGTCTTCTTCATTGATGAGCTCGCGGGCCGGATCGTCGAGGACGATGCAGGGTACCACTTTCGATACGATGAAGCGTACCTCAGAAAGGAAGGATCCTTGCCGGTGAGTCAGACCCTCCCGTTGAGACGAGAAGAATATTTCTCAAGAACTATGATCCCATTCTTCGACGGGCTGATCCCGGAAGGCTGGCTTCTCGGGATCGCTCAAAAAAACCGGAAGCTTGATCCCCGGGACCGGATAGGATTGCTTCTGGCTTGCTGCAAGGATTGTATCGGGGCGGTGAGCGTTGCACCACACGCCGAGGCGGAAAAGTGAAAACCCTGAAATGCCTCTACTGCTACCAGCCGTTGGAAAATGGCGAGGTAGATTTTCATCCACGCTGCGCCCGAAAGTTCTTTGGACCCCAGAGCGTTCCGGACATGCCGTACTCGCTCGACGATCTCTACGAGCTTGCGAACCAGGTCATCCGGAAAGGTGTCAGCGTCACCGGAGTTCAGGCGAAACTCCCGATCGATCTGCCATTCCATAAAAATGCAAGGAAACGGTCCCGCTTCTCGGTCGACGGTCTTTTGGGAAAGTACATCCTGAAGCCTCCCGTGGAAGAGCAAGAATACCTCCCTGAAAATGAAGACCTCACGATGCATCTTGCCGGAATCTTTGGCCTCCGCATTGTGCCTCACAGCCTTGTCCGGTTGAAGTCCGGAGAACTTGCGTATCTCACGAGGCGGATCGACAGATCTGACGGGAAGAAATTTCCAATGGAGGATATGTGCCAATTGACCGGTCGGCTCACCGAGGAGAAGTACAAAGGGTCGATGGAAGAGATCGGAAAGGTGATCTCAAAATTCTCCGACAACAGCGGATTCGACAAGACCGAACTCTTCTCGGTCGCAATATTCTCATTCCTCTGCGGCAACGCGGATATGCACTTGAAGAATTTCTCGCTGCTCCGGGGAGAGGATGGACTGACTTCCCTGGCTCCGGCGTATGACCTTGTCTCTACGAAATTGGTGTTGCCGAAAGACGATGAGGAGACAGCGCTGACGATTAACGGCAAGAAAACGCGGTTGGGGAAGGACGATTTCTATGAATTGGGGATGTCGTTAGGCGTGAGCGAAACTGTGGGAGGGAATATTTACGCCAACTTCTACAGCAAGTTCAGGGAAGCATATTCTTTCGTCCAACAAAGCTTCCTGTCAGACAGGCTGATCGATTCCTACCAGAAACTTCTGCTCGCCCGCGCCCGGAGGCTCTGGGAATCCCTTCCCGTCCCGAACGTGAAGGGAAGCAGATCCGGTTGACTCCATACGGGGAATTTCGCTTCCAGCCCTGATCCCTTCGTGTCATCAAGGCTCACGTCCCCTCGCAGACCTTTCGGCGAGATCCTGATGATCTCCTCACCTCAACTTCTCTTCCCTCTTAGCCGACCGCCGCATAAGGCATCTCTTTCTCACGAAGATGGTTGAATATTTTCGGCTCCGACTCGTACTATGCAGCCTCGCCCCCCCCGCAGGCCCTGAAATGTTGCGGCCACAAACCATAAGCGAGCCGCTTCGGAAATCTGTATATTGCGATACCTGGAACTAACACCTACAACACATTGAGGAGAAACTCGTGAATACTTCATTCCTGATTCTCATATTCATCGCATTGGGAGTCTTCCTGCTGACAATGAAACCCAGAGACGGCTCCTATCCGATTAGCTTTAAGAAGCTGGGGTTCGCGAGCCTGGGATTGGCTCTCATGGCCCTGCTCTCTGAATCTTTCACAATAATTGAGCCGGGGTATGTGGGAGTGCCGGTCACGTTCGGCAATGTCGGTTCGCAGGCCTTGTTGGCGGGCATTCATCCGATCCTCTTTGTTACGGACGTCTATAAGATGTCCATCCAAACGAAGGACTACACGATGTCTTCGGTCAATAACGAAGGCAATAAGTCGGGTGACGACGCTGTTGCCACGCTATCGCGCGATCAACTGATTCTTAAATTCGATGTCAGTGTCTGGTATCATCTGGATCCATCACAAGCCACCAGTGTCTACAGCAATATCGGGCTTAACTATGAAGAGGTGATCGTGAGGCCGGCTATCAGGACCGCGCTGGTCGATGCAGCCACCAGGTTCGACGCAAGCGATGTCATGTCTCTCCAGAGAGATGCCTATACGAAAACAGTCACCGACCTCCTGTTGCATGAATTGAGCGGCAAAGGAGTACTTTTGGACAATGTGCTCATCAGAAACGTGCAGCCGCCGGCGACAGTGAGCGACGCAATTGCCGCGAAGCTCAAAGCATCTCAGGAAGCTCAGCAAATGGAGTACACGATACAGTATGCGCAGAAGGAAGCGCAACGAAAGGCGATTGAGGCTCAGGGGATTTCGAATGCTCAAAAAATAATCGGCAACGGGCTGACCCAGAATTATCTTCAATGGTATTACATTTCCCAGCTCAAGGAGGTCGTGAGCAGTCCCAATAACTCTACCATTATCCTCCCCTACGATCAGAAGCTGACCCCTCTACTGAATATACAGGGGAAGAAGTAGACCGGTCCGAGACCAATAGAACAGTGTAATGCGGAAAGGTGCCCCCGGCACCGGGGGCTTCTCGTTTGCCGAGCTGGATGAAGCGAAGAGGCAATTGATGGACTCTCCGCGAATTTGTGACTGCTATTGACATCGAAGGGTATACCTGAAACTGGTGTTCAAGGTATGTTCGCCGTTTCACGGTCCGACAGCAATTCCATTGCGATGCTCCGGGCAGTGGAGGTTTTGAACTCGGTCGGAATGGAGAAGAAAGATTCCCGACAGATCCATTCGGAGACAATGCTGCCTGTGCAGCCGTCATACGGCCGCATTCCGAGGGGCCAAAAGCACTCTGCGGATTGTCTTGGATTTGTCACGGAATATCAGTATCTTATTCTTGCTGTAGATTACAGCGCCCGTCTCCGATTGAACTCTGATCGGAAGCGGAACTTTTGAGACCCGCTCTCCGATTACGAGAAGCCAAGGTTCTGAAGGGAAGATCCTCGTTGACGACCGCCTCATTGCCGGGCGGCGTATCGCGTTTCCCCCGACTCATCTTTAGCACATCTTCATCTGCGCAGCGTGTTTCGTCACCTTTTTTAGGATAGCTATGCCATTTTCACAACTTGGTCTCAACGACCAGCTCGTGCAGGGAATGCTTGCCACGGGTTATACCGCGCCAACCGACATCCAGTCGCGGGCCATACCGCCCGCACTCCAGGGGAAAGACCTCATCGGCTGCGCGCAAACGGGAACGGGAAAAACTGCGGCGTTCGCCCTCCCGCTTCTTCACCTTCTCTCCGGAAACCATTCGAGCGGTCCAAGGAATGTCCGCGGATTGATCCTCACTCCCACAAGGGAACTTGCGCGGCAAGTGGAAGAATTCATCGCCGGATACGGAAAGTTCACCACCCTCCAGAGTTTCTCGGTCTACGGCGGCGTCAACATGGAGAACCAGGTCAAGCGGCTCTCCCGCGGAGTCGATATCGTAATCGCGACGCCGGGGCGATTGCTCGATCATATTCAGCGCCGGACCATCGATCTGTCGCACGTTGAAATTCTCGTCCTCGACGAGGCCGACAGGATGTTCGATATGGGATTCATCAACGACGTAAGAAAGATCGTTGCCAGGGTCCCCAGGGAGCGTCAAACGCTTCTCTTCTCGGCCACTATGTCGAAAGAGGTCCGGGCGCTCACCGCATCGATTCAGAGGCAGCCCGAGATGATCGAGATCGGGCACAGGACCAAACCGGTCGACACCGTTGCGCAATACTTCTATTCGGTTCCCCGCAACCAGAAGCTCGACCTTCTGCTGCACATCCTCGGATCGTCCCGGATGGACAGCCTTCTCATCTTTTCGCGCACAAAACACGGAGCGGACAAGATCGTGCGCCGTCTGGAGCGGACGGGGGTCAAGGCTGCGGTCATTCATTCCAACCGGTCGCAATCACAGCGGAATCGCGCATTGGCCGGGTTCAAACAGGGTGATTACAAAGTCCTCGTCGCGACCGACATCGCCGCTCGCGGCATCGACGTTGAAGGGATCTCACACGTGATCAACTACGACACGCCGACCTTCGCGGAAGACTATATCCACAGGATCGGCCGGACCGGAAGAGCGAATCAAAAAGGCGATGCACTCACCTTCGTTTCACACGAAGAGACGGATCATCTCAGAAAGATCGAACGATTTATCGACAAAAAGATTGCCCTCGGATCGTATCCGGGATTCCACTACACCGCGAAGACGGAATCGGTCGCACCGGTGCACCATGCTCAAAGGTCGGACTTCAAACACACTCATGCCAAAGCCCGGCCCGTTGAAGAAAGAGCGTCTCAAGGTAAGAGACGCCACGGTGGCCCTCAGCAGCGGCAGCACGCTCACGGAAGAAAATCGTGGGAGCAGCGTCGCGAGAAAGGAGAGGAGCACATCGCAAAAAAGAAGACGGCCAACCCTGCGGAGGCCGGCGAGACTGATTGGAGATCGCTCCTGGCCGCCAGGCCCGAAGGGAAAAGGTCGTTTGGGAAAAAGCTGCGGCAGTTTTTCGGCAGAGGATAATAAGGAATGGTCCGATCGCGTTTGCAGTGTCAAACGTCATTCTCATCGCTTCCTTCATGGCTGGCTTTTGGCGATTGGATTTGGTATCATGAAACGCGTCGAATGCCCGTTTGAGCGTTAAGTCTGCGCGATGTCGGATTGGGAAGCGTTCGAGCAGACACATACAGCGTTGGCGATGAGCTCTCTTCCACAGTGTGTCACCGGAGGCGGTGCGAGATGAACACATATCAGCACAGATTCCACATTCCCGTCATGGGAACCGGCCACTCGATCGATACGCCGATCCGGGTAGCCCATTTTGGGATCTCGTCGGTCATGTCGATCATCGACGACATGCTGATAGAGAAGGTGCGGAAATTCTACTCGCAGAAGTTCAATTTCCCCTATCGCACCATTCCGCGCTCCGAAACGGAAGCGCGCTCGAAAAGGATTACGGCATACCTCGACCTTGTTCAGGAGATCGTGCGGATGAAGACGGAAGCGATCAAAAGCCTTCCGTTCTTCGCCCGCAATGACAAGGAAAAGTACTTCGAGATGCTCCCCGACGAGAGCCCGTTGAAGAAAGATTACCGGACCCTCCTTGCAATGGCGCCGGGCCCCGAACGCGATACGATGCAACGGGACCTGACGAACCGCATGAACCCCGGATCCATCGACGTCAATATTATGGTCAAGCTGGACAGTCACCACCTCGCGAGGTACGGCGGCCCTCTGACCAGCGAGCTCAGCGATGCGAAGGCGGCTCTCAAAGGTTTTGCCGAGAGCACGTTGAGATCGAGCGTCGTATTTTCCGCGGGGCTGAACCAGAGCCTGTTCACCTACATGGCACAGTTCCGCGATTTCTACCGGAACGCGGCCGGCGAGCTTGAAAAGAAGATCATCCTCAAGGTGAGCGACTTCCGATCCGCGCTTATTCAGGGACGACTCCTTGCGAAGAAGGGGATGGAAGTGTTCGAGTTCAGGATCGAGTCCGGGTTGAACTGCGGCGGCCACGCGTTCGCCTCGGACGGGATCCTGTTGCCGACGCTCCTCCAGGAATTCAGGCAGAAACGGGACGAGCTCATGGCCGAGTTCCGTCCCATGATCAGAAAATTCTACGACGAGATGGGCCGGCGCTATCCTGAAGCGGCGGAAAAGAGCCGGCCTCTCGTTACGGTGCAGGGGGGGATCGGAACGCATGGCGAGGCGCGCCGGCTTCATGAGCAATTTGGAATGGACATGACCGGATGGGCGAGTCCATTTCTTCTTGTCCCCGAAGCGACGTGTGTCGACGATGCCACCCGCGAGCTCCTTCGGGCCGCGAAGGAGGAGGATCTCTATCTCAGCGACGTTTCGCCGCTCGGCATTGCCTTCAACAATGTCCGGCATAGCAGGGCGGAGATCCATACGGCGGCGATCGCGGCGGAGGGAAGACCCGGATCGCCGTGTCCGAAAGGATTTCTCGTCTCGAACACCGAATTTACGGAGAGCCCCATCTGCGTCGCGTCGAGCGAATATCAGGGCCAGAAGTTAGCGCAAATCGGGACGCTTGATATTTCCGAGGATGAAAAAAGAGCGAAGAAAGAGGCAGTTCTCGCAAAGACCTGTCTTTGCGAACAGCTCGGCAATGGCGCATTGACCGCTCTCGGGCTCGTGCCGGGGCACAACCATCCTCAGGCGATATGCCCCGGGCCGAACATTGCCTGGTTCGACAGGATCTATACGCTCAAAGAGATGGTCGACCACATCTACGGACGTGGTACGTCTCTCGTGCCGCCCGAGCGCCCTCACATGTTCGCGAAAGAGATCACGATGTATGTCGATTTCTTCGAGAAACTTGTCGACCGCTGCAGCTACTCTGCGCGGGAAACGAAACAGATCAGGGAGTTCTACGACAACATGGAGTCAAGCCTCGATTTCTGTTTGTCGTTTTCGGAAGAGAAGCCGTACGAGAACGAAAACCTTGACTCGATTCCCCCCTGCGTCGACCAGCAACGCGCGCGCTTGCGCTCCGCTTATGCGAGATTTGAGGAGGGCGCAGTGCCGGTCGGGGTTCCCTGCGTCGTCTCGGATCGCTCGTTGCGGTAACGCCCTCCGCCGTACCTTGTTTCCCTCCACGGCCAGACTACCAAGTCTCGCTCAACTTCTCCGGTCCCTGCTGAGAATAAAAAGCCAGGAGCTCTTCCATCTTACCTCTTATCTCTTATTTCTTCTATCTTCGCCAGGGAACCAAGCCATCTCGAAGCTAAAGAGACAGAGGGTCTCTTGAAAATAGACAATCGATTGAGTATCATCCTGCGTGCTCGTTTTTGGAAATGGCCTGCGAATTCACCGCTGACACCGTCCGCGAGAATCGCCTCGATTGCCAATCATGGAGGGTGGAATGAGCAGGAATTACAGCCCCTACAAGGATCGCACTGCGTGGTGGGTGAATCCTTGGCTCATCCTTATGCTCGCAGGGGAGCTCGTTGTCGTCGCCTTCGCTTACGTCATCGCATCGACGATCGCCAATACGATCTCCGGAGTTATCCTCGCCCTCTTCTTCTGCGTCTTCCCGTTCCTGACCATCCGATATTTTAAAGAATCCATGATCGAGCCGAACTATTCGATCGATGCTACGGTCATCGAGGAAACGCGCAAGGAGATTGCAGAGGGGAGGAGACAGGCGGCGAAGGAATTCACGGCGACGGAGATTGAATTGCTTCGAGAAGGAAAACGCATCCCGGTGCTCGAAGCCATCCGGCTCGATCCGGCCTACCGGAAGATCCATCCCTTCTTTGATGCACTCGAGGCCTCCGAGCTCGACCCGGCCGCACACGAAATCTATCTGCGTCTTCAGTTACCATCTCTCACTCTGGAAGACGAGGGGTCATCCCACAGGTTTCTCTTGTCGTTCCTTCGATTTGTGCAGCGGGCGTTTGCGGATCCGGCCATGGTCCCGCTGAACCCCTTTTTCCAGCTTGCCATTATAGAAATCTATTCCCTCAGGACAGACGACGGTGGATACGACGTCCCCTTCGCGGTCGCGAGCCTGCGGATCTCTTCTGAAGGTCTGGGACGACTCCGGCATTCGGGACGCGTCGCCGATCTGACCGAGTGCGGAGAATTCCGCTTTGAGAAGGGGGGACCGATCCAGCCACATCATGGCATCTCGGCCAGCGAGTCGAGGGGGGTCAAATGACGCACCTCCGGTTTGTGTTGAAACGAAGAGAGCCGGCACTAACTCCCTAGACCAGCTCCGTACAATCTCTTATGTAACCGTGCGGATTAGGCGCGAACGTTCATCTAAGGCCGACTATGCAACGCGGGGATCACGGGCTGAGGTGAGTGGGATGAAGCACGGGGTCTCAACATTCATCGTACAACACACGTCATGCCATGAAGCGGTTGGAAGGCCGCTTTGTGCCGGCTCCGCCACCCTTGGATTTTTGGTGGGCTTCCAGAAGACCCGCCTGCCTCAGTTTGCACTACTGTGGGTATTTTTCTATCTTCTTCGGAGGGCAGAGAGTTATGGGGGAGAGCGGTACCTGCCATCATCCATCCGACCGACCCCCCGGATTCGCGTTGCGAAGAATCAGCCCGCAGTGACATGAGCCCCGGTGTCGACGCTAGTGTATGCCGTTCACCGAGGATCGGAACTCCGCCACCGTAAAACTCTTATCACATCGACCGGGGGAGATGAGTTATGAAGAATTCCGTTTCTGCTATAAAACCCGCCCTTCTTTGCCTCGCAATGGTATTCTCGCATGACCCGATCAGTGCCGCACAAAGAGGGGGGAGCATATGCCCGACTTCGACGAAAAGAACGGCGATTCAGAACTGGAGTCTCTTCGATGGAAATACGATTAGCTGCGCAATCAACAGCTACGGCCCATTTTGCGACTATCTCTACCGGAATGCCGCGGGATTGGAATGGCCGAAGGGGAGCGGTTGCACCGCGTTGTTTACGGCCGGCATCTGGATCACCGGAGTTCACAGGCCCACCGGAAAACTGCGAACCGCAGTCCAGAATTATGAAACGGAATATGAGGCAGGTCCGATCCTCGGCACATTCAATACGGAGAGCAACAACAGGAATGTTGCCGCCGATCCTAATGATCCGCGGTATCGCGTCTACAAAGTGAACAAGGGCGACGCAAATCTCCCCGCCAGCTCCCGCAATCCCGATTTTGACAACTGGCCGGGCGATCTCGGCGCTCCGTTTGTCGATGTGAACGGAAACGGCAAATGGGATGCCGGCGTGGACAAGGTCAGGCTGTACGGAGACCAGCAGCTGTGGTGCGTCTACAACGATGCCGATTCACTCGATCACGTCAAAGTAGGTGTGACGCCTCCGCTCGGGATCGAGGTGCAGGCGACGTACTTTGGATTCGACCAGCCCGGAGCTCTCGGGAACACGATGTTCATACGCTGGATCATCATCAATAAGAGCGATGCAGATTACGACAGCGTCTTCATCTCTCTCTGGTCGGACTTCGATCTTGGCAATGCCGAGGATGATCTGATCGGATGCGACACGCTCCGAGCTCTTACCTTTGTGTATAACGGCGACGACGATGACGAGGGCGAACACGGGTACGGCCCAAGACCGCCTGCAGCCGGGTTCGCTCTTTTTCAGGGGCCGGCGGTACCGGGATCGTCAGTGGACAGTGCATTGTCGCACGGAGTATGGCGGAAAGGATGGAAGAATCTCGGGGTCGTCTCGCATGCCGTCTTTCTCGACACCTACGACCCTCTCTACCGGGATCCGCCGCTGGGCGATCCGAGCTATGCGGGGTGCGCACACGAGTTCCAGGAAGGCACTGACGGCTGGACACATCTGCCCCTTGCAGATCCCACGACCGGTCGTCCATGCCCGGACGTGTTTCCGGGAGACCCCGTGAACGGCGAAGGCTGGACAATGACGAAGAGCGGGATGAGCCCGCAAGACGTGCGCGGGATGATCTCGACCGGTCCGTTTACCCTTGCCAAGGGGGACACGCAGGAAATTGTAGGAGCTTTTGTCATAGGGCGCGGGGCCGATCGACTTGGCAGCGTGACGGTCCTGCGACAATTCTGCGACGAGGCTCGGAGGACGTACGAAGCGGATTTCAGGGTTCCGGTGACCACGGTGGCCACGTCGGTTTCGGACGACAGCGCCCGGATGGAGATCGCGACGGACGGAGAGTTTATGGGTGCGAGCACGGTTCAGGCGACGGTGAAGGATGCCGCCGGCGCACAGATCATCTCGCTTCCGCTCTACGACGACGGCGCTCACGGAGACCAGGCCCCTGGCGACAGGGTGTTCGGTAATTCCTGCCGGTTTCAGAGCAGGCAGAAACCCGTGCAGCTCGACCTCGTCGTTGTCGACACGTCGGGCCAGACGTCGTTCTGGCCTCAGGTTGTACCGGCCATTACAACCAGCGAGCTTCATGCGACAACTCCACGCGTCTTCTGGGACGACATTAATTTCGACGGTCAGGTCAACAGGGGGGAAACGATCCGATACGGGTTCACGCTCACGAATCCGAATCCCTTCAGCTTTTCGAACGTGACCGTTTCGCGACAATCGGTAAATTCGTTCCAGGGGCTCACTCTGCCGCTTGTCGGCCCGGGAGCTACCACGCTGCACTACGACCCGTCGGATAATAACAGCTACCTGTCGTTCTCCGTGCCGGCCACATTTGCGCCGGATGAGTATTCGATCGGCCTCACTGTCACGGACGGAGACGGCAACCTGTGGACCGATACTCTTGTGTTCCCGATTCTCCCGTACCGGCAGAGAAGCGTGGCGCTTCAGCATCTCCGCGGATCGGCGTACGGCGCGCCGGTGCTTGTCCTTGCGGACACCACCGCCGCCAGGAACCATCTCTACCTCCTTACGGGGGTCGATTCGGTGGACATCATCGGGAACTCCGGGCTGACGGTCAAAGACTCCACGGACGGGCGTCTGTTGTTGCTGAATAGCCCGCTTCCGGATTCAACGGAGCCGGCGAATTCAGTTCCCATTGAAGGGTTCAGGATTTTTCCCGGCACATTGCGATCCCAGCTGTACGCCCACGATGTCACTTCAGATCCTGACACGCTGCGCTGGTTTACCGGTGCGAACGGAGGCGTGGGCGACATGCTCTACAAAGGAGCGTACCTCGGGGCGCGGTGGCAAACTGTCACCGGACCGAGTTGCCTGAGAAAGGGGGACTACAAGACCGTAGAGCTCAGATTTAGCCCGAAGAAATCATACACCGATGCAAACGCCAACGGAAGATACGATGTCGGGGAGCCGTACGTGGTCGATTCCCTGAACAAGCACGCAGCTCAGAAGGCGTTCTTCTATTCGAAACCGACATTCGGCGCCGCCAAGTTCTCCGGATTTACCTGGGTGCCGTTTGCGGCCTATGACGACGACGCGAACCCGCCACGGCAGCTCACCGTCGTTGTTCTCGATGTCGAAAAGAACAATCAATGGGACATCGATCCGCTCAACGGAACGCCTTTTCGCAACTATGTATGGATCCTCTCGGATTCGTACGATCCGTCGGGTAAGCTCTACGATCCGACACAGGGAGGGGCTGATATCGGTGCGCTCTCCCTCACGAAATCGGTTCCGTATTACTATGCGTTGTGGCTGATGGAAAGGACCCCCGCGACGGAGGCGTACAGCACGTCGTTCTCCGTAACGCTCGTGCCGAGCTATCCCATCTCCGCGGAAGACGCGTATCTCTTCAACCCAACCGCGTACACCGGAATCGCGAACCGGCCGCTGAATGTGCCGACGACGATCGCGCTAAACCAGAACTATCCGAACCCGTTCAATCCGTCGACGACGATTGGCTATCAGTTGCCGGTGAATAGTTTCGTGACACTGAAGGTGTACGATATTCTCGGAAGGGAGGTCGCGACGCTGGTGAACCGGTTCGAAAAAGCGGGGTTCTACGAAGTGCGCTTCGACGGCACGCGGCTCTCGAGCGGGGTCTATTTTTATACTCTTCGTTCGGGGAATCATGTCGTGTCCAAGAAGCTCATGGTGTTGAAATAGTACGAGGAAGGGATATTGTCATTCCAGGAGAGCGAAACGACGCCCCCTGCGAGTTGATCGGCGGAAACGCGTTTCGCAGGAAAAGGAGCAGCTGAATCATGGACGATAGAACGGCAAGAACAGGGGATCTCCTACGCAACTCTCACAAGGAAATTTCGAGCCGCGTGTCACGAGATTAGGTGTTACCAATAATCTCGTTCCCAACTTGTCGTTGGGAACGAGCGTCCCACGAAGCTCCGCTTCCTGATCACCCCTCATTCCTCCAATCGGTTTTAATCCGAAGTAGTCCATCCGTTCCCTCATAATTCCGCGCACTCGAATATCGCCAGTGGCGCGTCTCATAAACGCAATCACGCCTGATCAGGTTGTCGTGAGTGTAATCGATCTTTTGGATCAACATCTTCTCTCCATAGATCTCCTGTGGATGACTTCCTTCCTGCCACACCTGGTACTCGCTCTTCCTCTTATGCGCTTCTCTTGCGTCATGCAACTTCTCAAGAAGACCGACAAATCCTCGATCCTGCACGTAGTCGATAATCTTTCGTGCTGTGAAAGACTTGAACTCCTTGACCGTTGATTTCAGTTCTGGGCTTGATGCAACCTGATGGAAGTGGTGTTCCATAATCACATAGGCATACAATGCCACCCGGCGTTCTCTCTGGAGGAAGCGCAACGAGTCCAATACCAGTGACGTAATATCAGGATTTGTAAAGAGAGGTATCCACTCGACAATAGTGGCTGTCAAGAAGTGCGGCTGACCTTCGTTGTAGATTTTGTAGCGGGTGCGTGACATGATCTCCCCCGTGAGACTGGTGTATGAAGCGGAGCTTCAAATGATTCGTTCCCAACGAGACATTGGGAACGAGAAGCGAAAAAGACCCGGGGCATGAATAGCCGTGAGGAATGCCGCAATGAGCGGGACCAAACTACCTCAGCACTACCATCTTCTTCGTTTGCACGAAACCGCCGCACTCCATCCGATAGAGATACATGCCCGACGCAACGGTACTGGCATCGAAGGTAACGCTGTAGGCGCCGGCATCCTTTTCACCGCTGACCAGTTCTGCCACCCTTTGTCCAAGAGTATTAAAGACTGCGAGTGTCACATGCGATCGGGCCGGAACGGCGTAGCTGATCGTTGCCGATGGATTTGCTGGATTGGGAAAACTGTTCCCGAGTTCGAATCGGAGCGGAGGACTGAATCGGGACCGTCCAAGAGAGCTGACGGAACTGTAAAGCTCGGTGTAGATCCGATCGCTGATGGGAAAATTCAAGGTTCGAAAATCGGACCGTAGGTCTTTTCCAAACGCGAAAGAGACCGCACTTGCCATCAAGGTTGCGCGGAAAGTGTCTGCAGCCGCGGTGTTCGTCAACGGAGCGTATTGTTGCTGCCAGCTTGAATTGAAACCCTGGAGAAGCGTCATCATTCTCTTCAGAGGTGCCCGGTACCCTTGTCCCGTGATTTCCGCCTGCTCCATGAACTTGTAAGCGATCGTCATAAAGGTGTTGAAGGTTTCGTCCGCCGGCGTGCTCGGGTTATTCCATGACGCAAACTTCTTGCCGGAACCTACGTACTCGTCATACGACGTTCGTATCAGCTCGACCGATGAAATGACGCTCGATTCTATGTCGATCATGAGGTCATCGCTCAGGCCGTACGTCCGGTAGTTGTTGATGATCTCATACCCTGCGGCATGCTGAAAGATTTGAGCCATCGTTTCGGAAAAAATCGCGTTAGCATCTCCGTCGATCTTTCCGCCGTAGTAATAGCCGGCGGGTGAATTCAATGTCATGTTGTGTCCCATCTCGTGAAAGAGGGAGGAGTACCCCGGCACTCCGGTGAGGAAGACATCGCCAACCCCGAATGCGACCGGACTGGAATACCAGATCGAGTACGCGCCGCCCGCGGCCGAATCGCGGAGCATCACTTGCTGAAACTTTCCGTTGATGAGAAAGAGGTCGTTGTTGACAAAGTCTCGCTCAACGGTCGCCGCGACCGAGGCCACATACTCAGCGAGCGATCTGGGATACGTGACAAAGAAACGGTCGTCAAAATAGCTCAAGCTGCCGGAAAAACCGTAGCCAGGTTCTCTGCTGATCAGTACCACGTTCGAATCAGGAATCGTCACCGCAATATCAGGCGAGATGGAAATCGGCCTGACATCGGGAAGGGCAAAACGCACGACGACCTCCACGGAGTCTTTCCCTCCGCCGGCATAGGTCGCAAGGACTTTGACGATGTAGTTCGTCCCCAGGTTGAGGTACGTATGGTTTTGAGGAGGGAAGCCGGTAGATGTCGAGCCGTCTCCCCAAAGCCAGCTGTATGGCGTAGAGGGTGATTGTGCATCACTCCCGTCGATCGTCACAGCACCAGAGACGGTATTGAGCGACTCAACGTCCAGCGTGAGGGTGGGTAGTGTGCCGAAAAGATACCTTTTAAAGTCAAACGATTGAGTCTGTGAAACAACGCGCTCACTTCCCGAATAGAGGAGAAGAAGCAGAATTGTCGCAAAGAAGCGGAACGGTATTCGCATAGATGATTCTCCCTGAGCGGGCTAAAAGCCAAGCTCGACGAGCCGCTCTAGTTCCGGACCCGGTCCATCGATGAACAAGCGGCATGAACGGTTTCTCGTTCGATAGGCCCTCAAAATAATAAAGCCTCTTTCATCGCTTTCGCGAATCCAGAGGCATCTCAGAATTCCATTTTCACGACCTCGTCTTCCCCGGACTCGGTCAGTATGATGGCGCAATATTACTAGAAAAAGAGTTCAACGTCAAGCTGTCGATGAACGTCAACCCGGAAACTCCTCATAGAAGAATCGTTCCTGAGCGGCCGGCATCCGTCCGTGCAGGGGGGGGGACCGGCCGTTGATTCCTGTTGGCGTGACATTGAACGGGGCGCCAACACGAGGCCCCGGATGATGGATGTCCGGGGCTGGAATGGTGAAGCGCTGGAACTGCTGCTATTTCAGCATAATCATTTTCTTTGTTTCAATTTGGCCGTTGTTTTCAATTCGATAGAAATAGGTTCCCGTCGATACCCCTTGTCTATTGTCGTTTGTCCCGTCCCACGTGATGATATGCCAGCCCGATGACTGCGCACCGTCGACCAAAGTGCGGACTTCGCGTCCCAGAACATCATAGACGGTGAGCTTTGTCTGACCCGCGTTCCGGATATTGTACTTGATCATCGTCGTTGGATTAAATGGATTCGGGTAATTCTGGGACAACTCCATCGATTGCGGTATGGCCGTGCCGCGCGATTGAGAAGAGACTGAAGTCACCACGCTGGCAGTTGAGTTCCGCAGGACGAGATAGTTATACCCGCTCGCCCACACGACATTGTGACTTGTGACAGAGAACCCGTTGACGTTAACGGGAGAGTTTCTCGGTTGTCTTCCCCAGGTTGAGCCAAAATCAGTCGAATAGAAAACAGGATTGTTACCGGCATTCTCATCATAGTAGCCCTGGATCCAGACATTGCTTGTCCCCTTCTCCATCTTCAACGGCAGGATGCCGACTCCGTCATGACGGTATGTCCACGTCTTCCCCCCGTCCGTCGTTCGCGCAATTTTGCCCGAGTTGCCCGTAATCAATCCGTTGGATGTGTCTGAAAACGACGCGGTGAAGTCGCCGAAAAATTGAGGGACGCTCAGCTTCTCCCACGTCAGGCCGCGATCGCTGGAATGGAAGAGAAACCGGGCGGCCGATGTGTCTAAATTGGAAAAGGATGAGAACCAGAAGTGACTCCCGACCGCGTCGTACTGCAAACAGACTCCATACTCTGCGGTGACGGAAGGCAAAGTGGAAGAAATATCATTCCATGTCGTTCCTCCGTCAGTCGTTCGAATCAACGTGAAGGGACCTGTGCCGGGATACGCGACGGGATCTCCGAAGGCGATCCCGACGCTGTCTGTCCAAAAGTACATTCCGTCTATAAAGGCGCCGTTTGCCTGCGTAAATTGTTTTGTCCAGTTGTTTCCCCCATCCGTGGTCTTGAAGAGTTTCCCGTTGCCGCTCGCGGTGTAGGCCAGCGTCGAACTCCGCCCGGCAATGGCAGTGAACTGTCCCGGCTCCAGGCCGTTCTGACTCCAGACGTACGAATTTCCATTGCTGTGGAGTTGTACGAGTATTGTGAGCATGAGGTCGCCTGAAAACCAGCAGACGGAATCATTCACCGCCGACATTCCGTAAAAGGATGGCAGCGCTCCGCCATATCCGTATTGCTGCCAACCCTGAGCACCCGCACCGTTCAAAGAACCCAGGCAGAGGAGTAAGAATAGAATCGGTCTTAATGCTCTCACAGCGACCTCCGTGAATATGATAGTTGAATTAGGTTTGTGAACCGGACGTGAGATGAGCTATTTCAGCAGCTCCAGTTTATTGACCGAGCTAAAACTCCCCGTCTGCAAGCGATAGAAATACGTGCCGGACGGGAGACCCGAAGCGTCGAAGGTGACGTTGTACGAGCCCGCTTCTTTTTCGCCATTCACGAGCTCGGCCTCTTTCTGGCCGAGGGCGTTGTAGACGACCAGCGTGACGCGTGAACGAATCGGGAGAGTGAAATTGATTGTGGTCGAAGGGTTAAAGGGGTTGGGGTAATTCTGAGCGACGTTGAAGGTCAACGGCTTCGATGATACCGTTACTTCGACGGATGGTGAGTACTTGAATTTTCCGTCGCGATCGATCTGTTTCAGCCGATAGGAGTATGTTCCTGGACCTCTTTCGGCGTCCTCATACGAATAGTGATGGGATATGGCGCTGGTCCCGTTCCCGTACACGAACCCGACTTGCCGCCAGTCCGTGGATGATTCCTGACGGGAGTCGAGACTCCTAGCTTCGACATTGAATCCATAGTTACCGTTCTCTGATGCTGTGATCCACTCAAGCTCGACGCCGTGCACGGCGGGGTATGCGGTAAACGATGTCAGTTCGACGGGGAGAGGCACAGAAGAAAACGTGGAATAGAACTTCGCGTTGAATCCGTTCGACATGTATCCCCGGGTTGTAGAGGGAAAATCGACGTAGTTGAAAGTGACGTTCGTTGAGGCATCCCTATACACGGTGAATGTCCGACTGTCCAGGTCCACAGCGGCGATCGATGCCTCTCCTCCTCCGCCCGCCATCACGGTGTTCGTTCCGGGGATGAATGCTACATAATCGAAATTCGTCTGCGCGTGTGAGCTGATTTGCTGCCAAGAAACGCCGCCGTCGGTCGTCGACCAGAAGGTCGAATCTTTTCGACACGCGACGCCAATAAGACTGCTTTTGAAATCAGCCGAGTATGTTTGGGTGACAGAGTCTTTTGGGGAGGTGCCGACGGTTGCAAAAGACCAGGAGTGTCCGCCATCCGTGCTCCTCCAGACTCCCCAGTAATTGCTCGACTGAGAATAACTCCCGGTAAGGAATACGTTCGACGGCGGGACGAAGCGCACGATGCCGGAACTTGCGAATCCGACCAATTGAGAATTGTTGTTTGTCCAGGTGGTGCCGCCGTCGGTTGTCTCGAGGCACGCTTGAACACTGCTTGAAGAGATACCGTCTCCCCATGCGAAACCATGGTTGGCATCGAAAAAAGTGATGCGGTCAATGAAGGTTGTCACTCCTGCGTTGTAATAGACCTGGTTCCACGACGATCCGCCGTCGGTTGTTTTGTAGATCGCGCCGCTGTAGCCGGCTCCATAGATTACCGACGGGCTTACAAACTCCAGCCAGTTGATCCCGTCGGCAGGAATTCCGGTGTTCATCTTTGTCCAAACTCCCAGGTTGGAAGTATCCGCCTTTGCGACCAACGTGCTGTCTCCGGAGATCCAGACCGAACCGGAGTTTTCAGTGACGAACCAGATCCCTCCCTTCGGTAAGTTATTGGGCGTGGTGTCTCTCACGACGGTGTACGATTGAAGCACCTGCGAATGAGCGCCGGCGGCCATGAGAACCAGCATCAGACCGATCGAGTAAAGAACTTTCACCTGTTGCCTCCCGATTTGTTGTGAGCTCTTTGAGAAGTTGTATTTGGTAGCTCGGATGTCGGTCGAACAAGATCGCGCGGCCGACTGGGATGTCGGCCAGAGTTCCGGCAATAGAAAAACGTGCCCGCTCAACGCGTAGCACGAGTCGGAAGTACTTCACAAACTTTTGGGCGGATTGAAATGAATGGGGAGAGGGTCCCCAATGGCACGACAGAAAAATAGTGCCGGCAAACAAGAAAGTCAAGGGAAAATGGAGGTCAGATCCAAAGATTAATATTTTATGAATATACCCGTGAACCCTCGCCGACCATCATGTGCGGGCGGCGAATAGAATCGGCCCGACCACGTATGACCACTCCCCGAGACATCGAGGATCCGGCGCGGCAATGACAACCTCGCCGGCGCCGCTCGGAAAAACAATGCCCCAGATGGTGAATGTCTGGGGCGGGATGAGACGATGGAACTCTTGCGAGGTCTACTTGACCACCACTAACTTTTTTGTTTCCACGAAACTGCCGGCCTGGATCCTGTAGAAATAGAGCCCCGACGAGAGATCTGAAGCGTTGAATGAAACAGTGTGAGCGCCGGCTTCCCTCAGTCCGTTCACAAGGTCAGCCACTTTCTCTCCGAGGATGTTGAAGACGGAAAGAACGACATACTCGCGCCTCGGAACTGCGTATTGAATGATGGTGGTCGGGTTGAACGGGTTGGGATAGTTTTGCCCGAGCGAATAGTGTTCGGGCATGCCGGGATCGGCCTTCACGCTAGTCGGAGACTCTGTCGCGTAAAAGGTCCGCAGCTGACCGCCGCAGATCATATACCCGCGCTCTGTCGTCGGGAAGTCAACGTAGGTAAATGAAATATTCTTCAACGCCGTCACCGAGGTGTCCTCTCGTTGCACGGAGTACGTTGAACTGGAAAGGTCTACTTCGGCCAGCGAGGCTTGCCTGTAGCCGCCGCACATCGCCGTGGTTGCCCCGCCCACAAAATCGGCACAGAAGAAGAATGTGCCGGCCTTCTGCCCCACCTGCTGCCACGTAATTCCTCCGTCCGATGTCGACCAAAAGGTCGAATCTGCCCTGCACGCGAGCCCGACAAGGTTCGATGCGAAGGCGACACCCTGAGTAACAAGGGTTGAATCCTCGAATGATCCGGAACCGACCGTCGCGAACCTCCAGGTAGTTCCGAGATCGGTGCTGCTCAGCACGCCCCGATATGATTGGCCGTTCGGAAAATTCCAGTAGCCGGACATGAACACGGAGGACGGAGCCGCATAGCTGACGAGATCGTAATTTGTCTCCCCGACTATTTGAAAGGTGTTGTTATTTCTCCACGTCAAGCCGCCGTCCGTTGTCTCAAGAAATGCCATTAATCCACTCCCCCCGCTTCCGTCCCCGCAGGCGACCCCATGATGTGAGTCAAAGAACTTTATGATATCGATGAATTGTGTCAGCTGCGGATCGGAAAAGCTGACAGTCCAGGATACACCCCCGTTCGAGGTCGTATAGATCGTTCCGTCTCCTCCGGCCGCAAAGATGACATGCGAGTTGACGAACGCCAGCCAATCGATCGAAACGTCCGATGGAATTCCGGAATTGAGCAGCGTCCACTGTGTGAGATCCGAGGTGCTCGCCTTTGCGATGAGAGCGCTGTCGCCCGCGACCCACACCGACCCGGAATCCTCTGCGATAAACCAGGGAACTCCTTTGGGGAGGTTGTCCGGCAGCGTGTAGCCGTAAACACCCGGCGACAACTTCCAGCGGGCACTGGCAACCGGTCGAGACACGATGCCCTCATGTCGAGGAACTCCCGCAAATAACTGAAGAGAACAGAGTGACCACAACAGCGCCGTGCCGATGGACGCAAACCTTCTCATCGTTCGCTCCTCAATGTGACAGTGTGTCGGAGTTGGACCCGATCGCGGGCTACTTCAGAAGAAGCATTTTCTTCGACTGCAGATACTCTCCGAATCGGGCTTGATAGAAATATGTTCCGCCCGCAACCGATGTGCCGTGCTCATTCCTGCCGTCCCAACTCATCGAATGCGTTCCGGCCTCTTGCTCGCCGAGGGCAAACTGTTTGATGACTCGCCCCAACACGTCGTAGATGGTGATGCTGACGTCTTCTCTGCCGGACAGTCGGTATGAAATCGTTGTGCTGGGATTAAAGGGGTTCGGGTAGTTTTGGCTTAATGTGTGAGTGACCGGAACGGTGTTGCCAGCTTCCGGAACGGAAAGGGCTGTCCCGTTTGTCGCATACACGAGGATCTGATAGTTGGAATAGTCCGCGTTCTGCTTTGAAACGACAAGCTCGATCTTCCCATCGTGATCGAGATCTGCAGTATTTTGGAATGTATAGATGAGATTTGGGTCATCGAATGTCCACACGGTGTTCCCGGTGGCGCCGTCAACGATTCTGAACCCGTACGGAACGGTAAAACCTCCCGGTTCCGTTTTCTCCCGCACGATGAGAATGTCTCTCACCCCGTCTCCCGTTAAGTCAACAATATCTTCGAAGTCGTCCCCTTCGTTGTGTGATTTGTCGAAGGTGAAGGTGACGCTCGGGTTGGTGCTGAACGGGCCGTCCATGATCTGAACCGAGACGGTATCGCCGACCCAGTACCTCGTCGAACCGGCGGAATAATTGTAGATCCATCCGCTGTACGTGAAGGAGTTCGCGAGGGGCGGAGCCGCCCATTTGACCGTCGGAAGCTGCGCATCGGCGCTCTCAATCGAGAGCAAGCTCCATGCAAGGACAACAACAAAGAAGAAAGAGTTCTTCATGGCTGACCGTTCTCCTTTTTTGAATGTGAAAAGATCCGCACTCGTTTCGTGGACGCCGCACTACTTTAATAGGAGCAACTTCTTCACCTGAACATACGGCTGATTGCCGTCCGAAGGTACTGCGATCATCCTGTAGACATACATCCCGCTGGCAAGCCCCCCGGCACTCCAACGAAAGCTGTAAGACCCGGCCGCAAGATCGTCATGGACCAGGACGGCGACCTGCCTGCCGAGGTTATCGTAGATGACGAGAGAAACGTGACTTTGCCGAGGCAGACCGACGGAGATCGTCGTCGACGGATTGAAAGGATTCGGATAATTCTGAGAGAGCGAAAATTCCGTCGGGAGAGCTGCACCGGCCGGACCGGCGGCGTTGATCGATGCACCGGCTCCCAGAAGGGCAATCCGCGTGATCGTATTCTGTCCCTTGTTTTGCAGAAACACCGTATCGACAAACCGCTTCAGACCATCGGGCCTGAATGTGATGAGAAGCTGCAGCGTGTCGGTGGGTTTCACCTTGCCGCTTCCGGGTGAAACTCTGAATTCCTTCGATCTGACGTAAATCGAATCATAGACCGTGGTTCCCTGGTACGTATTCCCCAGCAGGAGGAGCTGAGAAGAGGAATCTCCCACCGCGACATCGCCAAAGTTCAGCGTGCCGCCGGTGAAGACCACCGGGAACGGCACATTGGCGGTGAGGGGGACCTTTACAAGCGGTGTTGCAGAATTATTGTGGATGAAGACGGTGTCGACATATTTTCCGTAGTTCGGTGCCTTGAACGATATTTTCAGGTTCGCCGAATCGTTGACGATTGCCGCGTGCAGGTTCACGGAAAAAGTGCTTGTCATCGTGTAGAGTGAGTCGATGGTGAGGGGATTGACCGTGTTCTGCCTGATCTGGAGCATCTGCGTAAGCGTGTCGCCGTACGTCGCGCTGTTCAACTGCACCGAGGGGGAACTGAGTATCAGCGTCGGGCGCGGCGACGAGGCGGAAACCGGAATCGAGTAATTTCCTGAGCTGGCGTTCGACGTTATCGTGAGCGTGTCGGCGTAGCTTCCATATTGTGTGGGATTGAATGAAAGGGAAATCGACACCGAATCGCCGGGATTGAGCACCGCCGAGAGAGGCGTGACTCCGAACGTGCCGTGAAGAAAAGCAATGTTCTGAATTCTCACCGGGCCCAAGAGAGCTTTGACCGGAAGCACAAGGTTCTTTGTCGTGTTGAGCTTGACGGGGCCAAAGTCAATCGGCGCGGTATTGAGCGATAAACTTGCGATCTGTGAAATCGGGGCAGTGCTTGCGTTGAATGCCAGGGTTCCGTTTGAATGCGTCACCCCGTCGTTCGTCCGATTGGCATTGAGACAATTATTGGTAACATCCACGAAGGCGCCGCTGCCCGATTGATCCATCGTAAAATAGGCGGCGAGGTTCGGCTCGGCCCCGGTCAACGGCCGGTAGATCCGGCTTTGGAGTTCTCTCTGGGAGAGCGCCCTATTCCACATGCGGACTTCATCCATGGAACCGTAAAAATACTCATCCTGCGTCCCGTTCGGGCCGATGTAAAATGAACCGATGCGAATGTCGAATGAGACGCCTTTCCACGTTCCCGAACGATTTCCGGTTCCGTCGAGCTTCCCGTCGAGAAAAATCTGGATCGTCGAAGCCCCGACAACCGCAGCGACATGGTGCCATTGGTTGAGCGAGACGGATGTCTGCCCCACGGCAAAGCCCGCCGAAGAGATAAACCGCAAATGATTGCCCCCGGTGAGGTCGAAGGTCCACGAATCAGGGCTCCCCTCGAGATCGTTATCGATTATTCTGCTCCCATCGTTTGGCACAATGCTCGTCTGATATATCCATGCTTCGAGCGTAAAGATCTGGCTGGCATCGACTGCACTCTTGTTGCTGACGTCTATCCACGACGCGTTGAGCTGCACAGCGTTGCCGGGGACGAGAATGCCGTTCTGGATGCGCACCGCGGCAGTCAGGTTACTTTCGTGTCCCGAGGTGTCGACCGCGCTCACGCGATAATAGACAATCGGTGGTGCGTAGAGGACGCTGTCAAAGTATGAAGTCGAAGAGGCAGAGTCGATGATCGAGACATTGCTGGAATCCATTCCCCGGTAGATCCGGTATGTTTTGAGGGTTGCCGTTCCGCCTCCGTTTTGCCATAAGAGTTTCACGGCCCCACCGGCGAGGCTCGCGGTGAGGTTCTGCGCGGAAGGGTAAGAGAGTGTGACTCCCAACTGCGATACCGGAAGTCGCAGGTACTTCACCGCGATAAGCGTATCGACGTGGTTTCTTTGGACGTTGTTCCCCGGCAACGGTTCCGTGTTGTAGACGATATGCAGATTGTTGTCGACCAAACTCGCCATCGACGGAAACGAATTGTCATAACCGCTTGTCGGAGTGATGTCCGTGGGAGTTGCCCAGCTCACTCCGCCGTTTGTCGAATAGGTCGCGTAGAGGTGGCAGTACGGCAGCGATGCGGACGACGTCTCCGAGGTCTGGCCCTGATAGACGACGAACAGATTATTGAGCGCATCAACTCCTACACTCGGCATCGTGACAAGCGCACCGTCAACTCCCGGCATGTCCGTCGTGGCGTTGCTGAGGATGGCCGGGTCCTGAATCGGCTGAGCCACCTGTGTGATGCCCGTGGCACTGCTCCAGTGAAGGATGGTGTTGTCCAGGGCATAGCTTGTTACCGGTTGCGACGCCGAATTGCCCACCGAGGTATAGTTTCCCCAAACGATGTGAACCGCTCCGGCGTTATCGAAGGCTATCTGGCAGCTCCCGTCGGGAGTCTGTGCGCGTTCGTTGAGCGCGAGCGTGTCGACTTTAGCGTTGAAGATCATCCGCTCGTTCCAGGTGACGCCATTGTCGGTCGACATTGCGAGGACAACCTTCCCGTTCAGCCCGGCTTGAACTACCGCGACAGTCGTACCGTTCGCCGCCATAGCGTATCCGTCGGCGGATGACGTTTCATCGATTCCCGAAAAGATCGTATCGGGAGCGGCGAACGTGCTTCCAGCGTCGGTAGAACGGAAATAGAATGGAGATCGCGCTGGCTCGGCGAGCGTCGTTGAGATAACGTGGACAACCGATCCGGCTCCGATCGCAATTCTCGGCCAGCAGAGACTCGGCAGACTTGAAATGACCGTCTGCGTCCATGAACCTGTCCCCTTGGCCGAATGAACGTTGTACATGAGGGTATAGGTTGCCGTGTCATGAGAGATTACCGCCTCTGTTCCGTTCCTGTCTTTGAACTCGGCTAAGGTTCCCCAGCCGGCACGAATCCCTTCAATCTTCACCGGTGTGGACCAAGTCGATCCGTTGAAGTACGTGTAGAATGTTCCTCTGTCGGGAGAGTTCGAGCTTCCCAGAGGAGTCTGGCTGGCCATGCGTGCGATCGAGAGCGTTCCGTCTCCGTAATTAATGATGTTCCGAGGCACTGAACCGTTGGTAATGTAATCGTAGTGAGTCATCCAGAGGGTGGTTCCAGGACCTTGAGAGGATGCTCGCGCTCCCCGCTGCGATTGATCGGGCGGCGCCGTTCTGGGTGGATTGGAACGGCCGAATCGGCCGCTCGTGCTTGGCACATAACTTCGTCCTATGAGAGGTTTTCGCGCGACCTCCTGGCCGTAGAGAATGCTCGACCAAAGGAGCAGTGAGGCGACGAGTATGGTGCTGATACCTTTCATCCGGATCCTCCCATGAGATGTGTACGAGTGATGGCAAAAGCCCGTCAGAGTGACGTAGGCCAGGCATCGTCTTGCCAAAGAGATGCGCGAGACAAGAAGGTGAGAGAGCCCCGCGCTTTCCTGGATCATTGACTGCTGAATTCGACCCTTGACCGAGGAACCTTCAACGGTGACATGCTGCACAGACGCCTTTGCAGCCTTGTGCGGCGACTCGTCGCAGCGCTTGATGTTTTCTTATGTAGTAGAGAGAGAGAGAAACCTTGGCGGGATAGACCACAAAACTCGCACACCCTCCTACCAGAGTGTGCCGCAGAGCGTCAATCGATCGACGTTGCCACGTTAACGATTTACTTGCCAAAACGCAACACCGAAGGGGGAGAGCTTGCGCCGCACCGGTTCCTTCGCCTTCTCGATTCGATGCAAGTGAACCGGGAAGACTTGGGCAATCTACGCTCCGATCGGTTTACCCGCATCGCACGTTCGTGGTATTCTCCGACAACGGCTCTCTCCGGGTCGATTTCGGTTGCTTTTCACCATGCGCTTTCATAGCATTTCAATACTCAATTCCGGAGGAAGCGGTGTTCCGCCTTCTGAAGATACTCCTCTCCCTAGTTCTTCTTGCTTCAGCGCTCGGTGCCCAGTATCAGAGCACCGAGATGAGGCGGTATACGATCGACGAAGGTCTCTCCGATAACCTGATTAATTGCGTACTCCAGACGCGTGATGGGTTCATCTGGGTGGCGACAATGAACGGCCTGGATCGATTCGACGGAACGTCGTTTAAAAACTACACGCATGACCCGTCCGATTCGCTCTCCCTGTCCGAGAACTATGTCATGTGCCTCCTGGAAGACAGGGAGGGAAACCTTTGGGTCGGTACATGGGGCGGCGGATTATGTCTCTTCGACAGAACCAGGGAGCGGTTCATTCGGTTCGGGCACGATTCGCCGGATATCCATTCGCTCAACGATTCGTACATTTCAGCCCTCTGTGAAAGTCGAAGAGGTGCAATCTGGATCGGGACGACGCGCGGCGGATTGAATCGCCTCGACACCCGAACGATGGAATTCAAGCATTACTTTGATTGCAACATCACTTCGATCTGTGAGGACGGATCCGGAATGCTGTGGCTCGGCACGTGGGACAGCGGCCCGAAGGCCCACGCGCTGATGAGCTTCGATCCGGAACGTGAGGTGTTTCGTTCATTCAGGCATAGTCCGACCGACCCGAAAAGCATCGCCAGCGATACCGTGTGGTCGGTGGCGAAGGACGGCGACAGCGCTCTCTGGCTCGGCACGTACAGAGGAGTTGATCGATTCGATCTTCGTACACATGCGGCGGAGCATTTTGCCACGAAAGATCTGGCCGGGTCTGTAATAAAACAGGTAGTCGTAGACAGTAAGGGAAGAATTTGGGTCGGCACGTTTAATTACCGGGGGTTGTACCTCTTTGAAAGTGAAACGGCAACATCGCCGCCGGCAGTGCATCTGCGCTCGAAGAAGGATGATCGAACTTGCCTGGCTAGCGATTGCGTCCGCTGGATCGAAGAAGACAACTGCGGGAATCTGTGGATCGGAACACAGGATGGATTAAACGAGCTCCCGAAAAGAAAACAATTCGTTCAATACAAATATCTGCCCGATTTCTACAGCCACAACGTCGGCAATGTGGCGACGATACTCGAGGACAGCCGCGGAGCGCTCTGGGTGGGATATGGAGGCGGCGGCATCGACAGGATCGACCGGAAGAGCGGCGCGAGGGTTCACTATGGGTTCGAGCATCCGAACGCGCGGGATCTGGACGATTGCGACGTTGTCACAATCTACGAGGACAGGAAGGAGACTGTGTGGGTCGGAACACGGAGCGGAGGGTTGAGCAGATTCGATCGATCGACCGGCTCATTTGTGCCATTCCGCCATGACGCGAATAACGACCGCAGCATCCAGGCAAACTGGGTGCATCAGATCCTCGAGACCACGAACGGAAAACTCTATGTCGCGACGGAGACCGGGATCGATGAATTCGACCGGAAGACGCAGCAGTTCAAGCGGCTCCAGGAATCGCTCCGCGATTCGATGGACGGGAACAACTCCTGGGGGAATCAGATGTACGAAGACCACAACGGAGATCTCTGGTTTTCGCAATGGCTTTCCGGCGTACTGTATTATAACGTGCGAACGAGACGCTACAGACACTTCATGCCGGAAATCAACAACGCCGCAAGCATCAGTTCGACCAAGATCACGTCGTTCTTCGAAGATTCCCGCGGGTCTATGTGGATATGCACCTACGGGGGCGGCGTCGATAAGTATAACCCCGCGTCCGACAGTTTTACACGGTACACCTCCGCCAACGGATTGCCGAACGACGCCGTCTTCAAGATCGAAGAAGATCGGGGAGGGGATCTCTGGATCAGCACGATGAAAGGGCTGGCCCGTTTCGATCCCCGCACTGAGACGTTCCGCACGTTCGACGTGAGTGACGGACTGATCAGCAATGAGTTCATGTGGCGGTCCAGCTGTAGAGGGAAGGACGGCGAAATGTTTTTCGGCGGCGCCGGCGGATTCATCTCGTTCGTTCCCGACAGCATCGGCGATAACCCTCGTGCCCCGCAAGTCGCGATTACCTCGTTTAAAGTGTTTGAGCGGGAGCTTCATCTTCCGCAGTCACTCCAGCGCACGCCGCTCATCACACTGGCGCACGATCAGAATTTCTTTTCGATAGAGTTTACGGCGCTCGATTTCTCGGATCCGAAGCACAACAGGTACATGTATCGCCTCGACGGCTTCGAGAAGCAGTGGAATGAGGTAGGTGACAGAACGTTTGCCAGTTACACCGATGTCCGTCCAGGATCGTATCAGTTTACTGTCAGGGCCGCCAACGCCGACGGAATCTGGAATAATGAAGGAGCGCTGTTGTCCGTTGTTGTCGCGCCGGCGCTGTGGATGACATGGTGGTTCAGGCTCCTCGCCGCCCTGTTCCTGACCGGCTTGGGCATTGCACTCTATCGTTACCGGATTCATCATCTTCTTGAGATGCAGAATGTGCGGTTGAGAATCGCCGGAGACCTGCACGACGAAATTGGAAGCAACCTCAGCAGCATCGCGATCACCAGTCACATGATGCAGCAGGATGCGGCGCTGAGCGGACAACAGCAAGAATTGCTGGAAGACATAGCCGTGACCGCCCGCGAGACAGCCGACGCGATGCGCGATATCGTGTGGTTCATCAATCCGGACCATGACACGCCGAATCAAACGGTGGCAAAGATGCAGGAGATTGCTCAATTGCTGCTGCGCGATATCCGGTATACCATGGAGATCGACGAGGCCGCGTTCTCGCTCATCACGAGCCTTGAAGCCCGCCGGAATATCTACTTCATCTACAAAGAAGCGCTCAACAACATCGTCAAACACTCGCGGGCGACGGCGGCGGCGATCCGGCTGGAACGGAAATCGAACGGGATTGAGTTCTCCGTTTCGGATAACGGCGTTGGATTTGACGGCACGGTTGCCCACAGCGGAAACGGTTTGCGCACCATGTCGAAGAGGGCCGCCGAAATGAACGCTGCCTTCCGCCTGAGCGGTACGCCAAACGGAGGGACTGCCATCGTCGTGTTTGTCAAAATACCATAGCCGTGCTATTGCGGGTGAGCATCAAAGGTGCTTCCTTGAATGAAATCTAAGGAGTGCGATGGCGGAGAGCGATTCAATGCAAATTGTCGTGTGGGTCGTCGAGGACAATAACCACTTTCGGAAGAGCGTGGTTTCCCTTGTCAACCGGACGGAAGGGATGATCTGCGAGCACGCATTTGCCTCCTGCGAGCAGGCGTTGACGATGTTGGAGACGGGGTCGCTCCCCGACATCCTCTTGCTCGACATAGGCCTGTCGGGGATGAGCGGCATCGAAGGCATCGCGAAGTTCAAATCGATGATTCCGACGACGCAGATCATCATGTTGACGATGCACGAGGATGATAAGAAGGTGTTCGAAGCGATCAGTGCCGGGGCGATGGGGTACTTGCTGAAGTCGTCGCCTCCCGAAAACATCATTCGGGGAATTCAAGAGGTTATTGACGGGGGGTCGGCGATCAATCCGTTGATAGCCCGAAAGGTGCTCGAACAATTCACCCGGGCTGCAGCGTCTCATTCGGAGTATGGGCTCACGCGGCGGGAAAAGGAAATCCTCGCTCTCTTTGTCGACGGGCTCCGAAAACAAGAAATTGCGGACAAACTCTTCCTCAGTTTTCATACCGTCAACGCTCATATCAAGAACATCTACAACAAACTGCAGGTCAACACCCGGGGACAGCTGATGGCAAAGGCCCATAAAGAGCGGATTGTGTAGAGTTCCCCTTGTGTTCGCAGACATCGACGTCCGACTTCGGATCTTCGATGACCCCGTTTTAGTAAAGAACGATGAGCGTATCTGCAAACACATCTCCCCAATAGTACAAACTTTTCTCTTCTCTCTAAGATTTGCTTCTTAACCAGCGGCCCCCCGACGAGCATCGAATCACCCCTTCGGATCGTAAAACATTCAAAAACGACCGGCACTGCGTTCGATAGTACGTTCAAACAGTGCATCATACGGAACTGCAATTCTATCAGTCGTTTGGCACACTGTCGTGAACTAAGTAGTTCAGAATAATTGTGTGCAGATTGTGGGGGCTCAGATGAAGAAATTGAGCGCCCAGGATTCCTCAAAGTTTGCGACTTAACCCTCTCCCGGTACCTGCCTTCTTGGTCACGGCAACGATTCCTCTTTTCGACAATTCGGCACACCGATTTTACCATTATTGGAAGCGTGGGAGGAATCTCTCGTACTCGCAACAATAGGCGGAATGTGCATCCATTATTTGCGTTCTATGGCTTGGCGGGGAGAGATTTGGCCGGCTCCGAACTTTGTCCCTGCAGGCACGGGATTTGAGCCGAACAATGTACCGTCTTTGCCGATTTCGGTGAACTTCCAAATTGACCTTGGAGGCACAATCATGGCGCAGAATTCACGCAGTGAAGGAGGAGGGAGGATGTGTCGTAGACGATTCTCCTGCGTACCGCTTTTGCTCTTCTGCGGGTTGATTTTCTATTCCGTAAATGTGATGGCAGAGATCCATGGTCGGTCAGGGATTCCGGAGAAATATCTGACTCGATTCTCGATCCGTTCGTGGTCTACCGCCGAAGGGTTACCGCAGAGCACTGTTCGCGGAATCGTCCAGACGAGGGATGGCTTCATCTGGTTCGGAACCCAGGAAGGTCTTGTCCGCTTTGATGGAGCGCAATTTGACGTCCTTGACAGGAGGAACGCGCCTGGCATTCCTCACAACGACGTCAATTCTCTGCTCGAACTTGACGACGGGTCACTTCTGATTGGAACATTCGGAGGGCTCGCGCAACTCAAGGACGGTCAATTCGTTTCACTCCCCCAAAATCTCGAAAATTCCCGTATACAAACGCTCTACAAAGACAGACAAGGTGTCGTGTGGATCGGGACGATGACGGACGGAATGTTCAGTTATGCTGACGGCCGATTTCAACAGTATACAGTCAATGAGGGGCTTTCGAGCAACAGCGTCACCGCCCTCGCTGAAGACAAAGACGGCAGCCTGTGGATTGGAACAAATGCCGGTGTCGCACGCAAGAAAAACGACAAGATCACTTTTTTGAAATCAGCGCAAGGATTGCCCAGTGAGGACATCGCCAGTCTATGTGCGACTTCTGACAGTTCAATGTGGATCGGTACCGCAGGTGGCCTGGTCCGAGTGAAGGGAGGGCATCTCAGAGTTTACAAAAAAGGGGACGGACTTTCGGACAATTCCATACGATGCATCTTCGAAGACCGGAAAGGGGATCTGTGGATTGGCACTGAATTTGGCGGAGTGAACCGCTTCTCATCCGGCACATTCACGTCGATCGGCATCAAAGACGGGCTCTCCAGCAATTATGTTTTTTCCATACTCGCTGACCGGGAAGGAAATCTCTGGATTGGAACGTACACCGACGGCATCGATCGTCTTTGGGAGGGGAAGTTCGCACACCTCACCGTTCAAAATGGGTTTGTTCAGGAGAACCCGATCACGACGTTCGAAGCGAGGGATGGCAGCATTTGGATCGGGACGATTAGCGCAGGTGCAACGCGTATCGATTTGAACTCCGTGAAAAAGTATGATGTGGACAATGGAATGCCTGCAAGCTTCGTCAGGACAATCGCTCAGGACACCAAGGGCGCTGTCTGGCTCGGGACCCGCTCAGGCCTGGTGCGATATGACAAGGGTGTGCTGAGTACGTTCACAATGAAAAACGGGATGTCGTTTGACAATGTAAGAGCGCTGTTGGCCCTTCCCGATGGCTCCATGTGGATAGGGACGACGCTGGGCACGATCGATGAATACAAGAACGGCAAGTTCGCGCCGGTGAAGACGCTCGGGCTGTCAAACACTGTCATTCGGGCATTGTTTCGAGACCGAAGCGGGAATATTTGGGTCGGCCACAACGGCGGAATGATCCGCTGGAACAAGGATGAAATTACGACGTTCAGCCCGGCAGATGGGTCTCCATCCGAACCGGTGTATGCGTTCCTCGAGGACGGTGAAGGGACATTGTGGATAGGTACTTACGGCGGCGGTCTCTACCGTCTGAAGGGTCACACATTCGCCCACATGACAACCAAAGTCGGCCTGTACGATAATGTCGTGTTTCAAATCCTGGAAGACGAACAGCAAAATCTCTGGATGAGCTGTAACAGGGGCATTTATCGGGTGAGCAAAGAAGAACTCAACAATTTCGCGGACGGGAAAACCAGTTCGATCAAATGCACGTCATACGGTACCTCAGACGGAATGATGACAAGCGAATGCAACGGAAATTCTCAGCCGGCCGGGTGCAAAACTCACGATGGGAAGCTTATCTTTCCAACGGCGAAGGGCGTTGTCATCATCAATCCAAAAGACTTGCGGACGAACTCCATCCCCCCGCCGGTGGTCATCGAACAGGCGATCATTGATGGGAGATCATATCCTTCGACGTTGTCTGCATCCGTCCCGGCAGGAAAAGGCGAGCTGGAATTCGGATATGCAGGGTTAAGCTATACCGCTCCTGAAAAAGTGAAGTTCAGATATTTTCTCGATGGATACGATGATAACTGGAGGGACGCCGGTACGAGAAAAACGGCTCTCTACACCAATATTCAGCCGGGCCATTACACCTTCAGGGTCGTTGCCTGCAACAACGATGGCGTCTGGAATCTTGATGGGGCGAGATTTGAGTTTGACATAGCGAGGCATTACTACCAGGCGAGGTGGTTCTACCTCCTCAACGCCATATTCTTCTGCGCCGTCATTTTTGCCATCTATCGCGGCAGAGTCTGGCAACTCCTCCGGAGAGAAAAGATCCTCAAGCAGAGAGTCGAGGAATCGCTCGCCAAGATCAAGGTTCTTGGAGGACTGATCCCGATTTGTTCCAACTGCAAAAAGATCCGGGACGATCAGGGATACTGGAAATTGCTGGAGGCATACCTGCAGGAACACTCGGAGGCGAAGTTCTCCCACGGCATCTGTCCCGACTGCGCGAACAAACTCTACCCTCGAGTATTCCCAAAAAAGAAGGGGTCGTGATCGGATCCAATTGGCCAGGCAGAAGTTGTGACCGAACAACGCTAAACCAAGGGAAGACCGCAAAAGGACATTTCTATTCACTTCACTCCGCCGACCGTTGAAAGGATACGTAGGGTAGAAGAACAAGAGTACTCAAAACTGCCGCATGCATCTTTCGTTCCCAACGCCCCGTTAGGAACGAGAGATGCATGCGGTGAGGTGTTCTGAAAGTTGTAGAACATCTCCGATATCTCGGCCCGAGCTAGAAATAGAACGGCCGAAACCTCCCGGCTCCGGCCATTTCCCTTACCTCTTATATCTTAATTCTTATCTCTAAAACCAGTGTCCCCAACCGGATTCGTATAGCATTGAATGGTGAAAACAGCGAATTATACGAGGTTTTCGAACTATGAAAACTGACTTCTGCCCATACTTGATTCTTATTGTCTCCGTAGGAGGTGCAAGAATAAAATAACCCCCATTAAGTGAAAGTGGCACCCTTTTTCCAGAATCCTTCTAGAGCGCATCTCAAAAATGGTTGCGTAAGAGTATCAAGATTGAGCCAAGTTCGACAAATGCCAAATAGTTTGGCAAATAGAATTCGTTTCTGGTAGCGATTCGTCTGAAGTTCTGGAACCAAGAGAAGAGGCGTTCGATCTTCCATCGACGACGATACCGCCGGAGAGGACGGCGATCTTGAGTGGCTGGTTTTAATCGGTTGATTTTATGAGGGGCGATGAGTTCTATTCGCCGTCGAGCAAGTCGTTGATCGAGGGGATCGCTGTCATACGCAAGATCCCCAATAATTCTTTGAGGTGTGGCGCGAGTGAAGCGTCGGGCGAGAGTGTCTTCGACAAGGGTGACTTCATGTGGGCTAGCAGAAGTCGCGTGGATGGCGAGAGGAAGACCAGCGCCGTCTGCCATTGCCATGAGCTTTGTACCCTTGCCGCGCTTGGTTTTTCCAACGCCGGAGCCCCTTTTTTCGCCACCACAAAGGTCGCGTCGATGAAGCACTCGGCAAGTTTGAATTTGCCCCGCTTCTCCAGATCGTGGGCAAGCGTCTCCAAGATGTGTCGGAAGACTCCACCCTGAACCCATTCCTGGAACCGGCGATGGCAGGTCTGATACGGCGGAAACCGTTCCGGCATGTCGCACCAGCGAGCGCCGGTACGAAGTACCCATAAAATGCCGTTGATGATGGGTCGGTCGGGGACGCGTGGTCGGCCCTTCCCATCTTCGCGCACGGAGTGTGATGGAATCAGTGGTTGGATCAGTGCCCATTGGGCGTCTTGGAGTTCTGCTCGTTTAGCCATGTACTGAAAGTACATGACATTTTTACAAAGTACAAGTCACAAATTCATTTTTGAGATACGCTCTAGTTTGATTGCTAAGATTTTTCTCAACGAGGATAATGTAGTTCTTGTTCTATTAAAAAAAGATCTGTTCGGGTTCGTCGATGGATTCTTAATATTTCACAGATATCCTGACGGAACGATAAGAGATTTTAAATTTCTCAATGAGTCGTTAGACGCTTGTACTGGTTCCATATTTCTAAAAGAACAATAGAACTCACTAAACACAACATCGTACATTGCCATGCATGAAAAGGACAGATTGTTCAGATGAATATCATGCAAATAATTTTGTTATTCGCATTACCAAGTCTGAGCTTATCTGTTTCAGTCCATTGTCAGGAGGATGGATTCATAAAGACTGAGGATGGTGTGCCTTATCTAAGAAGATATTGAAATGGACAACCTTTCCTAATAATTAACGGAGGCTCGGGAATTATGACGGGCATCCAAACTGTATCACTACCGATGTTGCTGTTCCGTTGACAATCCTTCCTCTCGGTGGTATATTGGCTCGCAAAAGACCCATCCTGGACCCAGAGCATTGCCACGATCACCCGACTTCCTTCTTCTCTTCTCCGCGCTCTTGTTGAGCGGACCGTACCTCTGCAGCCAGAATCTCTCCTCACAAAACTCCAATCTCCGGTTTGACCACATTTCTACTTCGCAGGGACTGTCTCAGGATATCGTGAAAACGATCATCCAGGACAGCCAGGGGTTCATGTGGTTTGGCACTGAAGACGGGTTGAACCGCTACGATGGGTATTCAATAAAAGTGTACAAACATAACTCGCGCGATACGAGTTCGATATCCGACAATGATATTCATGCCACGTACGTGGATAGGCAACAAAGGCTTTGGGTTGGAACGGCCGACGGCTTGAATTTGTATGACCGCGGAGACGATTCCTTCATCCGTTTCAAGCATGACTCAGCGAATTCACGCACCATAGGACCCGGCGCTGTGATGAGCCTGCAGGAGGACCCCGCGGGAAGGCTCTGGGTTGGAATGACCGCCGGGCTCGACCGCTACGACGAGCAGAATTGCACGTTTGTGCACTACTCACACAGCGCGAAAAATCCCTCGACGATTCCCTCCAACATAGTGAACAACATCCTCCTGGACCATTCAGGAACGCTGTGGATTGCGACAGCAAACGGTTTCTGCAGTTTTGATGAGGCAAACAACCATGTCGTCAGATACCTTTATGCCCGAGACGCCAAAAATGCAGCAAATATTTTCTGGCTGCACGAAGATGCCGCCGGTACGCTCTGGGCTGCACAGACCGAACACGGCATTTGGTGTCTCGGTCCCGAGAGGAGCGCCCTGAAACCGATTCCCCTGAGCCGTCATCCGGATTTGTACGGTTCACCGGATGTGCTTGCAGACGCAGTGGTGAACTGCATTGCCGAGGATGCTCAAGGATCCGTCTGGATCGGACACTTTCGCGGACTCGATATTTACAGTCCACGGTCAAAAACGTTTGTACATTATTTTATCACACCGGGCAATGAGAGAGCTCTGGGTGGACGCGTTACGGCGGTCTATCGCGACAGGGCGGGGATGATGTGGCTCGGCACATTTCAAAGCGGTGTGTATCGGTTCGATCCGAACAAGCAGAAATTCGGGCTATACAAACAAAGCAGCCGTTCAATGAAAGGATCGGCAAGCGATTATGTCCTCTCTGTCTTCGAAGACACGACCGGCATTCTCTGGACCGGGCACGACCGGGGGCTGGATCGACTCGATTTGAAGACCAATCGGGTAACACGGTACCGTCACACGCCGCAAGAAGAGGAATCAATCGGTTCCGAACAGGTCAATGCGGTGTGCCGCGACAGGGAAGGGCGGTTATGGGTGGGAGGGACGGGAGGGACAAATAATAATCTTGACCGGTTCGATGAGCAGCGGGGCCGCTTCGTTCACTACCCGGTCAATTCCGTGAGAACCATCTTCGAAGACAAAGAGGGAGAACTCTGGGTGGGATTGCTTGATGAACGCAACACGGGCCCGAACCTGATCAGGCTGAACAGGCAAAGAAAGATCGCGGCGCGGTATTCGGCGCCCGGCACCGGAGTCTGGTGCATTTTCGAAGACCGAGACGGCGCGCTCTGGCTCGGGGGCCAGTACACGTACCTGAACAAATTTGACAGGCAAACCGAGCGCTTCCTGACTTTTCGCGCAAGGGCGGATGACTCCACGGCGCTCGGCTCGAACGCGATCCGGGCGATCTACCAGGAGGCTGACGGCACGATGTGGCTGGGGTCATGGGGCAGCGGCATCTACAGATGCGACCCGCACGTGCTCCGCTGCGCATCGTTCCTTGAGCAAAACGGGCTCACGAGCAATTATGTGAAATCAATTCTTCCGGACGATCACGGCAGGTTGTGGATCGCGACGGAACGAGGCGTATCACGATTCGATACTCACACACATGCCTTCAAGAATTTTACCACGGAAGACGGCCTTCAGGGAGACCGGTTTTTGTCCGGATCATCCTTCAAGACGCGCGACGGGCGGATGTATTTCGGCGGGACAGAAGGACTCAACGTGTTCCATCCGGACAGCATCCGCGACAACCCGAATATTCCCCCCGTTGTTCTCACGTCGTTCAAAGTGTTTGACAGACCCGTGCCGTTTTTTCAATCGAAGGCGGAACCAAGCGTCGTAACGCTGACGTACGACCAGGATTTCTTTTCATTCGATTTTGTCGCCCTCGATTATACGGCGCCGCGCAAAAATCAGTACTCGTACATGCTGGAGGGATTCGACAAGAGCTGGGTGACGGCGGGGGCGCGCCGCTATGCAGCCTACACCGGCGTGCCTCCCGGCACGTACGTGTTCAGGGTAAAGGGGTCCAACAGCGACGGGGTATGGAACGATGAGGGGGCAGCGCTGCGCATTATCATCGCGCCGCCGTTTTGGGGAACGTGGTGGTTCATGGTGCTCGCGGCGGTCTCGTTCGCCGGTTTGCTCTATACAGTCTATCGGTACCGCGTACGTCAGGTTCTGGCGATTGAACGGCTGCGATCGAGGATTGCCGGGGATCTTCACGACGACGTCGGCACAGACCTCAGCAGCATTGTGCTCGCCGCCCAATCCATCGAACGAAAGCTCTCTCTCGCGCCGGATCAACGCAATGAACTGCGGCAAATCGGCAGCATCGCGCTGCGAACGCAAGAGATGATGCGCGATATCGTTTGGGTGCTCAGCTCGAGGAACGATACGATCGATGATTTGATCATGAAGATGCGGGAAGCCACGCGCCGGATCCTTGGCGTGGTTCCCTTTACGTTTAAAGCGCCCGAAAGCCCGATCTCGGACAAAATGACTCTTGAATTCAAAAGAACCATCTTTCTGTTTTACAAGGAATGCTTGAGCAATATCGTCAAGCATGCATCTGCTGCCAAGGTCGAAATCGAAGTCCGGCCCGTCGGCCGCGGGTTCATCCTCACCATCACCGACGACGGCAAGGGGTTTAATCCCAACAGCCACAGCAGCGGAATTGGCCTCAAGAGCTTACGCGCACGCGCAGATCAGATCCGCGGCGACCTCACAATCTCAAGCGAACCGGGCAAAGGGACAAGAATCACCCTTACGGTGAAAACCACGTGAACGCGTCATGGCGGCGCAGGATCCCTGTACGTAGATTGAGGCAGCGAATCGAGAATAATGAACAAGCCGATCAAAAAAGAGAATCCAGAGCCTAAACATACTGTCTGGGTCATCGAGGATAACGAGGAATTCAGCCGGCAGATAGCCGGCCTGCTGAACTTGAGCGATTCCTTTGCGTGCGAGCGGGTCTTCGCGGCGTGCGAGCCGGCGATCGATCTGTTGCGCGACGGGGAATTGCCCGATGTCATTCTGATGGATATCGGGCTTCCCGGTATGAGCGGAATCGAGGGCGTTCGCGAAATCAAGGCAATGTCGCCATCGATTGAGATCGTCATCCTCACAGTCTTCGAGGATAACCAGAAGATCTTTGAAGCGATCAGTGCCGGAGCATCCGGATATCTCCACAAAAGTTCATCGCTGGAAGTCATCGTTGATTCGTTGGAGTCAATCCTCGCCGGCGGAGCGCCGATCAATCCACAGATCGCGCGAAGCGTGCTTGAGATGTTCGCCAGGTTCTCGAATCCGCAGAGGAATTACCATCTCTCTCCCCGCGAAAAAGAGATCCTCCGCTTTCTCGTCGACGGCCTCACCAAAAAGGAAATTGCCGATAAAATCTTCCTGAGCTTCCATACCATCGACAACCACGTCCGCAACATCTACGGCAAACTGCGCGTGCAAACGCGCGGCGGAGCTGTTGCAAAGGCCCTCAAAGAGCGGCTGCTGTAAATTCTCTCCCGGTTCCTTCTTTCCCCCAAAAACGACGCGTTCGCGTCATACCCACACACCCATTCTTTCAATAGATTGCTGTCAGCAACACCCTGCCATTGCACGAAAGATCAACACAGAGACAGAAGACGCAAACAAGTGAACGCTTACGCTCAGCATCATCGATGAAGGAGAATCGACAATGAACCGGACCCTATTTCTGTTGTCATCTGCAATTCTTGTGTTGAACCGCCTTCTACTCTGTCAATGGACAACCGATTCCACGCTCAACACACCGATCTCGACGGCTGTCGGCAATCAGATAAATCAAAAATCGACAACCGACGGGAACGGGGGAATGATCATTGTGTGGGAGGACTATCGCGGAGGACAATACGACGATATCTATGCGCAGCGGATCGATGTCTCGGGGGCGGTGCAGTGGACGACGAACGGCGTCGCGGTCTGTTCGGCTTCAGGGTACCAAACCGGCCCGGTGATCTGCAGCGACGGTTCCGGAGGGGCACTTATCGCATGGTGGGACAGGCGGAATGAAGGACCGGACGGCATTTTTGTGCAGCGAATCAACGGCGCGGGCGTTGTTCAGTGGACGGCAAACGGAATAAATATCTGCGCTCAGAACGTGATCGCTCCGGCGATCGGGGCCGACGGTCATGGCGGTGCCGTCGTTGCGTGGGAAGATTCCCGCAACATCGGAGGGAGCAAAATCTACGCTCAGCGTGTCGACAGTTCCGGGAATACAAAATGGACATCCGACGGCATTCAATTGTCGACCGCGGCGAGCACGCAAACAACTGCCATGGTTGTCGGTGATGGAACAGGCGGTGTGATTGTCGGGTATGCGTCGGCGATTGCCGGGAATTTCGAACTCCACGCGCAGCGCGTCAGCTCCGGCGGCACGCTCCTGTGGGGCGCTGCCGGCGACTCGATCTGCACCGCTGCGAACAATTCGCTCAGCCTCTACCCGGCGATGATCGCTGACGGTTATGGAGGCGCACTCTTCGCATGGGAGGACTACCGCAACACGACAGACAATGACATTTACGCTCAACGGGTAGATTCCACCGGAGCGGCCCGATGGACTTCGAACGGAGTTCCCGTCTGCAGCATCGTCAGAAACCAGCGAAGCGCATCGCTCGCGAGCGATGGAAAAGGCGGTGCCTTGATTGCCTGGAGAGATGAAAGACGAAACACGGCGAGGTCGGATATTTATGCACAACTCATTGATTCCTCCGGAGCCGTCCAATGGAGCGCAAACGGCGTCGCGATCTGTGTTACCGCCAACACGGAATATCTTCCGTGCATTCTTGGCGACGGAGCAGGGGGCGGAATCATTGCCTGGCAAGATAGCCGGACCGGATCGTACTCCGACATCTATGCTCAAAAAGTGGACGCGTCCGGCGCAACCATATGGAATGCAAACGGCATCGCGGTAAGTACTGCGCCGATGACACAGCAATCTCCTGAGATTGTGAGCGACGGCAGCGGCGGAGCCATCATTACCTGGGCCGACTATCGCCAGGGCAATACCTTCACCGATATCTATGCGCAGAGTGTCAGCGCAAACAGCGTGCTCCCGGTCGAATTGATCTCCTTTACCGCTGCACCGAATGAGAACTCTGTGACCCTGGAATGGACGGCCGCTACCGAAGTGAACAACTACGGGTTTGAAGTACAAAGGGCGATACGAAACGATCAACAATCATCAACCAACAATTGGAGCAGGGCCGGGTTTGTTGAAGGGGTGGGAACTTCATACGCACCAAAGAAGTATTCGTTCATTGACAGAGAAGTTACAGCAGGCAACTATTCATATCGCCTCAAACAGATCGACCGCAGCGGCTCATTCAAGTATTCCCGGGAAATTGAAGTTGAGTTGACCAACGCCCCCGCCGTATTCTCGCTGCGTCAGAACTTTCCCAATCCTTTCAATCCCACGACTACATTTCAATTTTCAACTGCCGATTTTCGATTTGTGGAGATGAAAGTATACGATATGCTCGGCAGGGAACTGACCACATTGGTGAGCGAGCAGAAAGCTCCCGGTGTTTATTCGGTGAAGTGGGATGCGTCGAGGATTCCCAGCGGCACGTACATTTATAGGTTGAGGGCGGGCAACTTCGTGGAATCGAAGAAGATGACCTTGATGAAGTAATCCGTGAAGCGGAATGCGGGAAAGACACACGTCATGTACTATTTGTCATATCATAGAGGAGGAGTCGGATTATGAAGAACTACAAGCTTTTCGTGTCGATCCTGACGGCATTCGTCGCGCCGATGTTCGCGGTCAATGCGCAGGTTGCCGGACAAAACCTTATCGTAAACCCGAGCTGTGAGGATTCTGCCGCAAACAACAAGATCCCGTCTTGGGTCGAAGTCTCCGGCTTCGACTGGCAGCGCCAGCGTGGCGGCGGCGATTTTTCACCGGCGTGTGACGGTCAGTATATCTTTTACGCCGGCGCAAAGGATAGCGCAGAACTCCGGCAGGATATCACGGTGACCGCGTTCTCTTCCTTGATTGATGCAGGCATCCAATACTTTGTCTTTCGCGGTTATGTCCGAAGCTACCCTCAAAATCCCCCTGACACGTGCCGGATCGTGTTGGAATACAGAACTGATACCGTTTCCGCGCCGCTTCATATCTTTGACACACATAGTCTTTGCAACACAACACAATGGCAGCTCGTGAAAGATTCCGTGCTTGCACCCAAGGGCGCACGGATCATCAGGATACGACTGATCAGCACCCGATTCGACGGCGCCGAAAATGACGGATACTACGATGCGCTTTCGCTTGTCGCTCAGAGCGCAACGCTGGGTGTTACGTCGAAATTTGACCAGTCCCCGAAAGATTTCAGGATAGCCCAGAATTATCCGAACCCGTTTAATCCGTCGACGATGCTCGAATTCACGGTTCCGTATAACGGGCATGCAAGGCTGAGAGTATTCAACATTCTCGGTGAAGAGGTCGCGACGCTCTTTGACGGCGATGCGATAGCCGGAACGTATCATCATGCGCAGTTCAACGCCTCGAACCTCCCGAGCGGAATATATTTTTCTCGCCTGGAGTTCGGCGGAAGACAGCTGACGCAGAAAATGGTCCTGATGAAATAATATCCCGCTGATGTGCGTTGATTATCACCCCCCTCCCGACTCTGAAGAAGGGTCTTCAGCGACCGGAACGGCAAGCCGTTCGCAGTAGGCAATTGGAAAGCAGCCGCGACAGATGTGGAAAGCCTGGAGGATCGGGGCATCCCAAAAGAGTTTTCACTAAACAACAATTATCCCAATCCCTTCAATCCATCGACAATGATCGATTATTCATTGCCTGTAGATGCGAAGGTGACGATCGAGGTCTACAACTTGCTCGGGCAAAAAGTCGCAACGTTGCTTAATGGAACAGAGAGAGCCGGCATGCATACGGTAAGTTGGAATGCGGGGAAATGTTCTAGCGGAATGTATTTTGCGCGATTTGAATCGGGGGGAAAACAATTGATGAAAAAGATGCTGCTGGTCAAGTGACGAAGTACCGGGATGATCTGTGTCTCGAACTCGATCCCCTTTCGTTCCGAAAAACGACAAGGCCGGTCTTTCCGAGGCCATGAATTTGTCCAAATTCTTCTCTCCTACTTCTTGTCTCTTACCCTTGTGTCCCCAACGAGATTCGAACTCGTGTTAGAAGCTTGAAAAGCTCCGGTCCTAGGCCTCTAGACGATGGGGACTTGAAGAGCAAGAGAAAAGAAATAAGAGATAAGATGTAAGAAAAAGCCGAAAACTCTGGCCTTTCCTTTTTCTTCTCTCTTATCTCTTACTTCTTGCTCTTCCGGGGGTGGCCAGTGGGACTTGAACCCACGACCTCCAGGGCCACAACCTGGCATTCTAACCAACTGAACTATGGCCACCGTGAAAATGTACTTCGGGCAACCAATCCCACCTTCGGCGGGATCCTCAATACCGTGGTCAACTCAGCTTCGCTGCGCTTGCTACGTTGAGCGGAATTGGGGCTGAACTATGGCTACCCTGCAACGCGGATAAGAACTAAAAAGCCTGTCATGCATCGAACAGGCTCTTATTCTCTCAAGGTACGAAAAAACCCCATCCCAGGCAACACCTATTTGTTCACCCGATTTCTTCTCCCCTGACAGATTTCAAGCGTGCCTTGTACGCCCTCCACAGGGAGTCCATTCTCCTCCCGCTCCAGACCGTGAAGGCGAACAGGCAGACTCCAGCGATGACATCGATGACGTAGTGATACCAAAGATAGACGGTCGAGACAATCAGGAGCGAGCCGATCACCAGCAACACCCAGCGGCTTTTGAGACGGTTCGAAAAGGCAATGTAGAGACTGACGAGGGTCAGCTCGGTATGTCCGCTCGGAAATGCGTCTCGCTGGGCGAGCGCGATGGCGTTGGCCGCATGTCTTGGAATAGACTCCCCGGAGTTGAGGAAATCCCGCAATGAGTCGGTCAGCCAGAGGCCGGGGAGGACCTGGTTGATCGTGTCGAAATCGTGGAGCGTGAACCTCGGCCCCACCGCCGGCACGGCGAGATAGCCGATGTACGAAAGATAGAATCCGTACACGACGAGAAAAGCCCCGAGAAAAAATTCCGTGTGCCGCTTTTCCCACCAAAGCTCAAAGAAAACGCTGAGGAGGATGAAATAGTAGCATGCATAGCAAACCTGGAGAATTTCGGTGACGGCGGGGCGCGCGAATTGCAGGATCCATCCCGTCGGGTCGGTTCCGAAGATCCACCGGTCGACATCGATGAGAAGCCAGTCGAAATCCTGAGGATGGATCGGGTGGACCATGAGATACGTGAGCTTGAAAACATACAGGATCATCGGCACCGGATACCAGTCCCGGATGTGCTGCATCGTACGCGACCCGCCCTTCTTTGCCTTCACTGCGACATACGGGATCAGGAAGATAAGGCAAAGGTTGCAGATGATGATGCCGTACCATTGCGGGATTGAGGAAGCGAAGACCGCGGAGAGGATCGACAGAAGGGAAAGAAAAACCATCGTGGCGAGGTCGCTCGTCGTGAGCCTCACGAACCAGGAGGGCGGTGTGATCCTCATGACCTGTTCCCCCGAAGAGTGAGAGGAAGATCGCTTGCGACCGAAGCCAGCCGATCGGCGAGGGCAACGAACTCGCTTACCGTCAGCTCTTCGGGCCTCCGGTTGAAATCGCCGGGGATCTGCCCGAGCCTCTCGGCCGGGATTCCCATGCCCCGCAGGCCGTTCCGCAAGGTCTTGCGCCGCTGTCCGAAGACGCTTCGGACAAGGAGGCGGAAGAAGGAGTCATCCGATGCGGGGGGAGAGTGCCTCTGCCTGAAATCGAGTGAGATCACTGCGGAGACCACCTCCGGCGGCGGCTGGAATGCCCCTGCCGGGACCGTGAAGCGAAATTCCGGTCTGGCGTAATATTGAGCAAAGATCGAGAGGATGCCGTATTCCTTCGTCCGTGGCTTTGCGACGAGCCGTTCCGCGACTTCGCGTTGCATCATGAGCGTGCAATCGTCGACATGCTGTGAGGAATCGATGATCCAGAAAAGAATGGGGGAAGTAATGTTGTACGGGATGTTTCCCACGATCCGGACTTTCCCGCCAAGTTCGCCTGCCAGCGCCGGGAGGTCGACCTCGAGGACGTCCCGGTGGATCACCTTGAGGTTCGGGCCGATTTTCTCCCGAAGGGAAGCCGAGAGTACATCGTCGATCTCGATTGCCGTGAGCGCATCGAGCTCTTCAAGGAGAAAAGATGTCAGCGCCCCTTTCCCGGGACCGACTTCCACGACGCGGTCCGACCTCTTCAATTCCAGCGTCCGGACGATTTTCTTCGCTACGTTCCGGTCGATGAGGAAGTTCTGGCCGAGAGATTTTTTCGGTCGCGTCACTCTGAGATGAGGTGTTTTGAAGTGCCGGGGATCCGCAGTCCGGAAAAAATATAGCGAAGATACGATGGTTTGTCAACGGAAAGCCAAATGAACAGGTCGGTGACGCGCAGCGAGCCGGCGATCGGGGATTGTCACCCATTGGACGGCTCATCCATGGCCCCACCATCCTTCGACTCGCGCAGGATGGCACCCCGATTTTTAGATACCAAAAAACACCGCCGTCCTGAGCGAACGACGGATCAGCATGCGCGCAGAGTGAGTCGAAGGATGGCGCCCTGCCTTGAATCTTGGGCTGGCATTGAATATATTGAGGCATTGATTTTCAAGTTCATCGAGAGTGAATCGGAGAGAAACCGAAGATGAAGAAGATTCGTATCGTAATGGCGGACGATCATGACGTGGTACGGCTCGGGATCTCCGCGCTGCTGTCGACCGTTCCCGAATTCGAGGTTGTCGGACAGGCGTCGGACGGCGAAGAGGCCGTTTCGGCCGTGAAGAAACTGAATCCTGACGTCGTGATCCTCGACCTTGAGATGCCGAAAATGTCGGGAGTCGACGCGGCGAAGATCATCAAGTTCAAGTACCCGAAGACCAGGATCCTCATTCTCAGCGGCTTCGAGAACGAGAAGTACGTCACGGAGATCTTAAGGTCCGGGTCGGGAGGGTATGTGGTGAAGAATGTCGGGAAGGAAGAACTGGCCGAGGCGATTCACACCGTTGCGGAAGGGAAGCGGTTCTTTAGCCCGAGCGTCTCGCGTATCATGGTTGAAGGACTCCTCAGAAAGCATTCCGCGGAGCTTGCTCAACTCTCCCACATCAGAGAACCTCTCACGGACCTTGAGATGGAGATCCTTTCCTTTCTCACTCAGGGACTAAAGCCGGAACAGATCGGCGAGCGCCTTGGCATCAGCGCTGCCGCGGTCGAACGGCACTTTACGACGCTCAAGAAGAAGCTGGACATTACCGACGTCATCAACCTTGTGAAGTTCGCGAAGGATTACGGGTTCGTTGTCAACCATCCGTAAGTTCCCGATCAGGGGAGCTTCACTGCGGTCCAGGTGGCGGTGGCACTGATGGAAGGCCAGCCCGATTTCTTGGCCGCCGCTCCGTACGATCCCTCTCCCGTACCGACCGACTTGAAGTATCCTCCCAGGTTTCCTGAAATCGTGAACCCCTCGTACGACTGCGTCAGCGTGACGCTCATCGTTCCGTCCTGATTCACAATCCCTGTCAGCGTGATATCCCGGACTACTCCGAGGCCCTCGAACTGTATGTCGATGTGTCCGTTGATATCATAGCGCGGCAAAAACTGATCCCTCGAGATCGCGAAGTTGAAATTCCTTCCGAGCGTGGTCCCGAGCCAGTTCCCGCAGATACTGTCGGCGGCCGGGCTCAGATAGGCGTAGTAATAGACGTATTTATAGCGGGTGGTTGCAAGGCTCGGCTGACTCGCGTTCTGCGCGGTCACGACGATCGTTCGGAAGCCGGTGACAAGTCCGGTAATCGACTCGGCAAAACTTCCCGTCGATGCATTGTAGGCGACATTCTGGTTGTTGTGCCCGGATGAAGCCTCGGAGACGAGCAATTTCGCGGAAGGCTGAACGTTGCCGGAAACAGCAACGCTGTTCGTGAAGATCACCGAGAATTGCGGCGGGTTGAGGGTTAACCCCGGGGCGGTGTTCACCGCCTGCACGCTCACGACAAGCGGGGGCGAAACAACATTTCCCACGGAGGCGATAATGTTCGCGACACCGGGACCGATGGCGGTCACAACGCCGAGGGAGACCGTCGCCACGGAAGAGTTCGTGCTCCCCCACTCTGCATCACTCACCTTGACCGTCTGCGTCGTCGTATCGGATGTCGTGACCGTATAGTCCGCGTCCGTGATCACCCCGCTGTTGGAGATCTGCTGCTGAGAGGTCGA
>DATJQP010000085.1:0-107996 GCA_035505655.1 Bacteroidota bacterium
GACGCTTCGGAGCGGGAAGGATATGTGCCAAACGTCGTTTATACCTGCGGGGCAATCGCACACAACGGACGGTTGATTATTCCCTATGCAATGTCCGACCGGGCGACCCGCATGGCAAGCGTCTCGATCCCCGAACTCCTAACGAAGATGCTCTCAAATCAGTAGGGAACTGCCTCGATTCCGTCGTCCCTCTCTTCCTTCATCAAGGCGAGTTTTCGCCTGACGATCTTCTCATTGCTGACGCGCTCGCCGATGATCCTGCGCCCGCAGCAAGGGTGTGTAAAGAAGGAGTGAATCTTCGCGGCACTTGCGGGAACCGTCCCCCACCCTGCGTCATAAAATCCCGTTTTTTTGATTCTTTTGGACTCATTTTGCCTCCCCGGCATCAACACCCGGGACATCGAGCCCTCAACAGATCTTTCCTTATCCCCGCTTGCAAAAATGGCGTAAATTCCCGACCTTAAGTTCGCTCTTGCAGCGGGCGTCGGAAACCTCTCCTCAACCGCGTCGTGCTCTTGCCGCAATTCCTGTTGGGATTTCTGAGGGTTGGAGCAGCAAAGCAAGTCCTCCAGATGTTAGAGCTCTCTTTCTGTGCTCTGAAAAGAGACTGCTATGGGACAACAACAACTCCTCCTCATTATTCTTGGCGTCATCGTCGTCAGCGTGGCAGTGATCGTCGGCATCGGGGTCTACCAGGATCATGCCGTCGACCGCGATCGTGCTGCGATCCTTGTTGACCTGAAGATCCTCTCGTCGAAAGCACAAGCATACTACAACCGACCGATGTCGCTCGGGGGAGGGAGCAGATCGTATGTTGGCCTCACGGCTGACGCTCGCGGAATCGGCCTTCTCGCAGGACAAAACTTCATCGACAACGCGAATGGATCATATTCGATCGCGGTCGCAGGAACAGCAACACAAGTGGTCCTGCGCGGGAAGGGAAAAGTTGCACTCCCGGATGGGAGCTTCCCCGAATACGATCTCACGGTGACTCTAAATTCCCAGAGCGTCGTCAAGGTTAACTAAATTCTCCCACCGCATCACACCCCGCTTCGTCAGCCCCTGCAAATTTATCCTAGTGAAGAGGGGGGGCCGAAGTCCAAGGTCCAAAGTCCCGGGTCCGTTGTCCTGAGTCCAAGGTCCCAGGTCCACCGTTGATGTTCCCTTCTCTCATATCTTGCTTCTTATATCTTATTTCTTATTTCCCCCGCCTCCTTTCCCTCACAGCCTGAATGACTGAAACTTTCCGCAGATGAATTCTCCCGAGGGGATTCCTTCGGAACCGACAAAAACGTTCGGGAAGGATGAGCTGCGGTGGGGAGCTCGAACATGCTGAGTACTCCGCCAGACATCGCACTCCACCACTCCCGCACTCCACAACCATGCCCTCGGCCGCCTTGGATTTCGGACAATGCTTTTTAGGCATGAAAACGTCGGCGAAGGTTCGTATATTTGAGAATAAGAGGTCGCCGAAATTGAGAGCGAGCGATTCTTACACTATGCGAGGTTGTGTGATGCGTCGGACAATTCTGATCTTTGCCCTGGTTTGCACACTGGGGGCTCTTCTCTATTCTCAGGAAACCGATCCGGTCGGGATCTCGATCCAGAAATCTCTGCTCAAGGCCTCCCCCGGAGAGAAATTCCGAGTAGTTCTGCACGTCGCGGTGAAGAAGCCGTGGCACATTAATTCGAATAAGCCCCATGAAGACTACCTTATCCCGACGACAGTCAGCATCGGAGGGAAGGGAATTGCTATCGTTGGCGTGGAATATCCTCCGGCACACGATGTCAAATTCGATTTCTCCGAGAACCCTGTTTCAGTCTACCAGGGGGAGGTCGATATTATCCTTTCTCTGAGGCTCGACGATACCGTCTCTCTGACGCACCATCTTGCAACGGTGCAGCTTGATTACCAGGCGTGCAACAACGTCTCATGCCAGGCACCGAAGACTGTCTCTACTTCCCTCACGGTAGAGGTGGTTCGTGCGTCCCGTCAAAAAGCTGATAAGGCGCCTTCCGGCATTTCGACGAGAGGGCCGGGATCATCGCGACCCGATTCCGTGAGCGTTGCGACGTCCGCTCTTCAACCTCCCGATAGCAGCTCGAAAGTCAGCTCGGGATCGCCCTCCTCCGGGGGAGGCACAATGGCAGGTGACATCGAAAGTCGCGGGCTCTTTGTGACGTTTGTCCTTATTTTTCTCGGCGGCCTTGCCTTAAACCTGACTCCGTGCGTCTATCCCCTCATTCCGATCACAATCGGATATTTCGGCGGGCAGAGTCAGGGGGAAAGCCGGAAGCTTCTTCTCCTCGGCGTTTTCTACGTGCTGGGGATGGCACTGACGTATTCAGTCGTCGGTGTCGTGACGGCTCTCAGTGGCGCCCTCTTCGGCGCCCTTCTACAAAACGTCTATGTCGTTCTCTCTATCAGCGCCCTCTTTGTCGTACTCGCCCTGAGCCAGTTCGGAGTCTACGAGTTCAATCTCCCATCCTCCTGGATGTCATTTGCGGGAGGGGCAAGGAGCGGTGGGTTCGGCGCGTTCTTCATGGGGTTGACGATGGGAATCGTTGCCGCTCCGTGCATCGGTCCTTTCGTCCTTGGCCTGGTTACCTACGTCGCGGCGAAAGGGGACCCGGTCCAGGGGTTCCTGATGTTCTTCGTCCTTGCTCTCGGACTCGGCGTGCCGTATCTCTTTCTCGCTCTTTTCTCCGGAAAGATCAAACAGCTTCCGCGTTCCGGCGCATGGATGGAAGGGGTGAAGCATTTGTTTGGATACCTCATGCTTGGCATGGCGCTCTACTTTGTTACCCCGCTCCTCCCAGAGAAGATCCAACCATTTCCGCTTCCTCTCTTCGGGATTCTCTCTGCGGCAGTCTTTCTTCTCGTCGACAAAAACGGGAATAGCGCCAGAGGCTTCTTCGCCACCAAGGTGGTTCTCTCGCTCGCGGCGGTTGGCATTTCTGCAACCATGCTTGCGCCGAAGAGCGAACTCTCTCCCGAGTGGCGTTCCTTCAGCACGACCGCCTATGAAAACTCGGCTGCGAAGGGAGAGCCGATGCTCATAGACTTCTACGCCGACTGGTGTATTCCCTGCAAGGAGCTCGATGCGAAGACGTTTTCGAACCGTCAGGTCATCGATGCTTCCCAGAGGTTCACTTCGTTCAAAGCAGACATGACAAAGTCGGAGAGCGCCGCGACCGAATCGCTCGCCACCCGGTTCCAGGTCAAAGGCGTTCCGACGGTCCTTATCATCGACTCTCATGGAATAGAACAAAGTCGCATTACCGGCTATGTCGATGCCGCGGAGTTTCTCCGTGCGATGAATTCGGCCCGCTGAAATCTGCCGCCTGAGGGCGCTTCTCTGTCTCAGACTACTGACGAAAGAAATACCACCATGCGAAGATTCATCCCTTTGACTCCGTGGGTGCTCGGAGTTCTGATGATCGCGATCACCCCGGCACAATCCCAACCCATGAACCCCCTTCCCGACCCTAACGCTGTCGTTGTGGAAGGGAAGGCCAGGTTCACAGTGCTGACGCCGGAATTGATCCGGCTGGAATACAGTGAGGGGGGGAAATTCGAAGATCGGGCGTCGCTCGTTTTCATCGACCGTCATCTCGACCCGCCCCCGTTCAAGGTGACGCGGGAATTGGGAAGGCTGGTGATCACGACAGATCGGTTGACCCTGGAGTATCTTCCCGACGACAAGGAATTCTCACCGACAAATCTGCGGATCTCATTCATGCAGGGAGGCCGTGCAATGCACTGGCATCCGGGGATGGACGATACCGCAAACCTCGGAGGGACGATCCGGACACTTGACGGCGTAAAGGGGAGAACGAAGCTCGAGCCGGGCATCCTCTCAAAGGATGGATGGGTTCTGGTCGATGATAGCGAGCGGCCACTTTTTGACGACTCCGATTGGCCGTGGGTGACTCCGAGGCCGTCCGGGAAATGCATCGACTGGTATTTCTTCGGGTACGGACATGAGTACCGAAAGGCGCTCTTCGACTTCACCAGGGTCGCCGGGAGGATACCGATGCCTCCCCGCTTCGCATTCGGACTCTGGTGGTCGCGCTACTGGGCGTACACCGACGAGGAATTCAAAGACCTTGTCGCGCAATTCAGGATGCACGACGTGCCGCTCGATGTCCTCGTCATCGACATGGACTGGCATCAGACCTTTGACCTCCGGTGGGGGCGCACGCCAAAGGACCAGGCAGGCCAGCCGCTGGGTTGGACCGGCTACACCTGGGACAGAAACTATTTCCCCGATCCGCAGGGCTTCCTTGCCTGGTGTGACAGCGAGGGGCTGAAGACTCCCCTCAACCTTCATCCCGCTTCAGGGATCCAGCCTCACGAAGAACATTATCCCGAGATGGCGAGAGCGATGGGAATCGATCCATCGACGAAGAAGTATGTCCCCTTCGACATCGTGGACAAGAAATTTGCGACAAACTACATGAACCTCATCATCCGTCCTCTCGAGCGTGAGGGAGTCGATTTCTGGTGGCTCGACTGGCAGCAATGGGGGACGACGAAGGTTCCGGGTGTGACACCGACCTGGTGGCTCAACTATGTTTTCTTCACCGACATGGAGCGGAGGAATGAACAGCGTCCTCTTCTCTTCCATCGATGGGGCGGCCTCGGCAACCACCGATATGAGATCGGGTTCTCCGGCGATGTCGTCTCGGTGTGGGAATCGCTGGCATTCCAGCCGGAATTCACCGCGACCGCCGCCAACGTCGGCTACGGGTATTGGAGCCACGACATCGGCGGGCACATGCCCGGTGAAATCTCGCCGGAGCTTTACACGAGATGGATTCAGTGGGGTGCGTTCAGCCCGATCCTCCGCACGCACGTAACCAAAAACGCGAAAGGAGAAAGGAGAATCTGGGCCTATCCGGATCAGGAGTTCAGGATGATGCGCGAAGCGATCCTTCTCCGGTATTCGCTCATCCCCTATCTTTACACGGCCGCGCACACGACATACGAATCTGGCGTGTCCATTGTCCATCCCATGTACTATGACGACCCCGAGGCGCCGGAAGCGTACGAATTCTCGGGAGAGTATCGTTTCGGAGACGACATGATTGTGGCTCCGGTAACCACCCCCGTCGATTCGTCCGACCTTCTCGCCGAGAAGAAGATCTGGCTACCGGCGGGTGGCTGGACCGAATGGTTTACGGGGGAGCACCTTCAAGGGCCGGGAGTCTTCACGCGCCAGTATGCTGAGGACGAGATTCCGGTCTTTGTTCATGATGGTGCCATGATTCCGATGCAACCGAAGATGAAGAACAGTCACGAACGCCCCGTCGACCCGCTCATCATCAATGTCTTTCCGGGAGAATCGGGGAGTTGTGAAATTTATGAGGACGAAGGTAATACCTCAGGCTACATCTCGGGCCGTTCGGCCGTTACCCGCGCCGAATTCCGGAAAGGATCAGGGGGAGATGTCGAGTTGAAGATCTCGGCGGCAGAGGGGATGTATCCGGGAATGCCTCAGGCGCGGTCTTACGAAGTGCGTTTTGTCGGTTCACCGTCACCCGAACGGGTTTCCTGGAATGGTACCGAACTCCGCCGCGTCTCACCGGGAAGCAAGGAAGGATGGTGGTATGCGGGGGACGAGCTGACGACAGTCGTTCGCACGAGGTCGGTTTCGGTACACACTCCCATGACGGTGAGCTTCACTCCCGGGCATTTGTCGAGAGAGGCGATCGCGGCCATGGACGGCTTCCGCGGGAAGATTGCGCGCGCCCGGAGGCTTTCGACGATCATCGAGAACAATGCCTGGCCCGCAGACTGGGCCCCGGACCCTCTCATCCATGCCGGGCAGACCGGCAACAGGATCAGCCATAATCCTTCAACGATGCAGGGCGAGCTCATCGGCCTTGGGAACGATTTTCACGCGCTCGACAAGGCGCTCGACACATTGCGGGTGAGCGATCGCGTCATTCGCATGGTCCGCTCCCAGCTCAAGATCGGCTCAACTTCCCGCTAGACCGCGGATCGATTCAGGCCGGGGAGTTACCGCCGCGGAGAATGCCGCCGATCTGTTCGAGAAGGTCGGACGGTTTGTACGGTTTTTTGATGAAACCATCCGGGTGGGATACTCCGAACGCGGATTTCATCTCCTCCTCCGTGTATCCCGAAGAGAGGAGCACTTTCGCTCTTCTGTCAATCTTTTTCAAGGCCTCAAACGCCGCTTTCCCGTCCATACCGGGCATCGAGTAATCGAGGACGATCATCGACACCGACGCGTGTTGCTTCCTGAAGAGCTCTATTCCTTCAACAGGATTCAGGGCGCCGAGAACCGTGAACCTGGCCTCCGTCAGAACATCCGTCAGCAGCTCGAGGACCGCCGCTTCATCATCGATCACCAGGATTGTCCTTCCCGAGCCGTCGACCTCCAGCGAGGCCGGCTGGACCCTTGACGGTGAGGCGGATCCGGTCTTGACAAGGGGGAGCACAATTTCGAATTTTGTTCCCCGCTCTTTTGTGCTGTCGATTCGTATCCCTCCATGATGTCCCCGCGTGATGCCGAGTACCGCGGCGAGCCCAAGCCCGCGTCCGGTGAATTTTGTCGTAAAGAACGGGTCGAAGATCCGCGCAAGGATTTCGGGTCTCATCCCGTGCCCTGTATCCTCAACCTGCAGGGAGGCATACTCTCCGGGTGGGAGGGGGCTGTTGGTGTAGCGCCAGAATTCGGCGTCGCCTTCGGCGATTGCAACCTTTCCGGTGCGGACAGTGACGGTGCCGGGAGCCGCGTCAATCGCCTCCCCGGCGTTGATGATGAGGTTCATGATGACCTGTTGAATCTGCCCGATGTCTCCGTGGACGATGAGGGGGCAGGATGTCAAATCATACTTCATCTCCGTCGTTTTTGGAACCGAGAGACCGAGAAACTGGGTGTTCTCCTCGACAAGCCGGTTGAGATCGAAGTCCTCCGACACGAACTTGCCTTTGCCGGAGTAGGCAAGAAGCTGGCGCGTGAGATCCGTCGCCCGCTCGGCGGCTTTGAGGGCTTTCGTGATGCTGTTCCCGGCGATGCTTTCCTTCGGCAGCTTCGCGAGAGCGAGGGAAGACTGGCCCATGATGACGTTGAGGAGGTTGTTGAAATCGTGGGCAATGCCTCCCGCGAGTGTTCCGATACTCTCGAGCTTCTGAGCGTGCCGCAGCGCTTCTTCCGATCTCTTCCGTTCAGTGATGTCCTCTTTCACGGCCACAAAATTCGTTACGACTCCGTTCAAGTTCTGGACCGGGAAGATTGACGCGCTTTCCCAGTAAAGCTCGCCGTTCTTTCTTTTGTTATGGAATTCTCCCTGCCAGTGACGTCCCGCCGTGATCGTTTCCCAGAGCTTCCGGTACTCTTCCTGCGTGGTTTCACCCGACTTTACGATGTTCGGGTTCTTCCCCCTGGCCTCCTCGAAGGAGTAACCGCTGACGCGCATGAACTTGGGGTTGACATACTCGATAGAGCCTTTGGTGTCGGTGATGACAATCGATGCGGGGCTCTGCTCGACGGCAAGGGAGAGTTTTCTCAGCTCCTCCTCCGCGCGACTGCGCTCGGTGATGTCGTGGATAATTGAAAAGAGGGCTTTCGATCCTTCGACGGTGATGGGAGATGAATGGACTTCCACCCTCCGCAACTCTCCGTTCGCGAGCCGGTGGGTGAAGAGGAAGTACGCTTGTTCTCCCGTGACGGCGCGGGCCCGCTCGCGATCGACTTCGTCGGTGTTGCCGGCATTGAGGGCATGAATCGCCATCGTGCGGAGCGCTTCCTGAGTGTAGCCATAGAACTTCTCCGCGGCTTTGTTGGCGTCCCTGATCCGTCCGGTGACCGGATCGATGAGGAGCATGACCGCATCATGCATCTCAAACATGTGATGGAATTGCTCTTCGCTTTGCCGGAGGGCTTCTTCGGCCTTCTTGTGCTCGGTGATATCCTGGACCATCCCCTGAACATACCGTTGTCCCCCGATTTCAAGCGAGGAGCCGGTCACGAGGGCAATGAATGTACTGCCGTTTTTCCGCACCAGGGTTTGTTCGCGATACGCGGGTCCCTCGGCAACTGCCACTCGCCGAAAAAGGTCCGGTGTCACGCGTGGGGGGAGGAGATCGGTGAGCCGCATGGTAAGGAGCTCTTCCTTTGAGTAACCCGTCATACGGCACAAGGCGGGATTCACCATGATGTACCGGCCTTCAAGATCGGCGATGCCGATCCCTTCGTTGCTCTGTTCGACAGCGGCGCTGTAGCGAAGCTCGGTCTCCTTGAGCGCAGCCTGCGCGGCCTTCTTCTCTGTAATATCGCGGACGACAAGTTGAACGCCCGGATCTCTGCCGAAGGTTACACGCTGCGCTGTTACCTCCACGTCGACCACGGATCCGTCGAGGCGCACAAATTTCTCCTCCAGCATCGGAAGGGTAGCGCCCGTCCCGGAAATGTCTTTCATGCGTCCTGTTACCAGCTGGCGATAATCAGGATGCACGAATTCGATGACAGATTTCCCGATCAATTGATCGGCGCTCGTTCCACGCATTAACTCCAGACACGCGCTGTTGGCGAAGACGATCTTTCCCTCGACGTAGATAGCGATTGCCTCGGGGAATCCCTCGACAAGCTGCCGGTATTTGCTTTCGCTCTCGTGGAGGGCTTCCTCGGCCCGCTTTCTCTCGGTAATGTCCTGGATAAGTCCGTCATACGCCGTAATGACATCGTGGGCATTGCGATGAAGAACGAAAGTATTCCGCACCCATTTCACGGCGCCGTTCCTGTGCCTGATCCGGTGCTCGAGGGGAGGCGGGTTCTTGGCGGCCAGGATCTCTCGCGCCTGTTCCTCGACGGCGCCTCTGTCTTCCGGAAGGACCATCGTAAACCATAGAAATGCATCGCTCGCAAATTCCTCAGGATTGTATCCGGTGATGGCAAAACAACCGGGGCCATGGATCGTTTGGACCGCGCGTCCGTTTTCGACCCGAACAGTGTAGATGTAGTCGGTGATGGCTTCGGTGATCCGTTGATACCGCTCTTCGCTCTCCCGCAGGGCATTTTCCGCCCGCCATTGCTCGGTAATATCCCGGAGGATGACAAGATAGTGGAACTTTCCGCCCATCTCGAAACTCGTTAGCCTCACGTCCATATCAAACTCGGAGCCGTCTGCGCGCAATCCCCGGGCAATGTAGTGATCGGGTGATTCCATATGCCCGAGACGCCGGTTGACATACTCTCGAATTCGCGCGCGATCAGCGGGAGCGATGACGTTCGCGATCGGGGAGCCGATGAGGTCCGACGTGGATTGGACACCAAAAAGCCGAACCGCCGCGGGATTACACATCTCCCACTTGCCATCGACATGCACGCCGATTGCATCGTGACTGTTTTCGAGGACTGCGCGGAGCTTGGCCTCCTGTTCCTTCAACGCCTCTTCGGCCTTCTTCCGTTCGGTGATGTCCGTGATGAAGCCGACGATCGCAGGTCCATCCTCCAGTTCGACGGTCGCGACCGCGACGTGGGCGGGGAATTCGGTCCCGTCGGCGCGAACCCCTCTCATCTCGTACTGAGGTTCTACGGTGAGGCCGAGCGACCTGCGTTCCGTTCTCTTCGCGCGATCCTCACGGGAGCTTTCGGCGAAGTAATCGTAGATCGATCGCCCCACTGCCTCCTCGGGACTCCGGAGCTTGAGCATCTCGGCGAACTTCTTATTGGCGAACATTCCGACCTCCGCCCGCGAGACGATGATCGCGATGGGCGCATGCTCGATAAGAGTGCGGAACCGCGATTCGCTGCGTCGGAGGAGTTCCTCCGTCTTTCGCCGTTCCGTGATGTCGCGGATCGTCCCGCAGACGATGTCGATGTCGCGTTCATCGTCGTGCTGGAGCCTGGCGGATATCGCGCATTCGATCTCCCCTCCGTCACTGTTCTTCAGTACGAGATCGTAGTCCGAGACACTGCCGGAGCGGCGCAGCGTGTCCAGAAGAAGCGCCCGATGGGAAGGATCTGAGTAGAAGCCGGTGATCGACCGTCCGAGAACAGATTGCCGCGAGTATTTCCCCCTCGAGAGAGACTCGACCGAGGGGCTCATTTCAAGAATCGTTCCATCGAGGGCAGTTTCGAAGTAGACATCGTGGACGTTTTCGAAAATAGTCCTGAATTTCGCCTCGCTCTTTCTCAGCGCCTCGTGTCCGCGTTTGGTTTCGGTGACATTGCGGACGTGTGTGATAAAATAGAGCGGAAGATTGTCCTCGCCTCGGATGAGCGAGCTGGAGACTTCGGCCCATACGACCTCCCCCGTTTTGCTGACATACCTCTTTTCGAGGGTGATCTTGTCGGAGCCGAACCCCTGCTGTCTGAAGATCGAGTCGCTGCTGAGCTCTCTGTCGTCGCTATGAGTGATGTCGAACAACGTGACCCCCTCGAGCTCCCCCCGGGTATATCCCAGCATCTCTGCCAATGCGCGATTGACTTTGATCAAATGACCGTCGAGGCTGGTGATGGACATGCCGATGTTGGCATTCTCAAAGGCGAGCCGAAAACGTTCTTCGCTGCCGTACAAGGCGGTGGGGAGGAGTCTAAACGATGTGACATATGCCGTGGAAACTCCTCCGACGACGACTACGACCAGAATCCACGCGATGGGCGATCGGATGTACGAGACCGGATCGACGGCGGGGCTGAGAATACCCTTGCATGATAAGAATCCCACAAGGGAAAGATAGACCACCAGCCCTCCCAGTGCCACGTATGATGCTTTCCGTCTCCCCAGGATCATCAGATAGAGAGGTATCATTGGGGCGAGGATGAGGCTCGCGGAGAGGAGCCCAAGCGTCGTGACCCCTGCGATAAACAAAAGTGCGAGGCCGCCGACCATGAGAAGCGCTGACGGTCCGGGGCCAATTCTCCCCTTGTTGAGCTGAAGGACGAGCGCGGCCCCGAAGAGAAATATATGTACCACCATCATGGGCTGGAACCCCATGCTCGGAATCCTTGCTAGCGAGAAGATCAGGTTGATGAGGAGGAGGGTGAGAAAGAGCGGGATGAGCCGGGAGGTAATCCTCTCCCTCAATGACTCGACCGAGATGCGCAATTCATGGGAATCGTTGGTCACGCCGTTGCTCCTGGTTTGGTTTTTCGCTGATCAATCGCCCGTCTAAGGCCGCCCTTGCCGGTCAATTGCAGGAGATCATCCGACGCGCATGGCGCAGATGATTCCCGGGACACTCGCCGGAACTCCGCTTGAAAGGATTCTCCAATACGTATATCGGCAGTGCGATGAAACAAACTTAGCCGGTCTGCCAAGTCCTGGAAGGGCAAAAAAATAGCCTCCGTTACCGATCGCTTTGGAGGCGGCCAAATCCCCCCAGAGTCGTCCCGTCAGGAACCGTCCGCAACCTGAGGCCGGCCAATAGGAGTGCTTTGGGTGATGACTTTGTTGCAATAATTGTGCCTCATAAGTGGCCAATTTACCGAGATTTCCTGCCATCTCGTTACTGGAATTGAGAAGAGGAGCAGGTCCATTCTACCAGATGGCAAGATTGCAGACCTGAGGGAGTTGCACTTTCTCGCCTGACCGGAGTTCGAAGCGGAAAGTCGCCGAGGATTGGTCTTTGATTCGAGAAGGGGGATTCATACCTTTCGAATGACAAGCATGCAAAGACGACCTCTTTTGATTGTGGTATTTCTCACGGTTTGCTCCTTCGAGGTCATTCCAGGATCCGTACGAACACAGGACCGTTCCCCTTGGACAGAGTACGAAGGGAACTGGAGTTTCGCGTTCGCCGGTGCATTATCGGGAAGCGGGTCGATGGAGATCTCGCCGGAGGGGAGGATGAGCATTCACGTATCGTTTGGGAAGTACGACAAACTCTTTTCAAACCCGATCACACTTCAAATCTCCGGAGAGGGAAAACTGGAGGGGAGCATCACACTTCTCCATATCCCGATCGGGCAGGTCGTAGGGACCATTTCACCCTCGGGGACTCTTGTCGGGCGAGTGACGACGCCTCTTTTCACCGTCGGGACGGTGAGCGGTGCGCTGACAGCGGATGCGGGTTCCGGCACATATCAGTCGGTTGCCGGCGCCGGAACATGGAGTTCCCGAAAGCAATGATAGTCTGGCTGAATCGCCAATTCGTACGGGCAGAGGCTCCCTCGGCGACGTTTGCGCTCCCGGTGCAATCGGTAGGCGTTGCATCGTGTGCACCTGACCACTATATTATTCCGACAGATAAGTATTGCCACCCTCACATCTCCGGACGACTATGACACGCACCTCACACCGCGGCCCGATGGGTCTGCTCATCCTGTTGCTCATTGTGCTGCCGTCGATCTCCAGTTCGGCGGCCCGGACCCACGGTACGAACTTTCTCCCGAGATATAGGCCGGGTATCCTCTTCGTAAAGTTCAAACCGACGGTGATCTCTTCCGGGGCGTCATCGATTCAGTCGACCAGCGCCTTTGCCCGCATCATGCAGAGATATTCGGTTCAAAAAACGGAACAGCCTTTTCTCAAGGGAAATCCGGCCGGCGTCCCCGAGGAGTTTGCACGGATCTTCCAGCTGACCATTCCCCCATACTACAACATTGAAACGGCGCTGCGTGAGCTGAGGAGTGATCCCTCCATTGAATATGCGGAGCCCGACTACATCCGTCACGTCACAGACTTCACTCCGAACGACCCCCAATACTCAAATCAGGGGTATTTGTCGACCATTCAGGCGCAGAAGGCCTGGGATATCAGCAAAGGGGACACGACCGTCGTCATCGGAATCGTCGACACGGGGACCGACTACAATCACGAGGATCTTGCCGCAAACATCTGGACGAACCCGGGGGAGACCGGCCTTGACGCCCAGGGGCACGACAAACGGTTCAACGGTATCGATGATGATGGCAACGGTTTTGTCGACGATTGGCACGGATGGGATTTTGTGGGTGCGTCGACAACCGGCACCCCCGACAATGATCCGGCTCCCAAGGATGGTAATCCTCACGGGACACATACCGCCGGGATCGCATCGGCGGCGACGAATAACGGGAAAGGGATCGCAAGCATCGGATTCAAGACGAAGATCATGATCACGAAGCATGGGGTCGATACACCCGGGGACGACAACGTCTATTCCGCCTCGCTCGGGATTCTCTACTGCGTCAACAACGGGGCGAACATCGTGAGCTGCAGTTTCGGGGGTTCCGGCTGGTCAAACTTCGATCAGGATGTCATCAAATACGCCCTCGAGAAAAACGTGCTCGTCATTGCGGCGGCGGGGAACGGAGATTCGAACGAGCTCGGACTCAACAACGACGTCGTGGCCAACTTTCCGTCGAACTATCCAGGTGTTCTTGCGGTGGGCGCAACGACGAACCAGGACAAGATCACGACCTACTCGAACTATGCCGCCCCCCCCACGGTGGGGGTCTTTGCCCCGGGGAACGACATTCTCAGTACCCTTCCGAATTCCACATACGGCTATTTTTCCGGAACCTCGATGTCGACGCCAATGGTTGCTGGACTCGCGGCACTCGTGAAGGCAAAGAATCCTGCATCGACTCCCTGGCAGATCATCACGCAACTCTGCGGCACCGCCGATCCGATCGATGCCCTGAATCCCAGCCTCTCCGGGAAACTCGGGTATGGACGGATCAACGCCTACCGGGCGCTGACCGAGACGCCCGGAGCGCTTTCGCCGAGACTCACCCTTGCCTCGGTGGCGGTCGACGATGCATCCGGCGGGAACGGCAACAAGAAACTCGATCCGGGAGAGACGGTAAAGATCGTCGTCGGAATCGCGAATACGTGGGGGGATGCCGCCAATGTCAGCGCGACACTGTCGACCTCCCACTGGACTACCAGCGTCACCCAGTCCTCGGCGAGTTTCGGCACGATACCGGGTCTCTCGAACGTCGACGGATCGGTAGTGACGAATCAATCCGCCCCATTTCAGATATCGGTCTCGGCCGACGCTGTTCCCGCGATCGTTCCATTCTCCCTCACCGTCACCGCGTCAGGAGGATATACGAAGACATTCTCCTTCAACCTGGCGATCAGCGGAACCGTCCTTGTGGTCGACGATGATGACGGCATCAACAATGTCGAGGGATATACGACGAGCGCTCTTGATGCCATCGGCCTTTCTTGTGACGTGTGGGATCACTCAAAGTACGGGTCACCGAGCGCGGCGCTCATGAGCAGCTACAACCTCGTCACCTGGTCGACCGAGTGGACCGTTCCGACGCTTGACTCGACCGACCGGGCCGCCGTGACGCAGTATCTCAATTCTGGGGGAAAGCTGTTCCTCTCCGGAGAGGAAAATGGCTGGGACCTCAACGCTCCCGACGGTCCCGAGTATGTCTCATCGGGAGGTGCGTCGAAAGTCTTCTATGAAACTTATCTCAGGTCGAAGTTTGTCGCGGATGACGCGCAGACCGCGAACATCGCCGGAGTGGTGAACGACTCGATCGGCGGCGGCCTCGCCTTCACAAGGAATCAGCCGGGGAGAGGCGACGGTCAGAATCCGGACGTTATCGACACACTCGGTGGATCGAAAGCCATCTTTCTCTATCCTGACGGACCATACGCCGGGCATGCGGCCGGTATTCGATATGCCGGATCGTACCGCCTGGTGAGCCTTTCGTTCGGCGGATTCGAGTCGATCACCGATTCTCTTTCGCGGGTGACAGTGATGGATCGCGTGGTGAGATTTCTCACCCCATACTCTCTTGTCGTGGACAAACTCGGGGACACAGAAAACACGACCCTCCCTTACACCGTGACGGCGACGGCATCCTCCACACAAACGATCCAGTCGGTCGACCTCTACTGGTATGCCAATGGGGTAACGCCGTACAAGAAGGTCCCGATGAGCGCGCAGGGAGGAGGGAAATACACTGCGTCGATTCCTGCACAGGTGGCGAATACGAACCTCTCCTATTTCGTCCTTGTTAAGACCGTGGGAGGGTTCCTGCCTCATCTTAACTATTCATTCCACGTTGGCCCGGACCTTATCCCGCCGGTCATCACTCTACTGGATTCAATCCCTAATTCCCTCAATGCCACGGGACCGTTCCCCATTTCAGCGACGGTGGTTGATAATATCGGGGTCGACACCAACACCGTATTACTCAACTACGCCGTCAACGGCGGAACGGCTTCCACGATGAAGCTGAACCGGGTATCTGCGACGTCGGCCTTTTCGGGGTCGCTGACCTTCGCGAAGCCTCTCTTGAGCGGAGATGTCGTCACCTATTTCATCACTGCGGCCGACATTTCGGCGGCAAAAAATCAGGGACGGTATCCCGCCTCGGGGGCGCTGAGTTTCCAGGTGGGGAAGGAACTGCTGGACGATTTTGAGCACGGGTTGAATTCCAATTGGTCGTACGGTTCGTGGGGATTAAGCAGTTTCTACCACGCGACGGGGGAGCGGCACTCGATTACGGACAGCCCTTCGGGGCTCTATTCGCCGAACACCGACAACATCCTCGAGCGTCTGACGACGTACGATCTCTCGACGAACTCAAAGGCCGAGCTTCAGTTCACCCTGAAGAAACTCATCGATCCCTCCGACACGCTTTACATCGAGGCCTCGAAAGACGGATCCTCGTGGGGGGCGGTTGCCGCAATGACCGGACTGGACCCGGCCGGAACCCCGGTTGCGCAATTCGTGAGACTGAATGGATTCGTCGGACCCGGGTCCCAGGCGATCCATGTCCGTTTCAGAATGCACAGCGACGGCTCAGCCCAGGCGGACGGAGTCTATCTGGATGATATTACGATTGCGACCGACGGTCTCACTTCGGGCGTCCCCCAGGCAGAGACGGGCATTCCCACCGCCTACTCTCTCTCTCAGAATTTTCCGAATCCATTCAATCCTGGCACGACGGTCGAATATGCTCTTCCGAAGGCTTCGCCGGTGCGTCTGGTTCTGTATGACATTCTCGGCAGGAAGGTGAGGGTGTACGACGAGGGTTCACGTCCGCCCGGCCTCTATCATGTAGAGATCGACGGATCGGACCTTAGCTCGGGGATCTATTATTACACCCTGGTCGCCGGAAACTTTGTCGACACGAAGAAGATGATTCTATTGAAGTAAGAGTAGGTGCCCGGCCCGACGGAATAGGAAGCCTCTCCCTTTCCGTCGGGCCGATCTGTCTTCGATCCTCAGCTCATTCCAACTTACTCCTCATTGAATCAATTCGCTCACGGTATGCGTCTCCGGCTGTTCTATTCTCATGACTCTGCGGCGATCTCCCTTTTCCATCCAGTAGATTGACTTTCCTTCAAAGTCGACGACCTCCACCCGGACGCACTGCACCGTCCCGATCGCCCCATCCCCGATGACGCTGAGCGTCATGGAGGCGAGGGTGTTCGTCCGCGGACTGATTGTTGGAAATGTTGCGATGCTTCCGGAGTCAAGAGGAATAGCCCGGACGAGGAGGGGAGATTCGGCATAGTCCCAAAGGGGGTCAGGAGAGTTGAGGGTGTTCGCAAGGGTTCGATTGTATGGGAACATCCGGGTGCTGATCGTCGCGCTGTTCCTGCCGTACTCGCACGAGGTCGCCATCGCAACCTGATCGTTCACGACGATCGTTGCGCGTGAGAAGACCGGAGAGAGGTCGTCTTTCATCGACGTTGCCACGATCTTGGAGAATCCGGGCGAAATGATGGAGATGGAGAGTTCGAGAAGAGAGTCGCTCCGGAAGAGACACACCTGATAAAGGCCCTCTCCATGATCACCGTGGGATCGATACGTCAACACCTCGGGCTTCGGGGAGATCCAGCCGAGGTTCAGAGTTGTGGGTGAACCGGCGCTGAGCGAGAGGGTTATGATCGGAAAAAGCAGAAGGATACGACGGAGATATTTCATGAAAGTCTCCTTTCTGAAGAATGAGGTTTGACGGATGGTGAAGATCGACGCGCTGCTTTGAAAACGCAGGGTCGTGAGTGATGAGAGCCGCCCCCTAGATGTTTCCCGCCCTCCGCTTGATGCCGAAATAGATTCCCCAGAAGAGAAGACCGATCGCTCCGTAGACTGCCGCAGCAGTGGGGGACTCGGAAATGAGCGAGTAGAATTGTCCGTGGACGTACGCGAAGGAGAATGGGGCGACCGTGAAGAAGATCGCCAGAGCCATGACGGAGGAGCGAACCCTCAGACGGCGGCGCGTGGCGAGGAGGACGCGCAGTTCATCTCCGGCTTCCATGCGGCCAGGCAATGTAGCATTTATGAGTCGCTTGTCGGCCGGTGAAGGAAGGCTTACCCCCGGATTGGCCGTGAGGTACTCCTCCACGAGCGCCTTAGTGTCGCTACTGCACTCCCCCGAAGAATAGAGTGGGAGGAGATCGTTGATGACGTCGGATGTGATCTTCATGGTGTAGCTCCTTTGTGGATTCCTGTAAGGGCGCTGAGCCTCTGTCTTGCCCGAAAGATCTTCACTTTGATGGCGGGAACGCCCAACCCTGTCGCCTGAGAGATCTCGGCGTATGAGAGTCCCTCCTCGGCTTTCATGAGAAGGATGCTCCGATCGAGTTCCGGGAGCTTGCCAAGTGCCTTGACGGTGGCGTCGAGTTCTATCCGTTCTCCAGCGAGGGCGTCGGGGAGAGGCGAAGGATCGGGAGCCTCAACGTCGAGGGTTCCTTTCTTGCGGGCTCGCCGTATTTCATGGAGATAGAGATTCCTCGCGATCGCGAGGAGGTATGCCTTGACCGTCTCAAACCTGATCGGCGCCTCCGAAGTCCATGCCCGCACAAAGGTCTCCGATGCGATGTCCTTGGCGAGGGAACTATCCCCGCAGAGCCAGAACGAAAACCTGTAGACATCCGCTGAATACTTTTCGAAGAGTTCTTTAAAATCGGTCGACCTATTCTCCATGAGGATAATATCCGTGAAAGAGGGAAAAGTTACACCAGAAAAGAGTGCCCGCAGCCGATCATGATGGAGACGTGGAAAGGAAAAAAGGATCAAATTCTAAAAAAGGACTTGACATCAAATGAAAACTTTTGTATCCTTTCCCTGAAAGTTATCGGTAAAGTAAACGATAAAGTTCAGGACGCCCAGAATTCTCATTGATCGTCTATTTATCCCCCAAATCTCTCAGAAACGCCAGGTTTTTTCCTTCACATCGCAGTTGCTCACTCGCTATACCCTTTAACTTCGGACCCGGATGGGTTCTCTCACATCCTGACCAGTTCAAAATCGTCGCCTCCGCTCCGGCTTCCGGCACTCCTCGGGAGGTTCAAAATAGAATTGCATTCTATAGATGAACTTTGCTACAACCTCTGAGTCGCCATTCATGTTGATTTCCGGCCTCATGAGAAGGATCCTATCCCTCCTCCTTGGCGTCGTTCTATGCTCCAGTCCTGCTTTCTCGCAGGGTGGAGGAGCGAACTCCCCGGGAATTTCCCCGCAGATCCTTCCGATCGATGCTCCCTTCCCGTTGGCTCAGTTTATCAAACCCTCCTTTCCCGAAAAACGATTTTTGATCACTGACTTTGGCGCAGTCGCTCGCCCCGGAATCAAGAACACCGCCGCCATCCAACGCACGATCGATACCGCCGCCTTTGCGGGTGGCGGATGCGTCGTCGTTCCTCCGGGAGAATGGCTCACAGGAGCAATCCGCCTGAAGAGCAACATCGATCTGGTCCTTGAAAAAGGGTCCGTTCTCCTTTTCAGCCAGGATCCTGCCGATTACCTCCCGGTCGTTTTTGCCAGGCATGAAGATATCGAATGCTACAAGTACTCCTCTTTCATCTACGCCGATCATTGCTCGAACATCGCCATCACGGGCGAGGGAACGCTCAACGGCCAGGGAAAGCCATGGTGGGAATGGAAAACGTCGAAGAGGTCGTGCGAGGAAGAGCTTGAGGCGATGGGAGCGAAGGGTGTCCCCGTGACCGAGCGGGTCTTCGACGGAAGCAATGGCCGCGTCCTTCGGCCGGCATTCTTCCAGCCGATGAATTGCACCAATGTTCTTGTCGAAGGGGTGACCTTTCTCTATGGCGCCTTCTGGACGATCACACCCACGTACTGCGACAAGGTCATCATCCGGGGAGTCACCGTCAGGACAGAGGGCTCGTACGGCCATACGCCGAACGGAGACGGCATCGATCCCTCCTCCTCGACAAATGTTCTCATCGAAGAGTGCACGTTTGACACCGGCGACGATTGCATCGCCATCAAGTCGGGGAGGGACGCGGACGGGCTGCGGGTTCATGCACCGACTGCGAATGTCGTCATCCGTCATTGCGTCGGGCTTGCCGGTCATGGAGGGATTGTCGTCGGGAGCGAAACGTCCGGGGGAATCCGTAATGTCTATGCAACAGATTGTACCTTCCACGGCACCGAGAGGATCGTGCGGATAAAGACGGCTCGTGGCCGTGGCGGAGCGATCGAACATATGTGGTTTCGAAACCTTACAGCCGATACGATCACCCAGGAAGTCATCCACATCAACATGCTCTATACCGGCAATCGCCTTCCTGCCGAGAAGGTAACGCCGACAACGCCGACGATCAGCGACCTTCACTTCGCGAAGATATCGTGCGGCTGGGGAAAAAGGAGCGCGATACAGATTACCGGGATTCCTGAGATGCCGGTTTCACACATCACCTTCGATTCCATAACGATCGGTTCGGCAGAAGGAGTTGTCTGCAGCGACGCGGACAACATCACGTTCAGAGATCTGTCCGTTCACCCTCAGTCGGGTCCGCTTCTTTCTTTTGTCGATTGCGTAAAAGTGACCGTCACCCGGATCGTCATTCCGGAAGGTCACGAATCAATTGTGCTTGCCGAGGGTCCAAAGACGGGAGCGGTGACGATCTCTCCAGCCGGGGGAACGGGAAGGAATATCGCTGTGCACTATGGCCCCGACGCTTCTCATGATGCCGTGAAAATCGAATGAGCTCACGCCCGACAGACCGGAAGAATGACTTTCGACGCCAGGGCGCATCGGCAACTGTGGTCGATGTGAGGGCATACGAAGGGGAGACGCTTCGCGCGATTCTGATCTTAGTTGCGGTCATTCTGTTTTTCGTGAATGCCGGGCCTCTGGTTGGTCAGACCATGGGGAAGGTCTCCGGGACGATCGTCGACAGGGACACCAAGGAACCGCTTGTCGGATGCAACGTCGTCATCCTCGGAACAAGGCTTGGAGCGACGACCGACATCGACGGCTCGTTCTTCATTCTCAACGTCCTCCCCGGCGAGTACAACCTTGAAGCATCGATGATCGGCTACCAGAAGGTGATGCTCGAAGAGGTGATCGTCAATTCAGGAAGGACGACGACGGCGAACTTCGTCCTGACGTCGACAACCCTTGTGCAGGGGGAGGTGGAGGTCGTGGCGAAAAGGCCCGATGTTCAGCCGGAGAAAACCTCGACGAGCGAAATTGTCAGATCGGACGACGTGAAGATGGTCGCGGGGATGCGGGATGTCACCGATGTCATCTCTCTTGCGGCCGACGTCACCGACGGTCACTTCCGCGGCGGTCGGACGGGGGAGGAGCTCTATACGCTCCAGGGGATGGGGATCGTGAATCCCCTCGACGCGACGAGCGCTTTCGTTCCGATCCTCAGCGCCGTCGAGGAAGTCGAGGTGTCAACGAGCGGGTTTGGAGCGCAATACGGGAACGCCCAGTCTGGTGTTGTTAACATCACCATGAAGGAGGGGAAGTCGGATAAATGGAACACGAGCTTCGATGCACGCCTCCGGCTGCCCGGGAGAAAGACCTTTGGACCGAGTGTCTACGATCCGACCGCGAATCCGTACCTGGCGAAGCTCCTGAACATAAATTTCTGGCTCACGGGAGATGCCGAAACGAGCAATCAGCCCCTCTATTCAAGCATGGGTTCGGGCCTCTCCAACAGGTACGGGGGCGACACCGCAGTGATCCAACAGGTCGCCTACACCTTGTGGAGGATGCAGACGAAGAGGGATCTCGACCTGAGCTACGGCAAGAGCATCGACTATGCCGTCGAAGGGGGAACGGGGGGACCGATCAACGATATGATGAGGATGTTCGTCGCATTGCGGTCGAACGTCGTCAACCCGGAGTTTCCGACGCAGGATCCTGACGTCGACCGCCAGCTCATGGCGAATGTCGCGACCGACTTCGGGAAGGGGGCGACGCTCCTCGTCAGCGGCGGATATTCACAGAGCTTCTCCAACGTCTTTCCGAGCTCCGACGGCCTCGGATTCTACAAATGGCTCTGGGACAGAAACCTGGACATCGAGTATCAGAACACCATCAACGCGGAGTTCGGCGCGAGGTTTTCCAAAGCTCTCAGCGCGAGCACCTTCTACGAGGTGAAGCTCAACGCCCTGTCGACAAAGCTGAACCTCGGCTCCTCTCCGTGGCCGAGCGCTCTCCCCGATTCGCTCATCATCAAGCCCGAAAACACCAACACCGTTCTTACCGCGCCGGTCACCGGTCCCGATCTCTTCACCTACCTGGCCGGCAACGACGATTTCAGGCTCGAGAAGACTCTCACCGTTTCGTTCGAGGCGTCGATGACGAGCCAGGTGACCAAATCCCATCTCATCAACGGCGGCGTCCAGGTCAACGGTTATCAGATCGAGTCGGACGATGAGCTGAGCACAAGCGGCACGGTCCAGACCCGCGACTACACCGCAAAGCCGATCGAGGCGGGATTCTACCTTCAGGACAAAATGGAATTCGAAGGGATGATCGCGAACGTCGGACTTCGGCTCGACCTGTGGAATTCCAACAAGGACTATTACGTCAACACCTTCGACCCGTTCGCGGTCATCAACGACTCGGGAAAAGTCGTTCGGAGCATCGCGTCGGCCGAATACGCGCGGACTCCGCTCATCGGCCGGTTACAGCCGAGGGCGGGAATTTCCTTCCCGGTTTCCGTGAACACGGTCTTCCATCTCAACTACGGCGCGTACATGCAGCGGCCGTCGTTCCAGTACATCGTGACGACGAGCGTTCAGCCCCAGTACAACGAACCGGTGACGCTCGGCAACCCGCGCCTCGAGCCGGAGACGACGAACAGCTACGACGTGGGGATCATGCAGGGACTCGGAGAGGGGATGACGCTTGACATCAGCGGATACTACAAGGATGTGAAGAACCTTATCGAACAGGCGACCTTCACCGATGTCGTCAGTGCAGTGACCTACAACACCTACTACAACAGAGACTACGCCGACATCCGGGGTTTCAGAGCGACCCTTGCCAAACGGAGCGGAGAGATCGCGGCCTCGATCAGCTACCAGTACAGCGTGGCGACGGGGAAGAGTGCGACCGTTTCCGAAGCGCCGCCGCTCTTCAGGCGGGATTCGACGGGGACGGTGACGACGGATCTCGGAGGCGTGCCGAACAGGGATATTCTCCTTGACTTCGACCGGACGCACAACCTCGTCATCACGCTTGCCTATTCCACCCCGAAGGAATTCGGTCCGATGATTGCCGAGGCGTATCCGCTGGAGAACTTCACCTTCTCGGTGAACGCGTTTGCGAGAAGCGGGCGTCCCTACACTTCCTCGAAAGATCCGACGAACATCAATGCTGCCCGCACTCCCGCGGAATACAACACGAATATCCGTCTGACGAGAACATTCGACGACCTTGCAGGGGTTAAGACGTCAGTCTACGCCGAGGTGTTCAACCTCTTCAACAACAAGATTTTGAACTATACGTACCTGTTTGCCGCGACGACCGCGAACCAGGCCAATCCCAACATCCAGCCGTACGAGAACTACGCGTTCAACGACCCGCAGCGTGGAGTTCTTTACTGGAATACTTCGAACTCGGCGAGGCCGATTGCGTTCCCGGTCGACCAGTCGTTCCTCATTTACGACAACCAGCCACGATCGTATAACGTCGGAGTCAGCGTTGAATTCTAGAAGGTTTGCCATGCGCATCGCACGGTTCGTAGTGAGAGGAGCTTCGACGGAATTGCTCCTCTGCTGCATGCTCTTCGCCTTCTCAACTGCGCAGACGCGGGCGCCGCAGACCCACACGAGGGGGATGCTTCACCAGACGGTCTATAATACGGGAGAGCTCGGCCGCGCGTTCGACGGCGGGCAGACCGGGATGACGGCGGGGTACTCGTCGATGGAGTGGCCGCCGAACTCTCACATCATTCTCGACGGCAGGGACTACCCCGGACAGCACAACTCGATGGGAGGCGGAGTCTACCTTGCGGGGGTGCTCAACGGGACGCGCCAGACCGTTGCCTGCGGCGCCATCGCGACGGCGGGAAATGGTCAGACGGTTCCCATAGAAGGTGTCTACAGTTTCCCGATATCAAACTCCCGGACCGAGAACTACCCCGTGTTGAGCAACGGAGATCTCAACCCGTCATACAATCCCAACGAAGCCGAGGAGACGATTGTTGCGACATGGAACACGCCGCTCAACATCACCGTCACGCGAACGAGCCGCGCGTGGAGTTACCCGGGTTACAATTGCTTCATCATCTACGAGTACGATTTCGTCAACGCAAACCCAACCCCCATTACCGATGCGTTTGTCGGATGGGGATACGGGCTCTGTCCCTCGATGTTCGGCTACCAGCGGTTGTACAACGAGTGGTCCGAGAGCGCCGATATGCGCTCGAAGGACATGTATGCGCGTTTTGACCTCAAGCGCTGGATGTCGTACAACCAGGAGCGCATCGGCAAACCGGACGCGACGTACTTCGACTATTGGTCGGGCCCCGGGGACAGAGGAGGGCTCGATTCGCCGCAAGCCGTGGGTTTCCTTCCTCTCTATTATGATCACGACCACCTCGCCGTGAAGGGACAGACGAATTACCCTGTTGCCTCAGACAGCGCCTACGTCTGGGACGAAACGAACAGGATCAAACAGCCCTACACGAACCGGTACGAAAACAGGAACGTCGACATCACGAAAATCCAAAGCTGGACCGATATCACGACACGAAAGACCCAGGCTTTCGGCGGGTCGTCCGACTCGACAAGTTTCCTTGCAACAAACGCGGGAGACTGGGCCTATTGGAAGGGAAGGGCAAAGCCGACGTCGAACCTTGGATGGAAGCAGCCGGTGGTGCACGGGTACGTGTTCGGACCGTATACGTTCCCTCCAAACGAGCATGTCCGATTTTCGATCGCTGAAGTTGTCGGGTACGGCGCCGGCGACGCAGGCGACACGGTCTATGACGACCTCGGTGGCGGAATCGAGACGACCGGGAATGTCTTTCATCAGGTCGACAGCTGGTACAACGAACTCCACTATTCGACCGCCGGAGGTTCACCGTCCGCAATCGGAAGCTCGTATCTCCGGACCCACGAGCTTCCGTGGTACGTGACGCCCGGCGTAGTATCGATACGCGACGTTGCCGACAGAGCCATCCAGATGTACACCGGTGCGGCGGCTCCCATCAAACACGATTCGGTGCAATTCGATCCCCGATACACCCCCCAGACCGGAAATTACGCCAACACGATCCCGATCCCTATTCCGGCGCCGGTCTTCACCGTCCAGAACACAAGCGCGGGGGTGAATCAAATTACCTGGGGTTCGCAGGTGGAGTCGTTCTCGACGCCGAGGCTCCATGCCCCGTTCAGCTACTACATGGCGTACCGATCGACGAGCGCGCTCGGACCATGGAAGCTCATGGACAGCATCGGGAAGGAAGACCCCCGGTACTGGCGCGATACCTCCTACGTCCTCTACGATCACGACAGCAACGCGGGCGAGGATGCGTACTATATCATCTACTCGGTCGACGGGCTCGGCATGAGGAGTGGCGTCACCAACCTTACGGCGCACAACACGCAGGCGCCGGCCTCCCTGACGCTTAACAAGGTCTGGGTAGTGCCGAATCCGTTCATCGTGTCGTATGGCGGGAACGCGACGTCGACGGCCGGGGACGTGACGGACAAGATCGGCTTTTTCGGACTTACGAAGAAATGCACGATCCGGATCTTTTCCTACAGCGGTGCGCTCGTCCAGACCATCGATCACGATACTCCGCCGACCTCCGGCTACTCGCAGGAGTGGTTCCAGATCTCCCGGAACAATCAACTGATGGCCTCCGGGGTCTACTTCTTCACGGTGGACGATGCCGCGACCGGAAAACGGGTCACGGGAAAGTTTGTCGTTATTCATTGAGCGAGAGATCGATTCCATGAACATGACGAGGCGATTTGGAGTCTTCCTGGCGGCGATGATGCTGGCCTCCGTAAGCGCGGATGCGCAGAAGGTCGGAAGCACGTCGATGGAATTCCTCGAGGTGATGCCGGTCGCCCGGGCGACCGCCCTCGGCGACGCCTACAGCGTCTGGGCGACGGGTGCGGACGCCGTTTTCTGGAACCCGAGCGGGCTCGCCGTCATAGAGCATCAGGAGCTCTCCTCGACCTTCGTGAAATGGATCTTCGATACGCGACAGGGAGCTCTTTCGTACGCCACACCGCTCGGGGCACTCGGCGCCGTCGGCCTTCAGATCCAGTATGTCGACTACGGCGAATTTGAGGAAGCTGTTGCGACCCGGCCGTATATCGACCAGATTGAGAACCAGGGACTCACGGGAAACACCTTCCATCCATTCAGCTATCTCGTCGGACTCAGTTACGCCCGGAGCCTGACGGACAAGTTTTCGACGGGGCTTTCGGTGAAGTTTGCTCACGAGTCGCTCTACAACGGTCAGATGGTCCTTGCGCAGGTGAGTCCGATCGCGACGGAGGAAGTGAAGACATGGGCGAGTGGGGTGATGTTCGATTTCGGGATGCGCTACAACACCGGCTATCACACGGTCCAGATCGGAGCATCGGTGCAGAATTTTGGACCCAATGTGACCTACGCAATTCAGTCGAGCCCGGTGCCGTTGTTGTTCCGATGGGGCATCGCCGCGGATGTCATCGGAAAGGATGCTCTCCTTCTCGAGGACGGCGAGAACCGCGTGGGCATCGCCTTCGATCTCTACCAGCCGAACGACTACGCACAACAGGAACATCTGGGTGTTGAGTATGAGTACGCGGGGGTGCTCGCCCTCCGGGTCGGGTACAAGTTTAACTACGACTATGAGGGGCTCACCCTCGGAGCGGGAGTTCAGCAACCGATCGGGTCCGTGCTCCTTGCTTTTGACTACAGTTACGGTTCAATCGGTCCTTACCTCGGCAATGTTCAGCGAATAAGCCTCGGAGCGAGAATTCAATGAAACCATTGACGGCTATTCTTGCTCTTCTCACGACCGCGGCGCTGCTCGGGGACGAAGCGCGGGGGCAGGGCTTTGGCAGACCGTTGACGACCCAGGGGATTGACCAGGCCTCATCTCAGTCGGTTCGGTCGGCGGGTGAAGGAAATATTTTTGTCGGGCTGGACGGGGATCCCAGTCTCATGTTCGAGAATCCGGCATCCCTGCAATCGATCAAAGAGATCGAGGTGACGCTCAACGGACAATCGCTGAGAAGCTCGTTCAATCAGACTCAGCAGTATGCGCCGCTGAAGTACTACTCAAATTTCAGCCTCCTCATGGAGGGGCTTACCGGATACATCGGCAATCCGGATACGAACATTGCCGGCGTGAAGCTCACGAACGCCGGCGACACTGTTCAGCGACCCTACGACAATTACACGCCGGGTTGGACCCACTCTTCGACGAAAGGGAAGCCTGTCCAGGGCTATCTTGCCGTGCCGTTCAGGGTGAACGACATGGCGTGTGCGATCGGCATCGGTTCGGTCGAGTACGCAAACCTCGACTGGTATTTTGAAAACAACAACGTGCTCTCTCCGTCGATCCTTTCGGTGAAGCAATCGACGATCACGATCCCGGCGAACAACACCGATTCGCTCGCGATCCCGGTCCAATGGTATCTCTCCTCTCAGTCACGGCTCGGGACGCTCTACGGATATGGGGCGGCCTTCTCGGCGGGAGTTTCGGACAACATCGCCCTCGGCGTCAGCGCGCTCATCCTGAGCGGGAGAAGCGACGACTTTGAATCGCGGATCGACCGCGGGAAGCTTCTTTTCTATAATTCCTTTTTCAGGCTCGACTCGGTCTACAACAGGATCTCGGCCTATGGCACGTCGAATTACAGCGGAGCAGAGCTGAACCTCAGCGGCTCATACAGAGGGCGTTACGTTGCGCTCGGCTTCTCGGTAAAACCTCCGACGACTATCACGCGAAAATTCACTACGAACTCCGCGATTGACACCACCGGCCTCTTCTCGACGAGCTCGGTCAGCGGAGAGGACAAGACGATGCTTCCATGGCGGGGAACGGTCGGGCTCTCGCTCTCCCTGCGACCGAACCTCCGGCTGGGGCTTTCCTACGAGATGCGCCCCTACGTGTCGACAAAATTTACCGCTTCCGACGGCTCCGTCTCCTACCCGTGGCTCTCGGCAAATTTGTTTCACATCGGCGCTGAGTTCATTCCGGCTCCGTGGCTGGCACTTCGGGCGGGGGCTAGGCAGGAGGCGGAGGTATTCGAACCAGTCGACAACCCCCTTGAAGGAACGCCGGTTGGATTTACGGTCTATTCGCTCGGAGTCGGGTTTGTCGTAGAGGAGATGACGGTGGATGTCGCCTACGAGTATTCCTCCTACAAGTACAGCGACACGTGGGCCGATGCGGTAAGTATCAACGGCGCCATCCGCCACTCGGTTATGGCCGATGTTTCGTACCGGATCCCGTGGTAAGCCCGCCTGCTTTGCGAGCGCGATGAATATATCAACACCAATTGTTTTATCCAATTCTACGGAAGGAGATTGACCATGAGACGGATGTACATACTTGTCGGGATCATCCTGATCGCGGGATGGCTTGGCGTTCAGGCTCAGACGAGCAACGGGACGGGAGGTGGGAAGTGGAGTGCTTCTGCCACCTGGCAGGGAGGGAACGTGCCGACCGGGTCCGGGACCATCGTCATTCAGGCCGCCGACTCGGTCTACATCGATGTTCCCGTCACGATCACTGGGACCCTTCGATCGTTCAGCGGAAAGATTGGCGTCTATGATTCGACGAAGATCGTCTTCGGGAACGGAGGAATCTACGAGCACGACATCAACGGCGGAATGCTGCCGAAAGCGGTGTGGAATGCCGGCTCGACATGTCTCATCGACAGTCTCGTAGGGAATGCACCGGCGAACGGGAACCAAAACTTCTACAACCTTACGTGGAATTGCCCCCGTCAAAGCGCCGGTCTCAACCTTGCCATGAATGGCAACACGATCGGCGGCACTGTGCGGGTGATACAATCAAACCTCCAGGCGTTCCGATTGACTGCGAGCGGGGTGTCGACGACGCGAAAGACGGTCTCAATCAACGGGGACGTCATCATCGATGACTCGACGGGTTTTTTCACCGCGACGGGGTCAAGCGGTGTCGACACGATCACCGTCAACCTCAAGGGGAGCCTCACCTCGTACGGAAAATTCCAGCTTGCGAACGGGAGCGGGGCATCGTGCACCTGGCGAGTGGGAGGAGACGTCAAGGCGCTGGGTGGAACCTTTACAACCCACTCCGACTCGACGAAACCCGATTCTCTTATCTTTGTGGGAACCACCAAGCAGTCGCTCGTGAAGGCGGGAACGGTCGGCTCAATGTCGAACATCTACTTCGCGGTTCAAAGCGGCTCGACGCTCGATCTTGACACCAATGAGCTCGGTGCCACCGCGACGATCAAGTTCAGTCTCCAGCCGGGAGCGACGCTCTTCACAGGCCATCCGAACGGCTTCGAAGGGAACCTCAACAATACCGGCACCATCCTCCTGAGTCCCGCCGCCAATTATGGTTTCGACGGAAAAGTCGCGCAAACAACCGGCTTCCTCATGCCGGGCACGGTGAACAACCTCACCATCAACAACGCGAGCGGCGTAACGCTGGCGCAGTCGACAACGATCAACGGAGTGCTGACGCTCACGGCGGGGTTGTTCGACAACACGATCCCATTCACGCTGGGGCCCGGTGGTTCCATTGTCAATGGTGGAGGGACGCTCAAGATTCCCGTGACCCTCGTCCCGAAAGAATCGTCCGGTGTTCCGCGCAAGTTTTTTGTCGAGCAGAACTATCCCAATCCGTTCAACCCGACGACGCTGATCTCCTATGGAATTCCGAAGGATGAATATGTTTCAGTGAAGGTCTTCAACATCCTCGGTCAGGAGGTGAGGACGATCGTGGCGGAGAAACAGAGCGCCGGCGTCTATTCGTTCTCGTTCGACGGCTCCGGGCTCAGCTCGGGCGTCTATCTTTACAGGATTCAGGCCGGCAGTTCGGTTGATATCAAACGAATGATGCTCCTCAAGTAGTTTGCCGCACGAAGAACAGGCCGGGGACGCAGACCGACTGCGGCCCTGAAGGGAAGGATTTCATGCGTAGAAGATCGATTTCGATGACACTCTGGTTCTTGCTCTCTGCCGCACTCCCGGCCTCGGTACCTGGTCAGCAGCTTGCTTTTCCGGGAGCCGAAGGAGGGGGGATGTACACGTGGGGTGGACGCGGCGGTAAGGTGATCGAGGTGACGAACCTCAACGACGACGGTCTGCAAGGAAGTCTCCGGTACGCGATCAATCAGACGGGGGCCAGAACCGTCATCTTCCGGGTTTCGGGGACGATCAATCTCGTCCAGCCGCTGAAGATCACCAAAGACTCGATTACCATCGCCGGCCAGACTGCGCCGGGGGACGGCATCTGTCTCCGGAATTTTACCTTCAACGTGAGCGCGAACCAGGTCATCATCAGGTTCATCCGGTCGAGGTTTGGCGACCAGGGAGCCGGCAAGCCGGTGGACGACGCAATGAACGGATACAGCAGTACGCCCCACGCAAAAAAGAACATCATCGTGGACCATTGCTCGGCGAGCTGGAGCCTCGACGAATCGCTCTCATTCTACGGGTATGACAGTCTCACGATCCAATGGTGCCTCGTAAGCGAGAGCCTCTACAACAGCTACGACCCGAAAGGGACGCATGGCTATGGCGGCATCTGGGGAGGATTCAATTCCACATTTCACCATAACCTTCTCGCGCACCACTCGAGCAGAAATCCCCGATTCTCCGGCCCGACTCCGGCCGGATCCGGGACGACCTACTCGCAGAACCTCGACTTCCGGAACAACGTGATCTACAACTGGGGATTCAACAGCTCCTACGGCGGAGAAGAGAGCGAGATCAACATCGTCAACAACTACTACAAGTACGGGCCCGCGACAAAGTCGAGCGTGAAGAACAGGATCTTCAACCCGTACGGAGCCGGCGACTCGACCGGAACGTTCTATATCTCCGGCAATTATATGGACGGCGATACGTCGGTGACGAACAACAACTGGAAAGGGGTTGTCCCCGAGTATTCAGGGTTCAGGATGAGCAGCGCGATTGCGTTGACTCCATTCCCGTTCCCGGATGTCACCACGGACACTCCGCAGGATGCGTATACGAAGGTGCTCGCCGGTGCGGGGGCCACGCTGCCGAGGCGCGACACCGTAGATAGCCGCATCCTCTACGAGGTGGCGCACCGCACGGCCACGTATAAAGGACACACCGACCTCTTCGAAAGGACATACGGACTCGATACGACGGTCCCCCACGGCATCATCGATTCTCAGAACGATGTCGGAGGATGGCCTGCGCTTGCGTCGGTGCCGGCTCCGGCGGATTCAGACCACGACGGGATGCCGGATGCGTGGGAGATCGCCCACGGGCTGAATCCTTACGACCCGTCCGACCGGAACGTCGTCGATGCGAGCGGGTACACCAAACTCGAAGAGTATCTGAACGAGTTGGCCGGCACGCCGACTTCCGTCCCCCAAAGCCGGGCTTTGGCTCCGAGTTCCCTCGAGCTTTCGCAGAACTATCCCAATCCTTTCAATCCTTCGACGACGATACGATTCCGACTCCCTGCGAGGCTCCATGCGATCCTCACGATTTCCGATATGGCCGGAAGAAGAGTCGCGGTACTGGACGAGGGAACGCGTGAAGCGGGAGAGTATTCCGTGGTCATCGACGCTTCGCATTGGGCGAGCGGCGTTTATCTTTGCGCCCTTCGTGCCGGATACCAGGTGCGGACGATCAAGCTTCTGCTCGTCAGATAAATCTGCTTGACAACTTTGAAGAACAGATTTCTCCTCATATTCTTGCTCCTGCCGCTCTTCGTCGCGGCCGCCGGTGCGGGAGCGCCCGGGGAAGTGAGTCAGTGGTCGGCAAGGATGGCGGGAACATTCCTGAAACGTCATCCCGGCGGAGTGACCTTTGACTCACTCTCCCCAAGTCAGAAATGGAACTACGAGCAGGGATTAATGCTGGAGGCACTCCATCAGATGTGGGTTTGTAGCGGAGATCCGAAATATCTCGACTTCATCAAGGCCAACATCGACCGGTATGTCGGGGAAGACGGTCGCATCCGGACCTACGCTTACGATGAATTCACCCTCGACAATATCGCGCCGGGTCGCGCGCTCCTTTTCCTTTACGATCAGACTCACGATCGGCGCTATATGATCGCCGCCGACACATTGAGGAGCCAATTAAGACATCAGCCCCGGACCGCCGAAAGGGGATTCTGGCACAAGAAGATCTATCCGAACCAGATGTGGCTGGACGGACTCTACATGGCGGAGCCGTTCTATGCGCAATACGCCCGCGAAACGGGTGAGCAGGCGGATTTCGCAGATATCATCGATCAGTTTGTTCTCATCGCAAGGCACACGACCGATTCGGTCACCGGCCTCCTATATCATGGATGGGACGCGACCCGGACACAGCAGTGGGCCGACCCGGAGACCGGATGCTCACCATGTTTCTGGGGAAGAGCGATGGGATGGTACTCCATGGGACTTGTGGACGTGCTTGGTATAATCCCGGACGGCTATCCTCGGAGAGACACGCTGGTGACAATCCTCCGGAATCTCACCGCGGCCCTCCTGAAGCGCCGCGATCCTGCCACGGGACTCTGGTATCAGATTGTCGATCAGAGGGGGAAGGATGGAAATTACCTTGAGGCGTCTGCTTCGTGCATGTTCACGTACACATTGGCCAAGGGCGCCTCGCGGGGTTATCTTCCCCGCGAAGACTTGGCAGCGGCTGAATCGACCTTTGCATCGATCACGCGGCAGTTCGTCGTCGCAGACGACAAGGGGGACGTCAACTTGTTGCACACGTGTCAAAGTGCGGGGCTGGGAGGGCATCCTTATCGGGATGGAAGCTTTGACTATTACATCAGGGAACCGCAGCGAACGAACGACCTGAAAGGACTCGGATCCTTTTTGCTCGCTGCCATCGAAATCGAACAAGGAAGGGCGGGGACGATCCGCTAGTATCCCGCGGAAGTCGGAGCGATGGGAGAAAATTTCGAACGGAGGTCTGCAGTGAAACATACCAGTCATGTAACGCTCGAGGACATAGCGAAGAAGCTCCGTGTCTCCAGGGTAACGGTATCAAAGGCGCTGCGCGGGCACAGCGATATCTCGGATGAGACGGCACGCAAGGTCAGGAGAGTGGCGAAAGAGCTCGGGTACAGCCCGAACTATATGGCGCGAAACCTCTCCTCTCGCCGGTCGAACATGCTCGGGTTCGTGGTGCCGAAGATTGCCCACTTCTTCTTCGGCTCGATGATCGAGGCGGTCTACAACACCGCGTTCGAAAACAACTACGAGACGATCCTCACGGTTTCACAGGAGAATGAAGAGCGCGAGCGGAAGCATATCGAAACCCTCATCTCGATGCGCGTTGATGGGATCATCATCTCGATCTCGCAGGAGACTCGAAACCTGGAGATCTTCCAGTGGGTGAAAAAGATGGGGGTTCCTCTCCTCTTCGTCGACCGGACGCCGGAACCTCTCCTCCCAGGCTTCAGCACCGTCCTCATCGACGACCGCCAGGGGACCCGGAACGCCGTCGAGCACGCGATCGTCAACGCCGGGCATACCAAGCTCGGCTTCATCGGCGGCGGGAATCCCTGGATCAACATCGGAAAGAACAGGCTCCTTGGGTTTCAGGAGGCTCTGAAGGCTCACGGCGTCACCATCAATCCCGAATGGATCGTTCCCGGAGGATTTGGTACGAAAGACGGGTACGAAGGATTCATGCAACTCCAGAAGAAAGGGCCGCTCCCGGAATTCATCTTTGCCGCAACCTACCCGGTCGCACTCGGCGTCTACGAAGCCGTCAAGAAACTCGGATTGCGAATCCCGGACAACATCGACCTGATGTGTTTCGGGGACAGCGACATGGCACACCTCCTATCTCCATCACTGAGCTGCGTGAATCAGCCGACGCGCGAATTGGGCATGACGGCGGTGCACACGATCCTTGATGTGATCAAGAGTCATGAAAAACAGCGGGAGCGTCATATCATCATCCCTGCAGGGCTCACGTTGAGGGAAACCTGCCGGGCGCGTCCATCGGTGAAGAAGACAACGTTGGAGGCAGTGTAGGAATGCGAACGCGATCGCTGAAGAGCGGATTGATGAAGGTTGGAATGACGTACCTTCGCCGGAGAGGCACCATCGGCCTGGTCGCTTTTCTTGCGTTCTTCGGCGCTGTGCTCCCCGATCGGGGAGTCGCACATGCGCCGATCGGGAAGGGAGCGGCAGGTGACGCCGACACCGGGGTGATCCAAACGAAGGTTGTCTTGCTCGACTACTATTTCAATAACGAGTGGAAAGCGGGCCCAGGCGGCCGTCCTGTGCGCTACCATTATGTCTGGGAAGACACTGCGAACTCGGGATACTCGGAGTTCGGAATTTCAATCAGGTCACTCGGGGCGGTGACCGATAGCTCGCCGGTCGCACCCACTGAGGAGAACCTTGCCGGGGCAAGCATCTATATTATTGTCGATCCCGACACACCCCTGGAATCGCCGCATCCGAACTACATCGACAGCGCATCGACGGAAGCGATCGTCAACTGGGTGGGGAGGGGAGGGATTCTCCTCCTCTTTGGGAACGACAAGGGGAACGCGGAGTTCAAACACCTCAACATGCTTGCCGAAAGATTCGGAATCCACTTCAATGAGGATAGCAGAAACCGTGTCGAAGGCAATCGCTTCGAGATGGGAGCATTCAGCAACCTTCCCTTCCACCCTCTTTTCGAGGGGGTGAAGAAGATCTACTTGAAGGAGATTTCGACGCTTAGACTTTCGTACCCGGCCTCCCCGGTACTGACCGACAGGGGAGATGTCATCATGGCGTATTCGAAATACGGAAACGGAAGTGTCTTTGCGGTCGGGGATCCCTGGTTCTACAATGAGTACTTCGATAACAGAAAACTTCCCGAGGAGTTTGAGAATTTCAAAGCGGCGAAGAACCTCTTGCGATGGCTCTTGCCCCGGGCAACGAGTGTGGAGCGACACCAATGAAAATGACGTTCATGGCCGTAGATCTGGGATTTAACTGCAGACCTGCGCACGCAGCCTGGTGTTGGCGAACGAGAAAAGGTCGGATGTGGACGGTCGTCTTTGCGCTCCTCGTTCTGATTGCAGCTAAATCACGCGGGGGGACCGACCCTTCGCTCCTGGCCTACACAAGTCATCTCCCCTTTGCCATGGGGGAGGTGGAGATTCCCAACATCCCTTCAAAGCAAATCTCGATCGCTGAGTTCGGCGCAATAGGCGACGGAACTACGGACAATTCAAGCGCATTTTCAGCCGCAATCCGTCGGTGCGCTGAAAACGGCGGAGGCGTCGTCGAGGTCCCTCCGGGTCTCTGGATGACTGGTCCGATCAGGCTCGAGAGTAGGACGGAGCTCCGACTGGACAGCGGGGCGGTCGTTATTTTCAGCAGGCGCTTCGAAGATTATCCGATGTTCGCCCGTCCCAAAAGCGGTGTGAAGTGCATGCCGATGATTTATGGGAGCAGTCTCACCGATGTAGCGATCACCGGCAAGGGGATGTTTGATGGAAACGGTCAGTACTGGCGGCCGGTGAAAAAGGAAAAGACGACTGAGAAGCAATGGAAGCAGCTCCTCGCGTCGGGGGGCGCGGTTTCGCCGGACGGAAAGATCTGGTGGCCCTCGAAGGAAGCGATGAATGGACAGGAGTTCATCAAGGAGTTGAGGAAGACCGCGAAGAAGCCTTCGCCCGCGCTCTATGCGGGGGCGAGGGAATTCCTGAGACCCGTCATGCTTGCTCTCGACGATTGCCGGCGCGTTCTTCTTGACGGCCCGACCTTTGCCAATGCCCCGGGCTGGACCTTGGCGCCGACTCGCTGTGAAGAGGTCGTGATCAGGAATGTTACGGTGAACAATCCGTGGTGGGGGCAGAACACCGACGGTCTCGACATCAATTCGTGCAGAGACCTCGTTCTCTATAATAGCGTGCTGAGTGACGGCGACGACGGTATCTGCATCAAGCCTGGGAAACCGGGCGATGGTCATCCCGGAGAGCCGGCCTGCGAGAATATTGTTGTCGCCAATTGCACCGTCTACAGCGCCCACGGAGGGTTTGTCATCGGTTCGGAGTCGTACGGAGGGGCAAGAAATATCTCGGTCCGGAACTGCACCTTTGTCGGGACCGATATCGGCCTTCGGTTCAAGTCGGCAAAAGATCGGGGTGGCGTCATCGAAAAGGTCTATGTTGACGGAATCCGGATGAAGGACATCGCGAACGAAGCGATCCTTTTCGACATGTCTTATGATAACAGTCTTGAGACAGAGGCCGGGTCCGACCTTCTGCCACAATACAGGGATTTTCACATTGAAAACGTCGCCTGCGACGGAGCCTCGGATGCGCTTGTCATTCGCGGGCTTCCGGAAATGCCGGTGAAGGATATCCACCTCAAGAATCTCTCGATCACTGCGGCCCGGGCGTGCACAATAGAGGATGCGGAGCAGATCGAGGTTGTGGGAATGAGAGTGACGATGCAGTCGGGACCCGTCTGGTCGATAACGAACTCAAACTCGATCACTCTGCGAGGAATTGTAGTTCCGTCCGACGCTGAGGTATACGCGAAGGTTTCCGGATCAAAAAGCGGGCAGATCGTTGTGGATCGCCGGGACTACCCGGCGGCAGGGCGGGGTATCGAGCTTCTCGACGGAGCCGCAGCCAGCTCGGTGGTCGTTGATTCAACAACGGCGACTGAGCCGGGGAGATCCGGAGGCGTCCGGTGAAAAGATGGACGTTGGTTTCGCTCTCTTTGGTCTTTGGAATCTCGGCGCTCATTGCCGCCGGGCCCCTCGAACTGACAGTTGCTCAGGATGGAAGCGGCCAGTACCGGACGATCCAGGCAGCGCTCGATGCGATTCCGGCGGGGGGCCATGGAAGAGTGACTATTCTGATCAAGAACGGTTTATATCACGAGAAACTGCTGGTGACGAAAAGCAATGTGGCTCTCGTCGGAGAGAGCCGCGACAGCACGCGCATCGTCTTCGCCGAGTTGCGTGAAATCTGGCGAAAGGCCCACAACAACAGCGACTGGGGTTCGGCCGTCATCAACATCGACTCTGCGGTCACAGATCTCACGATCGCCAATCTGACGGTCTACAATAATTACGGTACACTCTACGGCTCTCACGAGCATCAATATGCGGTCTGGGGAACCGGCACACGTATTATCATCATCGATTGCAACATCCTCGGAGACGGTGGAGATACGCTCAGCCTGTGGAACAAGACCGACGGAATGTACTACCACTCGAACTGCTATTTTGAAGGATGGGTCGACTTCGTCTGCCCCAGGGGATGGTGCTACATCACGGACAGTCGTTTCTACGGTCATAATCTGAGCGCGAGCATCTGGCATGACGGCAGTTCGAGCAAAGACGAGAAGTTCGTCATGCGCTATTGCCGATTCGACGGAGTTCCGGGATTTCCTCTTGGCCGCCATCATCGGGATGCACAATTCTATTTGCTGGATTGTATCTTCTCGAGGGAGATGGCCGATCGTCCGATCTACGCACCGCTCAATTCGCCGAACCTCGTTCCATGGGCATGGGGCGTGCGACATTATTTCTACAATTGTCATCGTGAAGGGGGAGACTACGGCTGGTTTGCGGACAACCTCTCAAGTGCTGAAGGATCTCCCGCCCCCTCGAACGTAGACGCGGCCTGGACCTTTGGCGGACGATGGGATCCTGAAACAGCGATGCCACCCGTCCTCCCGACAGTCTCTTTGCCTCATCCGAGGGATGCTGCCTACGGTATTCGGGCCGGAGAGCTTACATTGCATTGGTTGCCGGCAAGAAAAGCGGTCGCGCATCTGATATACTTCGGGAAGGATGAAGAACCGGCGCTTATGAAGAGTCAGCCCGAAGCGGCGGTGCAGGTGAAGGGACTTGATGCGAAGACGATATACTACTGGAGGGTTGACGAAATTGCAGGATCCGACACTCTCCGGGGACCGATTTGGCATTTCACGACAGAGTAGCCGGCGGCTCCAGCATGGAGCGCCGAATACTGAGAAGACGAATCTCTTTTTGAGTACACCTCGACAGACGATACGGAGGATCGAGATGAGAACGAAATTCTACACGGCAATCTCTCTAACCCTGATGATGCTGTTGTTTGGCGTTCAATTTCTCTCAGCCCAGGCAGCAGGAGACTATATGTCGGCCGGGAGCGGTAACTGGGGTGACGCCACCACGTGGCAGACATACAACGGCACGCAGTGGGTTCCGGCTTCAACCCCTCCCCCCGATACGTCGGGAACCGTCACCATTCATGCCGGCAACACAGTGACAATAGCCGCCGGCAACCCCGATACGATCAAAGGGGCGGCTATCGTCGTCAACGGCTACCTTAAGGATCAGGCCTATCTCAATTTCGTTTCGGGCACAATGACCGTGAACAACGGAGCGACGTACGAGATGGCTCATCCCTCGAATTCAGGTCAAGGCATACCGACGGCGACATGGAACACCGGATCGACGTGTCTGCTCACGGGGCTCACCGGTTCGACAACGGGAATTAATGCCGGTCAGGCGTTTTACAATCTGACGATTAATTGCCCATCGATGACCTCCAACCTCAATCTTGGCTGGAACAGCGGTACGCAGAACATCGGGGGGAACGTTACAGTTCAGGGGACAGGGGCTTCGTCGAGGCTCTATTTCTGCGCTCCGACTGCAGGGGGCTCGGATACAGTGAACATTGCCGGGAACCTCATCGTCGACGGAAGCGCAACCACCTCTTCATCCCAGATCGCCTTCTCATCGAACGGATCGGGAAACGGAGGCACGACGATTATCATCAACATCGGCGGAAACGTCACGGTGACGGGGAACGCGGCGAATAACGCATACACGAATTTTTCGGTCTCGCGCGGAAGTCAGGGAGGCAGCGGAACGACACTCTGGAACCTCTACGGCAACTTCACGATGACGAATGCCACCACGCAGAACTCGAACACAGGAGGAATAGCCAGGTTTGTCTTTTCGAAAGCGGGGAGGCAGGCGTTGAGCTTCTCGGGAGTGAATTTTGCCGGCGGATGTCCGATCGAAGTCAAGAACGGTTCCACGCTCAGCATGGGGACGAGCGTCCTTGGCAGTTCCGGGATCTTCATGGTCGATTCGGGGGCGACGCTCGAATGCGGACTCTTTGCTGGGCTTGATAGCGCCCTCTCGAACAGCGGGACGAAGACTCTTAGCAGCCAGGCGAGCTACACCTTCAATGCCACGTCGGCTCAGGTAACCGGATCCCTTTTGCCGACGACGGTTAACAACCTGACCATCGATAACCCGGCCGGTGTCACGATCGGGAAGGCAGACACCGTTACCGGCACTCTTACGCTGACGAACGGTGTGTTGAAGATCGGGTCGAAGACGATCATTGCGAACTCAGCGGCGGGGGGGGCTGCGACGAGTTATGTCGCGACAGACAGCGGCGGAACACTTCGGATAAACGGCGTAGGCTCCACACAAAAGATCTTTCCGATCGGAATCACCGGCGCCTATGCCCCGGTCTGGATCACGAACAGCGGCAGCGTCGACACGATGACCGCCTTCGTAGTTTCGGATACGATGGGGGGAACGAAGAATCAGGGGGGGAGGGTGAAATTGAAATGGACGATCGCGGAAAATACGCCCGGCGGGAGCAACGCGATTCTCCAATTCGGATGGGTAGCACCTTCAGAAGATCCCATCTTCTCAGTGAACCGCGCCGGGAATGCAAAGATCTTCAACCTGTCGGACACCGCTCAGGCAGGAAGCGGATCCTACACCTCCCAACTCTTCAACGCACCTTTTACGATTTCGCGCGGGGGAATCTCCTCGTTCGGAACCTTCGCGGTCGGCAATTTTACGGGGTTCGTGGCGGGGGATGGAGACTACCGTTCCCATCAATCGGGCCCATGGTCAAACGTGAACACGTGGGAAAGGAACAACGGAACGACCTGGATTTACCCTGCTCCGTCGGCTCCAACGACGACAGACAGCACCATCGCGATTCAAACCGGGCATATCGTTGAAGTCACCGACAGCGCGGCCGTGGATCAGGTGACTGTCAATGCCGGCGCGACGCTCAAGATCGATTCCGCAAAGACCCTCGTCCTGGCCGACGGCACCGGAACCGACCTGACCGTACTCGGCACCTTCGTCAACGGCGGCAACATCACCGTGAACACTGGAGCGAGCATCGTCGTTGCGAGCGGCGGTGTTTACGAGCATGCTCTCAACGGAGGGACCCTCCCGACAGTTTCCTGGAGCGCCGGATCCGTATGCCGGATTACCGGCATCACGAATGCAACATCCTTCAACGGAGGAACAAAACAGAATTTCAGCAATTTTGAGTGGAATAGTCCCGCTCAAACCGCGAACACCGTTTTCGGGTTCTCCGGCGACACCCTCTCGGGATACCTCAAGATCGTCAGCACAAACACCGGTCAGCTCTCGATGTTCGGCGATCTCAACGGTTCGGCCGTGATCAACGGAGACCTGATACTGCAAGGCGGCATGTTCAGTGTTCAAGGGACCAGCTCCGCGACGGTGGACACCGTTTATCACAACGGAAATATTTCGGTGACCGGCGGCACTCTTGCCGTCAGCCGCGGAAGCCAGGCCGGCTCGGGGAAAACAGTCTGGTACCTTTCTTCGGGGAACATGTCGGTTGTCAACGCGACGGCAATGAACGGAACGACGACGACCCATGGCGGAGCGGCGAAATTTGTATTCGCCAAAGCGGGAATCCAGTCACTCACTCTCTCCGGCGTGACCTACGGGACCGGCGGCCTGCCGATCGAGGTTTCCCCGGGAACGACTCTTGCCATGGGGACGAACAGGATCGGAGGAGCCGGAACCTTCGCACTCTTGCCGGGTGCCACGTTGGAGTCGGCCAACGTCTACGGTCTCGACAGCTCGATCGCCCCGACGGTTGCGCGATCCTTCAGCAACGGCGCAAATTACACCTTCGACGCGCTCACTCCTCAAGTGACGGGTGCGACTCTTCCCGACACAGTCAACAACCTGACACTGGCCGACACGCTTGGAGCGAGGCTTTCTTCCAACACCTCGGTGAAAGGAGTGCTGGCCCTTCTTGCCGGGAAGCTTTCGATAGGGTCGAAGCACCTCACGGCCGCCGGGATCACCGGGGTCGCGTCGTCACGGTATCTCGTCACCGATAGCGGGGGTACGGTGAGCCGGTTCGGGGTCGGTGCCGTTCAGACCCTCTTCCCGGTGGGGACCCCCTCCGCGTACTCGCCGCTTTGGATTACGAACGCGGGGACCGTTGACACATTTTCAGTCGGGGTGGCGCCGGATAGCGGCGGGACGAGGAAGGGGAATGGTCGTGTGAAACTCAAGTGGGCTGTCACTGAGCAGACTCCGGGAGGAAGTCTGGCGACGCTTCAGTTTGGATGGTTGGCTGGACAGGAAGACTCCGCCTTTGCGGCGAGCCGCAATACGAACGACCTCATCGTCCATCTCCCCGACACGGCGCAGGTGGGAACAGGAGCCTACACGACTCAGTTCAGCACACAGCCGTATACGCTCTCGCGCGGAGGGATCACCGCATTCGGAACTTTCACCGTCGGGAAGCTCGGCGCACTGACGGGAGTTGATAACGAGCGCTCGGATCTACCCAAAGTGTACAGCCTCAGTCAAAACTATCCCAATCCTTTCAACCCGACAACGCGGATCGCCTACGACCTTCCGAAAGATGGTCAGGTGACTCTCATTGTTTACAACGTGCTCGGACAGCAAGTGGTGACTTTGGTGGACAGGGTTCAGGAAGCTGGGAGCTACACCGTGACATTTTCCTCCGAACATGGGATCGCCTCCGGGGTCTATTTCTACGTTCTCCGGGCAGGCGATTTCGTTTCCGTCAAGAAGATGATGCTTATCAAATAGGGCACTCCTCGCAGAGCGCCGAAAGGGGGTTCTGCGAGGATTTTACTTTACCGGTAAAGTAAACGGTTAGAACAAAACTACGGCAGATTTTGGCAAGACCAATAAACAACAATTCTCCAGGCATGCGCCATGGAGCAAACTCATCCTTGGAGGTACTATGAAGACAATATTGCGCTCGCTCGCTTGCGCGCTCTCTTTGGTGGGGATTCAAATCTTTGCGCAAAACACGGGGGACTACCAGACGGCTCAATCCGGCAACTGGAACGATGTGACCACGTGGCAAGAATACAACGGTGGTTGGGGAGTCGCCGCGACGGTCCCCGATTCCAGCTCCGGCAAGGTAAGCATTCTCAGCGGCCACACCGTGACGATCACGGCAGACGCGGTGGTCGACTCGGTCTTCGTCCTCTCCGGCGGCTCGCTCATCGTGAACTCCGGCGTGACGGTCACGGTCGGCCCGCCGTACCTCCCGGCTCAGGCGGGAATCGTCGTGAGCGGATCGATGACGGTCAACGGAACGTATAAGCACGCCAGGGACGGCGGAGCGATCCCGACTGCGACATGGGGGACCGGATCGACTCTCCTCATCACGGGCACAGTCGGCACGGCTCCTTCGAACGGGAACCAGAACTTTTACAACGTCACGTGGGATTGCACCGGGCAGACGACGTCTGTGAACCTCGGGTGGAGCGGAATCACGATCGGCGGCAATCTCATCTGCAACAATACCGGTACATCTCAATTTCGATTCACAAACAACAATGCCAACAGCGGAAGCCCTGTCACCATCGGGATCAACGGAGATGTGACGGTGAACAACGCTGCCATCGTCTCGCCGACTTCTTCCGGAGCGGCGCTGGTGTACACGATCAACCAGAACGGGAATATTGTTGTCAACGGAACGGCCCAGCTCTACGTTTGCGGCACGAGCAACACCGGTGCGTACGTCACCTGGAACGTGAAAGGCAACTTCACCGCCTCGTCGACGGCACAGGTAAGATCTTCGAATTCAATCTCCCGTTGGACATTTAACTCGGGCGCGACGCAGTCGGTCAATGTCGGGGCAAGCGCTGTTGTGGTGGCCAACGTCATCATGGAAGTGGCTGCGGGTACGAACGTTCAGCTTAGTGCGCCGCTCACCGTCAACAGGCTCGTCCTCACGAGCGGCAAGATCACCTCGACATCGACGAACAAACTGACTGTCGGGGCAGTCAACTCGATCACAGGTGGAAGCTCGACAGCCTTTGTCGAAGGGCCTATGACTCACCAGTATAACGTCGCGGCTGCACAGTCATTCTTCTTCCCGATCGCGAAGGGGGGGATCTACCGGCCCGTCACCCTTTCGCTGACCCAAAGTGCCACGACAACCTCGAACTACACGGCGGAGATGTTCAACAGCGCACCGGCGGCGAATAACCTTCCAGGTACCCTCTCCGGAGTGTCGACGGCTCGCTCCTTCACCATTGCGGAAGCTGGAGGTGGTTCGGCCTTTACCGCGGGGACGGTCACGCTCAATTATGACAGCGACGACGGCGTTACTGACAACGGCAATCTTCGGGTCGCGAAGAACGATGGATCCGGCAACTGGGTGGACCTCGGCGGAACCGGATCCGCGGCAACGACGGGGAGCATTACCTCCGCGACGGCGTTCACCGATCTCACGAGCGGCACGACCTTCACACTCGCGAACAACGTCGGGGGGACCAATCCTCTGCCTGTTGAGCTGACGAGCTTCGCAGGGAGTGCTGACCGGCTCAACGCGACTCTCACGTGGACGACAGCGACAGAGGTCAACAACCGAGGCTTTGATATCGAGCGAAAGCCCTCCGTTGCAGCTTCACAGACGCCGGCTTCGTGGACTAAGGTCGGGAGCGTGGATGGATCCGGAACAAGCAATGTGGCTCACGGCTATTCCTTCACGGACCGCAACCTGACGGCCGGGATCTATTCGTACCGCCTGAAGCAGATTGACAGAGACGGCGGCGTCAGGTACTCCGAAAGCATTGAGGTCGAGGTAGGGATGGTTGCGAAAGCGCTTAGTCTCTCCGGCAACTATCCGAACCCGTTCAATCCTACGACGACTATCGAGTTCTCGATCGCCAAGGACGGGAGGGCTGCGGTGAAGGTCTATAACACCCTCGGTCAGGAAGTCGCGCAGCTCTTCAACGAAACCGCGCAGGCTGGGAGGCTTTATCAGGTCACCTTCAACGGGGATCGTCTCCCGTCGGGCGTCTACTTCAGCGTTCTCGAAGCAGGCGGCCAGAAACTGGTGAAGAAAATGCTCATGGTGAAGTAACCGGGCTCACTCCTCTCCCTTCTTCCTGCAAGGAGGGAGAGGGTTCGGTCTTTCATCGACAGATGTTTGCGGCCGGTCCGGAGGGGAATGTGGCTATCAGTGCGGTTTTTTTGTTGCATTGAAAGTTACCGGTAAAGTAAACGGTTGCGGGCTAATGCTTGGACGGAGAAAAGGGGACGGATTCCTCCGCATGAATAGCAATCGGTCAACGACATGATCTTCTACGAAGCGAGGTTCAGTATGAAAAACTCATTCTGCTTATGCCTGGCGGTATTTCTCGGATTGTCAACCGCGATGATTGCTCAGAACACAGGTGATTTTCGCAGTTATCAGAGCGGAAATTGGAGCGCCGCTAGTACCTGGAACTATTATGACGGCGCCAACTGGGTTAACCCCGCGCCCAATTTTCCTACCTCCTCCGACGGCGCTGTTGAAATCCTCTCCGGGCATACGATCAACCTCGACACTTCCATCTCTGTGGACCAGACGACGATCGATGCCGGCGGCAGCGTCATCGTCGGAGTCAACAAGACATTGACTGTCGCGGATGGGGCGGACAGCGTTGATCTTGTCGTCAACGGCACATTCAATAATTTCGGGACACTTACCGTCGCCGGGAGGATGAGTTTCGAAAACGGCGGGCTGTATATCCACAGCACTCCGGCGGGCGCCGGGTCACTCCCCACGATCACCTGGCGGATTGGCGCCACCTGCCGCATCGACAGCTCCTCCGGATCGAATCCATCAAACATCAATCTTCAGAGTTTTGCCAACTTCATATGGAATGCGACAAACCAAGGGGCGAATGGAGGTCCGAATTTTTCGGACGGCGCGATTATAGCAGGCGATCTGACCGTGATGAGCTCCAAGGGGCTCCAATTCCGGTTGACGAACCTGAACGGCGGCCAGACTAAAAATGTCTACATCCGCGGCAGCGTTTATGTCAACGGGTCGACCGCGGTTCTCACTTCGACGGGGAGCGGCGCGGACACTGCCGCAAAAGCGGTGATCAACGTTGACGGCAATGTCGCGGTCACTGCCGGACAATTGAGCCTCAACAACAGCGGCAGCGCCTACGCCGAATGGAAGATCAAGGGGAACCTGAGCGTCACGGGGGGCACACTCCAGAGCGGCGCGAGCGGTTGGTACGGACGACGTGCTCTAAATTTCTGTGGTGGAGGCACCCAGACCCTGACGGTGAATTCCCCCGGCACGATCGGTTCGGCGACGACTCTTTTCAAAGTCACCAAAGGCACGACGCTGCAATTGATGTCACCCCTCACTCTCATGAACAGCGGTGCCCTGAGCCTCCAGGATTCCGGGACTGTAGTCACCACATCGACAAATCTTCTGACCATCCCGGCGTCAGCCGCCATTCTTGGCGGATCGGCTTCGAGCTACGTCAACGGACCTCTTGCAGAAGTTGTTGCCGCATTGACGGCAACAAAGACATTCCCCGTCGGAAAGGGGGTCTTGTACCGGCCCCTCACGTTCTCACTCAATCATGACGCAGCGACCGCCACGACCTATACCGCGGAGGTATTCAATACCGCTCCTGCCTCCCGGACTCTTCCCTCCACGCTGAACAGCGTCTCGTCGGTCCGCTACTATCATGTGACCAAAGGGAGCGGGGCCAATCTCTCCGGGACTCTCGGTGGAACCGTTCAGATTTCCTACGGGACCGATGACCTTGTGTCGGATTCCTCCGTCGTGAGGGTTGCCGAGGATTCAGCGGCAAATAATTGGATCAATCTGGGGGGAAGCGGGACGGCGAGCGGCGTCGGAACGATAACATCGAATGCATTCTTCTCACTCTCCTCCGATGATTTCGTTCTGGCGACGGCGAATACCGGGGCATCGGCATCGCTGGCGATCCTGACGACTACCGCCGTCACAAGGATCTCCACGACGAGCGCACGATCCGGAGGGAATGTCACGAACGACGGCGGGGGAGCGATCACCGAAAGGGGAGTCTGCTGGAACACCGGAGGCGCCCCTACCATCGCCGATACAAAACTGGCATCCGGCGCGGGGACCGGAATGTACACGAGTTCGCTCACGGGCCTGACGCCCGGAGTGGCATACCATCTTCGGGCCTACGCGACAAATCCGGCGGGAACAGCATACGGGAATGAAGTAACCTTTTCGACGTTCGCGTCAATCGTACCGCCGACGGTGACGACGACTTCCATCTCGAATATCCAGGTTACCACGGCGATCAGCGGAGGAGCGGTGACTGATTGGGGCGGCGACACCGTTATCGCGCGTGGAGTTTGCTGGAATACGTCCGGAGCGGCGACGGTCAGCGGAAGTCACTCGGTCGACGGAAGTGATACCGGCTCGTACGCCAGCGGTCTTGCGCCCTTGTCCGGGAATACCACGTACTATGTCAGGGCATACGCGACAAACAGCTCGGGGACAGGCTACGGCAATGAGCTCTCGTTCACGACGCAGACCCCACAGCCCGATTCGACAGTGGTCGTCGCCGCGGACGGAAGCGGCAACTTCACGACCGTCCAGGCGGCGTTTCGAGCCGTTCCCACCAACTACACGGGAAACTGGAGGATCTTCGTGAAGAAGGGGACATACTATGAAAAGGATACGCTCGCGAGCGGCAAGATCAACGTTACGCTCGAGGGTGAGGATCGCGACAGCACCATCATCACGTACGACGACTACGGGGACAAATACGGTGGGAACGGATCGGGAAACCCGGGCACGAGCGGTTCATTTACGATCGCCATTGATGCGAGCGATTTCACCGCGAAGAATATCACCTTCCGGAACACCTATGCTCCCCAGGCCGGGGTAAGCGGGACTCAGGCGGTGGCGCTGAGAGCCCAGGGAGACCGGCACCAATACATCAACTGCAAACTCCTCGGGTATCAGGATACATACTACACCTGGGGCGGCAGCGGAACCGGACGTCTCTACCACAAGAATTGCTTCATTGAAGGGAGCGTCGATTTTATCTTCGGACGGGACATTGCCGTTTTTGACAGTTGCACGATCCATGAGATCCGTAACGGGGGAACGATCACGGCCGCGAGCACGGACGCAACCTCAAAGTACGGGTATGTTTTCCGGAACTGCACGATTGAAGCGGACTCTCTCGGCTACGATGGCGTTGTGAATTCCGCCTTCTATTTTGGCCGGCCGTGGCAGGCGAGTCCGCGAACGGTCTTTCTCAACTGCTACGTCCCGTCAAACCTGAGTCCTGCCGGGTGGGAATCCTGGAACGTGAGCCCGGCGCTCTACGGCGAGTACCACAGCTACGGTCCCGGATCATCGACGGCGGGGCGGGTCGCATGGTCGTCTCAGCTCTCCGGCTCTGATGCCGGCAACTACACTCTCGCAAACATTTTCTCCAAGAACTCGGCCGCATCAAGCCTGATTCTCTACGACTGGATGCCGTCTGCCGGGACCTCTTCGGACGCCCTGCCGCTCCCCATCGAGCTGATCTCATTCAGCGGAACATCGAGTAACCTGGACGCTTCGTTGCAATGGAAGACCGCCACTGAAACCCAAAACCTCGGTTTCGAAGTTGACCGCAGCCCCGCGAACGGAAAAGAGGTTGGCTCGGGCGATTGGACGAAGCTCGGCTTTGTCCAGGGAAGCGGGACGAGTTCGGTTCCCCGCGAATACGGATATGTCGACAAGAATGTCCCGGCCGGAAACTACATGTACAGGTTGAAACAAATCAACAGGGACGGAACGTTCAGCTACTCCGCTTCCGTCGAAGTTGCCGTCGGCTCGGCTCCGAAGGCCTTCACGCTGAGCTCGAACTATCCGAACCCGTTCAATCCGGCGACGACGATCGAGTTCACGCTTCGGGAAGACGGACGCGCCGCCTTGAAGGTCTACAACATTGTCGGACAGCTCGTGGCTGTACTCTTTGACGGTGAGGCTGAAGCCGGGAGGATCTACACAACGACGTTTGACGCTTCCCGGCTCGCTTCGGGGATTTACTTCAGCGTGCTCCAGGCGGGGAATCAGCGCCTTGTGCGGAAGATGTCGCTCTTGAAATGAGAGGCAGAGAATTGTCATGACAGGAATCGAGGAGGCGGGAAACGTGGAAGTGATTAAAAGAATGAGCAACAAGAGACTGATCCTGTTGGGCGTTCTGTTCCTGGCCCTTTTGCTTTCGGGAGGATCGGCAAATGGCCAGATCTACGTCTCGACGACCGGCAGCGATACAAGCGCCGGGACCATCGATGCGCCGCTGAAGACGATCAGCAAGGCGCTGTCGCTGGTCGTCGCGGGAGACACTGTCTACGTCCGTGGAGGACACTATCAGCTCACCTCGACGATCAGCACGTCGAAGAACGGCACCAGCTCAGCGATGATCTGTCTCTTCGCCTACCCCGGCGAACGCCCCTTCCTCGATTTCAGCGCCATGACGATTTCCGGAAGTAACAGGGGGATCAACCTGAGCAAGAACTACTGGCACATCAGGGGGTTCGATGTGTGGAAGGCCGGCGACAATGGAATGATCATCTCCGGCTCGAACAACATCGTCGAGAATTGTTCTTTCAGCGAGAACAGCGACACGGGTCTGCAACTCGGGGGTGGGGCTTCGAACAACCGGATCATCAACTGCGATTCGTACTTCAACGTCGACCCAAGCCAGGGGAATGCCGATGGATTCTCCCCGAAGCTCGACGTTGGAACCGGCAACTATTTCTTCGGATGCCGCTCGTGGCAGAATTCGGACGACGGATTCGACGGTTATCTCCGTCCGTCGGACAGCGTCACAACGACCCTTGAACAATGCTGGACCTTCCACAACGGGTACCTCAAGAGTGGTGCCACGAGCAGCGGGAACGGCAACGGCTTCAAAATGGGGGGAGGGGACAATTCGAACGCGGACAGTCTCCGGCACAACATGATCCTGAAGAATTGTCTCTCGTTTGACAACAGGGTAAAAGGGTACGATCAGAACAACAACCGCGGGTCGATGACGCTGCTCAACTGCACGGCATTCAGGAACGGGACGAACTTCAATATCAGCGCGGGGCTGAAGACGGGTTCGGTGCTCACGGTGAAAAACTGCATTTCCGCAGGGACGGGCGCGGTATTGCTCCTTCCCTCCGCAATCGTTGCGACAAACAGCTGGATGCCTCCGTTCGCGGAATCGTCGGCGGATTTCCTGAGCGTCGATACCGCGGGGGTGACGGGGCCCCGCCAGCCGGACGGAAGCCTGCCGGTTGTTTCGTTCATGCATCTCGCCCAGGGGAGCGAATTCATAGACGCTGGGACCGATGTGGGGCTTCCCTATAACGGGCGCGCTCCGGACCTGGGTGCGTTTGAGAGCGACTTCACCACTGCCGTTCCGGGGACGGTGCGGTCGGCGGTGCCGCGATCGCCTGCGCTGCTGCAGAATTTCCCCAATCCATTCAACCCCTCGACAAGGATCGTCTATCAACTTCCCTCCGCCGGAAGTGTATCGCTCCGCGTTTTTAACGAGCTGGGGGAAGAAGTGGAAACGCTGGTGAACGGAGTTCAATCGGTGGGGATGCACGAGGTCCAGTTTCCCGGAACCTCCCGGCAGTATGCCGCCGGGGTCTTTTTCTATCAATTGCGCACGGAAGGGATCACCCTCACGCGGGCGATGATGCTGGTGAAGTGAGAGGGAATGGCGGGAGAGGTTGAAGCGCCGATGTGTCGTTCAATCTGCAAACACAATGAAACATTCACCAACCACTTATGCGGAGTAGCGTCATGAACTTCCGACTACTGATCCGATCAGTGTGCTTCGCGGTTATCGCCCTCCCTGCCGTGTCGTTCGGACAGGCGACCCTTCATGGGGTCGTCTCCGACTCCCTTACCGGGGAGAATCTCATCGGGATCAACGTCACCCTCGAGGGGACCTCTCTCGGCTCGGCGACGAACATCGAAGGGGAGTACCGGATCACGGCAATCCCGAGGCGTGCGTTCGTCGTCAAGGTATCGTGTATCGGGTACGAGACAAAGAGAATCGACGTCGATTTCACTGACAAGACCGAGGTTCAGCTCAATATTCGGCTCAAGCAAACGATCCTTCAGGGCGAGGCCGTCGTCATCACGGCCCAGATGAGAGGCCAGGTGGCGGCGATCAACCAGCAGGTGACGTCGAAGACGATCGTCAATGTCGTCTCCGAGGAAAAGATCAAGGAGCTCCCCGATGCCAATGCTGCGGAATCGATCGGAAGACTGCCAGGCGTTTCCATCATCAGGTCGGGAGGCGAAGCGTCGAAGATCGTTCTCCGCGGGCTCAGTTCCAAGTTCAGCAACATCACCGTCGACGGAGTGAAGATCGCTTCGACGGACTCCACGTCGCGCGACGTCGACCTGAGCACGATCTCACAAGGGGAGCTTGCGGGCATTGAGCTCAGCAAAGCGATCACCTCCAACCAGGACGGCGACGCGATCGCCGGATCGGTGAACCTCGTGACACGTAAAGCCCCGACGGAACGGACGGTTGTCTTTGACTTTCTCGGCGACTACAACGCTCTTATGAAGTCGGGAAAACAGTACAACATCACCGGGCGGTACGGTGAGCGGTTCTTTGACAATCTCCTTGGTGTGCAGCTTCAAGGGAATGTGGAGGACAAAATCCGCAGCAAAGAGGATATCACATACAGCTACTATTATTTGCACCCTCAAAGCGGCAATGACCCGACTGACATCGATTACAGGATGGCCCCTTTCACGGTCGACTTCACCGATGAAGATAGGACAAGAGAAGGGGGGCAGGTGATCTTTGACGTGAACACGCCCGACAGCGGATCCGTCAAGCTCTCCGGCCTCTACAGCAGCACCGGACGGAACACGATGCTGTACGATCGGGTCTACCCGGGTATCGGTGCAGGCGGGGGATCGTGGGACTATAATTACCGGTACACCCAAACGACGACGAGCATCGAAAACAGTTCCCTCCAGGGGAAGAATTATCTCGCCGGTTTCGACGTCGATTGGAGCGCATCGTACGCCCAGTCGCGAGTCGACAACCCGTATGATTTCGCGATGAAGTTCACGGAGAGTCCTGGCACGAACAGCGTGGTCCCCTCGGGCCGATCCAACCCGGATATCAACATCATTCCCTACGCCGCAAACAACTTCCTGGCGGCTCCCTGCTCAACCTCGATCTATTCCCAAAGGAACAACTACGACAGGGAGCGTACCGCGTACCTCGATGCCGAGAAGTCGTACAGACTGCTCGATGCGCTTTCAGGAGAGGTTCAGGTTGGTGGAAAATACCGCGACCGCACGCGGTGGATGAACAGTGAAGAACTCGACGATAACAATTACCTCCACGGGTTCTCTCCGATCGGGGTCGATACCGTCGCGATGGAAAACAGCCGATTCGCCGACTACTATTACCACCGCGGTATCAGCTCTCCATCCCTTTCGGATTTCGTGGATTTCCCCGCCAAATCCCGCGACCTCCTCGGTCTCTACCGGATGACGCCCCTCATCAGCGTCGATGCGCTGAAACAATGGTACCAGCTTGTCAAGGATGCCACCGCCAACGGATCTGCTGAGTTCGGGTCGAGCGCCCGTGCTGAGCTGACCGATTACAGCGTCCACGAAAGAGTGAGCGCGGCGTACCTGGCGAACACGTTCAACATTGGCCAGGCGGCGTCTGTGTACACCGGCGTACGGATGGAAAAGGAATCGGACGATTACGGCGCCAAGCTTACCGACGGAGCCATCTCGACCATCGGCATCCGGGAAAGCACGCCGAACCCGATCAGGGATTCCACGATCAATTATGGCGAGACGATCTGGCTGCCGAACTTTCAGCTCTCGGTGAAGCCCACCGACTACCTGACAGTGAGGGCTGTCGCGTACAAAGCCCTTGCCCGTCCAGACTATAACTTGCGTCTCCCGTCGTTCGAAATTTCCGGAAACGGGGGGGAGACGTTCAACCTCGGGAACCCGGCACTCAAAGACACGAAAGCGTGGAACTATGAGCTCAACACGCAGATCTACAACACGACGATCGGTCTCATTTCCGTCTCCGGCTTCTACAAAGTCATCGACGACCTCTATCATGAGATGAGCAATGTGAGCGTCGATAACGTCGACTCTCTCTTCGCCGCACAAGGCATGACGTGGCAGAATGCAGCCCCGTTCTCGAATATCATTCATCAGCGTTCCCTTCACTTCCTGAACGTGCCGTACAATTCGGACAAGAAGTCGTACGTTTGGGGCTTTGAGTTCGAGCACCAGATGGCGTTCGGTTTTCTGCCTGGCTATCTGAGCAATATCACGTTGTCATACAATCTGTCGATTACCCGTTCGGAGACGTGGATCATCGGCAGTCAGGTCACGACGTCATCGGAGACAACGCTCGTTCACAATAAGCCGATCGTTACGACCGTGTTCCATCATTTGCCCGTAGAGCTCAAGCGCGAATCGGAGGGACAGCCGAACCTCTACGGCAACCTTGCAGTCGGGTACGACATCGGCGGTTTCTCTGCCCGGGTCTCGTGCTTCATGCAAGCCCAGTACGTCCAGCAGTACTCCCAGGACGGGCAGTCGGATGTCTATGTCGACCCCTTCACCAAATGGGATCTTGCGCTGAAGCAGAAGCTCACCGATACCTTCTCGCTGCTTCTCAATGTCAACAACCTGACGAATCGCCAGGAAAAAACATCGGTGAAGAACAATGTCGTCGCATGGCAGATCCCGAAGACGGCGGAACTCTACGGAACTACCGTCGACTTTGGCGTTCGAGTAACCCTGTAAAAGCAATTGTGCAATAATAAATCATACGAATTGACAACGTACTGAAAGGGGGTGAGCCCTCAAAAACCATCACATTGGTTCCATCGCAATTCGCAGTGCCACAATTCACCGTTGGTTTTTTCAATTCAAGAAGGAGGATCACATGTTTAGATTCAGGTTTCTTGTTCTCCTGCTCTTCGTTTTAGTACTGCCGTTGATCGGGCTGGGACAGGATCTTGTGATACCGGATTACGCCACCTCGGGCAACCAGTACCTCAACACGCTAATTTTCCAGGACACTTCGAGCGCTGCCTTCCAGGCCGGCACGAGGGTATACGTCCTCCAAAAGGACGGGGTCTATCTTCTCAACACTGTCCTTGCGTTTACGGGCAAAACGCTGAAGTTCCGCGCTGAATACGGCGGGACGGGTCACTACGATCCTTTCGTGTATCTCTATCCCGGGACAACTGGCAACCCTCCGGGGTATTTCGCGAACCTCGCCGGTGGCTCGGTCAGCCTCACTCACATCGTTCTCTCCGGATACTATGAGCCGGTCGATTCGAACCTCGATCATCTTCAGGGCGGATTGATCGAGCTCAACGCTTCCGGGAGTAACGGGAGCGTCTACGTCGACAGTTGTATACTGAAGTCGGTGAACGGAAACGCGATCAGGACTGACGGCAAGCCCCACGTTGTGAAGGTGACGAACACGATCTTCGGAGATCTCGGGTTTGAAGGGACTTCGAACTTCGGAGCGGGGAAGGGAATCGACCTGAGGAACAACGAGGTCGACACATGCGATATCGAAAACTGCACGTTTGTCAACCTCCAGGACAGGGTGGTCCGGCATTACCAAGCGACCCTCGGTCCGATTCACAACTTCATCTTCAACCACAACACCGTTGTCAACTCCATCTCGTACCACGGATTCCTCTCTCTCGGGAGGGTTGACTCATCCGGGAGCTCGACGCTGCAGATCACGAACAATGTTTTCGTCGATCATTTCGCGCTCGGTGCGGATACCGCCGCCATCCGGCAGGTTGAGTTCAGCGATCCCGGGGAACTCGACTCCGTCAACCTCCAGCCGAGGATGGCGTGGGTTCTCACAAACAAAAACCTTGCAGCGAAGTGGAACATCTCGAACAATTATTACGCCGTGTCAGATTCGGGACAGGCGATGCTCAACATGGCGGCCCCTTACGGACCGTACTACCACAGTGAGGGACCGGCTCTCACCTGGAACATGAACACGGTGCTTGCGGGGCAGGGCAAGGACACCGTCAATGATTTCAAACAGGTGGCGGTAAAACTCAATAATACGCCCCCGTTGATGACGAAGATGATCCGGTGGATCTATGCGCCGCGCTCGAGCGGCGGCGACGGCAAGCAGAAGAACGGAAATGACCCGAACTTCACGAAGGCCTCTCCGGGTCATTGGACTTACGATTATAACCGTAAGATTGCCGAGTACTATTTCGACACGCTGAACTGCAACTATGCCGGAACGGCTGCCGTGCTCGCGAGCATGACGACCACGGATGGCATCGTTGCGGGCGACCCACGATGGGGAGCCCCGGTGCTTACGACGACCCCGGTGACGGTCTCCGGACACACGCTCCAGTTCGGGACGGTAAACCTCACATCGTCGAAGTCTGACAGCATCCAGCTCACCAATGTTGGCCCGAACGCGGTTCACTTCACTATCACCTCGACGAACGCGGTCTTTACAGCCTCTGGCTCAGTGACGGTGAATGCAGGGGCAAGCAAGTACCTTGTCGTCACTTTCACTCCGGCGGACACGAACAGCCAGACGGGCTACGTGAAGCTCGTGTGGGATGCTCTTGGATCCCCCGACTCCATCGCCGTGAGCGGGAAGGGACACAAAGTAACGGGTGTCGAGGAGCTCCAATCCGGGCTCCCGACGGAGTTCGCTCTGGCCCAGAACTACCCGAATCCGTTCAACCCCTCGACCCAGATTACGTACGCGGTACCAAAAGCGACGAAGCTTACGCTCGAGGTGTACGACATCCTGGGCAGGAAGGTCGCAACGCTGGTGAACGGCTTTGTTCAGCCCGGCTACTTCTCGGCTGAGTTCAATGCCTCGGGGTTGGCATCGGGAATTTACATCTACCGATTGTCATCGCCGGTTGTTACCTTTACGAGGAAGATGATGCTTCTGAAGTAAGCGGTCGGAGCCATTGTTGCCGATCGGTGATACTGATTCGTTCTCGTGGTGCCGGAAAGGGGCCGAAGAGGCCCCTCCGGCGCCGGGGAGCGTCACGCAAGGCATTCCTGATGGGCGCGAGCCCGGAGTTGATCGCATGAGCCTTCGAATGTTGACAGCCCTCGGATTCCTCTTTGGAATCTCGGTCCTTCCCATGGCGGCCGGCACCGGGGCCGCGAAAGTCGATTCGATCGTCTTCACCGCCTCGAACCCCCTCGACCTGGCGCGACCGGACGAAGCTATTTCTATTCCGCTCTCGGTCCTCGCGAAACTCAGACCCGGCTTCGACGCCGCGACATACGGAGTGTACGCCGGTCAGACCGAAATACCGAGCCAGCTCGACGACACGAACAGGGATGGTGCACCCGACCTGCTCACCTTCGTTACCGACTTCGCTCCGCGGGAACGGAAAGAGCTTGTTCTCAGATGGGGTGGAATACCGGGTCCACAAAAGAGTTTTACGAAGCGCACACAAGCCGATCTCTCAATGAAAGAGGGCTACACTTTCGTGGATGGAAAATACACAAAGGGATACTATACGCGCATCGATTCGGTGAGAGTCCCGTCGGTGCACGTCGATCACGACGCCCTTTTTCAGCATGAAGGACCCGCATGGGAATCGGATCGGGTAGGATACAGGTTTTATCTCGACGCACGGAACCGAACGGACATCTACGGCAAGAAGGTTCCGGAGATGGTTCTTCAGAGCGCAGGTGTCCACGACCTTGTCGCGGACAATAATGAGTCGTACGAGTCGATGCTTCCGTGGGGAATGGACAATTTCAAGGTTGGCACGTCGCTCGGTATCGGATCGGTGGCTATGATGACATCAAAGGGGGTGGAGACCGTCTCTTGGGTGGACAGCGAATATTGTGTTATTGCCTCGAACGGTCCGGTTCGTTCCGAAGTGCAGGCCCGGTATTATGGATGGAAGGCCGGCGGCGGTACTTACGATCTTTTCTCGAGCTACTCCATCACCGCGGGGAGCAGGCTCACGATGTGCGTAGAATCGGTAACGCCGTCTCCGTCAAACCTTTGCACCGGGATCGCCAAGCACGAGGATACCGACCTCATCGAGCCGCGTGATACCTCCGGAAAGGGGTGGAAGTACCTTGCACTTTACGGCAAGCAATCGCGCGCGGGGGACGATATGGGAATCGCGGTATTCTACAGAGGGACCGACAAGCTCAGCAGAGGAGCCGACAGCGTCAGCGAGTTCGTGACCCTTCGTCCGGAGAACGGAAGAGTACGCTATTACTTTGCCTCGACGTGGGTTCAGGAACTTCACGGTATTACTTCAGAGGGAGAGTTTCGCGCGTACCTCGATGAAGTGACAAGAAGGCTCGATGCCCCGATATCGCTCGGATTTTGATACACTACTCTCATTCCACACAAGAGAACTGTCATGAAGAAGGAATTTGCTCACAAGAACTTTCTCCTGGGCTCGAAGCGCGCCGAGACCTTGTATCACGATTATGCCGAATCGCTGCCGATCATCGACTATCATAACCATCTTCCCGCCAAGGAAGTGGCGGAGAATCGCACCTTTGAAAACCTGACACAGGTCTGGCTCGCCGGTGATCACTATAAATGGAGGGCGATGAGAACTTGCGGTGTCGATGAGCGGTATATTACTGGCGCTGCCGACGATTGGGAAAAATTCGCGAAGTGGGCGGAGACCGTCCCGAAGACGCTGAGGAATCCCCTCTATCATTGGACGCACCTTGAGTTGAAGAACCCGTTTGGCATTACCGACCGGCTCCTTAACCCTGCGACCGCGAAAGGGATCTGGGAGGAATGCAACGCGCTTCTGCGGTTGCCTCAGTACGCCGCACGCGGTATCCTTGAAAAGATGAATGTGGAGGTCATCTGCACCACTGACGACCCCGTCGACACGCTCGAATATCATACCGCCCTCGCTAATTCCGCCTCACGGGTCCGGATGTACCCGGCTTTCCGGCCCGATAAGGCCATTGCCGTCGAGAATCCGGAGGCATTCGTCCGATACGTCAAGACGCTGGCCCAAGCTTCAGACGTCCACATCACAACGTTTGACCGTTACCTCGAAGCCCTCCATCGGCGGGCACAGTATTTCGCCGAGCATGGATGCAGGGTTTCCGACCACGCGCTGGTGACGATGGTGGCCGAAGAGTACACGGCGGCGAAGGTAAGGACGATTTTTGCGAAGCTCCTCCGGAAGAAGGAAGTGAGCGCCGAGGAGGCTGCCGTTTTCAAGTCTGCGATGATGCATGAGCTCGCGACCATCAACTGGGAACACAAGTGGGTTCAGCAGTTTCACGTGGGCGCGCTGCGAAACGTCAACACCCGGATGCTTCAACTCCTGGGACCGGATACCGGTTACGATTCGATAGGGGATGAACCGGTTGCCCGTCCGATGGCGAAGTTTCTTGACGGCCTCGAACGGAAGCAGAAGCTTACGAAGACAATCCTCTACAACCTCAATCCACGCGACAACGAGCTCTACGCGACGATGATCGGCAATTTCCAGGACGGGGTCGCGCCGGGAAAGATGCAGTATGGCGCCGCATGGTGGTTCCTCGACCAAAGGGATGGGATGACAAAGCAGCTCGAGGCACTTTCAAGCATGGGACTCCTCGGTCAGTTTGTGGGCATGCTCACCGATTCGCGAAGCTTCCTTTCATTTCCCCGGCATGAATACTTCCGCCGCCTCATCTGCAACATTCTCGGGAACGAAATGGAACAGGGCATCCTCCCGGACGACATTGAGCTCGTCGGGGGTTTGGTGAAAGATGTTTGCTACTACAATGCGAAGAGATATTTTGAATTCTGACCCGATGTTCAGTGCGAGCAGCTCTCGTTCAATCGTAACACCTTCTCGGCAATCTGCTGGCACGGAATCTGTCGAGCAGAGAAGTCCGTTTTTTCGTACCTTACAGGTTCGCCGCTCATTTCACATGACCTCGTGAGCGGCCAAAAAGAAGAAAGCTTGAGATAACAATGGAAGTCAGATACGCCCCCAACGATGAATCATACCAGCGGATGACGACGGCGGAGCTTCGCCGGGCGTTTGTCATCGATACTCTTTTCACCCCCGATCGTGTGACGATGGTCTACTCGGATGTCGACCGAGTCATCGTCGGTTCGGCGGTTCCGACCGGGAAGCCATTGCTTCTCGAAGCATCCAGAAAAGAGATGGCAGCCGACTTTTTCGCGGAGCGTCGCGAAGTCGGCATCATCAACATCGGAGAGGCGGGAAGCGTAAGCGTGGACGGGACAAAGTACGCCATGGCGTTCAAGGACGTTCTCTACGTCGGGAGGGGGGCGAAAAAGATCGAATGTGCCAGTGCCTCAAAGAAAGCTCCTGCGACCTTCTATTTTGTCTCGTACCCGTCTCATGCATCTCATCCCGTGACTCACGCCTCGTTCGACCGGGCGCTGAAATCTCCCCTCGGCTCCTCTCACAACGCCAACGAGAGGACGATCTGCAAGTACATTCACTCCGAAGGGATCAAAAGCAGCCAACTTGTCATGGGGCTCACAGAGTTGAAAGAGGGATCGGTCTGGAATACGATGCCGAGCCACACCCATCAGCGGCGGATGGAAGTCTATCTCTACATCGGCCTCGACGAAGATTCAATCGTCGTCCACCTTATGGGGAAACCGACCGAGACGCGGTCACTTGTCCTCAGGAACCGGCAAGCGGTGATCTCCCCCCCATGGTCGATTCATTCCGCCGCGGGAACAAGGAACTACACCTTCATCTGGGCGATGGGGGGAGAAAATCAGGAGTTTGGGGATATGGACCCGGTCTCAATGAAGGAACTCCTCTGACACGCCAAGGCCGGATTTTCGTTCTCTCTACCATCGAAACGAGACAGACACTATGACCACAGAGACAACCGCCGCGGGACCCATATCCGGAAAAGTGGGTAACTACCGATGGACGATCTGTGCCCTCCTCTTTCTGGCTACGACCATCAACTACCTCGATCGGTCCGTCCTCGGAATTCTGGCGCCGACCCTCCAGAAGGAAATAGGGTGGACGCCGATTGAGTACGGCTACATCGGGACCGTGTTCACGGGAGCGTACGCGATCGGTCTGGTGCTCTTCGGCCGTTTCGTGGACCGCTATGGGACAAAGCTCGGATATATTGTCTCGCTGACAGGCTGGAGCATCGCCGCGATGGGGCACGCACTGGCCGCAAGCGTTGTGGGATTTGCGGTTGCGAGGGGATTCCTCGGCCTCAGCGAGGCCGGCAATTTTCCCACAGCGATCAAGGCAGTGGCGGAGTGGTTCCCGAAAAAGGAGCGCGCCCTCGCCACCGGAATCTTCAACTCGGGGGCGAATATCGGGGCAGTGGTCGCACCCGCGGTCGTTCCCTGGTTGACCCTGACATACGGCTGGCAGTCCGCGTTCATTGCGACAGGAGCGATCGGTTTGTTGTGGTTGTTTCTCTGGTCGGCATTATATGAACTGCCGGAGAACTCTAAGAAGGTTTCACCGGCAGAACTCGCCCACATCCTCAGCGACCCCGACACTTCGACACCCGTCAAAGTTCCCTGGCTGGTACTGCTTCGCTACCGGCAGACGTGGGCGTTTGTGATCGGGAAGTTCCTGACCGATCCGGTCTGGTGGTTCTATATTTACTGGCTCGGCCTCTTCCTCAACAACAATTTCGGCGTAAGCCTGGGCCAGATCGGCGCCCCACTTATCGTTATCTACACCATAACGAGCATCGGAAGCATCGGCGGCGGCTACCTCTCAGGGGCGCTGATCAATCGGGGCATGCCGGTCGACCGGGCGAGACGGATAACGATGCTAGTCTTCGCGATTCTGGTCGTCCCGGTGGTCACAGCAGGGGGGATCGGAAATATGTGGATGGCCGTGGGGATCATCGGGCTGGCGACCGCCGCGCATCAAGGTTGGTCGGCGAACATCTTCACGATCGTCTCCGATATGTTCCCAAAGAAAGTAGTCGGATCGGTGACGGGGCTCGGAGCGTTTGCGGGCGCGCTGGGAGGGATGATCTTCCTGGCGCTGGCAGGTTACATTGTCGAGGCGACCGGCTCCTATATTATGCTCTTCGCCATTTGCGGGTCGGCGTACCTCATTGCGTTGGCTCTCATGACGCTCCTCACCGCAAAAGCAAAACCGGTGAATTTGTAGCGGAAAGATTTCGAAGAACCACGACAGACCCAGAACGGAAGAAGATACAATGTCATACATCGAAAACCTCTTTGGACTAAAAGGAAAAGTGGCCGTTGTGATCGGCGGAAGCGGCGTCCTCGGCGGGAGCATGGCTCGTGCTCTTGCGGATGCGGGGGCGAAGGTTGCCGTCGGCTACCATCACAATTCCGCGGGCGCGGCGAATGTCGTTGAAGCAATAGCGGCGTCTGGAGGTATCGGGAAGGAGGTCCATGTGGACACGTCGTCGTCTTCCGCCGTCGAACAGGGTAAAGACGAGATTGTTTCCCTCTGGGGAAAGGTCGATATCGTCGTCAACGCTCCGGGGGTCAATTCCCCCACTCCTGTCTTTGACATCCCCGACGAAGAGTGGGATCGAATCCTTGACACCAACCTCAAAGGCGTCTTCTCATCCTGCCGCGTTTTTGCGAAGCAGATGATCGCCCAGAAGAGCGGCGGGAGCATCATCAACATCTCTTCCGTCTCCTCGGAGCTGCCGCTTTCGAAGGTCTTCACTTATTCAATTTCCAAGGCGGGCGTCAACAATATGACCCGTTTCCTTGCGAAAGAGTGGGCTCCCCAGAACATCAGGGTCAACGCGATCATGCCCGGCTTCTTTCCCGCCGAGCAGAACAGGAAAATTCTCACCGAGGAGCGACGAAAATCGATCTTCGCCCATACTCCCATGGGACGCTACGGCGAACCGCAGGAGCTTTCGGGGGCGCTGCTTTGGCTCGCCTCGGATCGTGCCTCGTCCTTCGTCACCGGGGCAGTCGTCGCCGTGGACGGCGGATTCACCTCGATGACAATATGATGCGGCTATATTGCGAGTGACCCGGCAAAGGAAGTAAAGAACGGATGGTAGAATCGTAATGCGTGTCGTTGTCGACAAGAAGAATCCCCTGGTGGCCGAAGCCTTTCGCCAGTTTGGAGAAGTCCGTGAATGCGCCACGCGCGATATCACTCGTGAGACGGTGCAGGATGCCGACATCATCATCATCCGGTCGGAGACAAAGGTCACGAAAGAGCTTCTCGACGGAACTTCGGTAAAGTTCGTCGGGACCGCGACGATTGGCACCGACCACGTGGACCTCGAGTATCTCCAGTCTCATGGTATCGGCTTCGCAAGCGCGCCGGGGTCGAACGCCAACTCGGTGGCGGAGTACATTGTTTCGGCGATTCTTACGCTCACCTGCCGCAAGGGCCTCCGGCTTTCCGACCTGACACTCGGTGTTGTCGGTGTGGGCAACGTGGGGAGCAAGGTTGTCCGGAATGCAAGAGCGCTTGGAATGAAGGTATTACAGAATGACCCTCCGCTCGCGCGCACTACCGGAGATTCCGGGTTTCTTCCCCTTGAGAGACTTCTCGATGCCGACATCCTCACGCTCCACGTTCCGCTGACAAAGAAGGGAACCGACCCGACGTATCACCTCATCGGGCGTGAGTTCCTCTCGAAGTTGAAGAGCACCGCCGTCGTCATCAACACCTCCCGCGGACCGGTCGTCGATGGAGCCGCATTGAAGGAGGCGCTTGGCGAACGGCGTCTCGGTGGTGCAGTCCTCGACGTGTGGGAAGGGGAGCCGGTGATTGACGCCGAACTCCTTGCGAAGGTTGACATCGGCACGCCTCATATCGCCGGATACTCGTACGACGGCAAGCTCGCTGCGGTGAGGATGACATACGAAGCTGCATGCGGACATTTCGGACAGAAGAAGTCGTGGACTCCCGGAAGTTCCCAGCCCGCCCCCGCAGTCGGACGGATCAGTCTCCGGAGGGAAGAACGATCGACGGAGGAGACGCTCAAGAGTGTCGTCGCCCGGTGTTACGATATCCTCCGCGACGACGCCGGCTTGCGCCCGCTCATCCAAACGCCGGCTGAAGAGCGCCGCACATTCTTTGCGCGGCTCCGTTCGGAGTACGGCATACGACGGGAATTCCATAACACGGTTGTGGAACTCCCGATTGCGATGGAAGTCCTGGGTGAACAGCTTCGCGTGATAGGTTTCCAAATAGCATGGAAGGATGGAGAGTAGGGAGCATGGTCATCGGCAACGGAGCAATTTCGCGCGAAAGAACGGAAGAAGAGGTCTATGCGTTGAGCGAACGGGCATTGGCGCAACTCCCGCTCGCGGGAAAACGGGTTCTTGTCATCATACCTGATACGACTCGCCATGCCGAGTTGCCCCTCTTCTTCAAGACGCTGGCCCGTATCCTCGGCGGGAAAGTAGCGGCCCTCGATTATCTCGTCGCGACCGGCACTCACCACCCCCTTGGCATCGATGTCCTGTTGAAGCACGTGGGGATCACGGAGGAAGAGTACAAATCCCGACACACCCGAACGAAGTTCTTCAATCACCTCCACACGGACCGGAGCCAGCTCCGCACGATCGGCAGGATCCCGGCACGGGAGATTTCTGAGATCTCGCAGGGACTCTACGCCGAAGACGTCGATGTAACGATCAACAAACTCATCTTCGAGTACGACCAGCTAATCCTCGTGAGCCCGGTCGTCCCCCACGAAACGGTCGGCTTCGCGGGCGGGAACAAGTATTTCTTCCCCGGAATCGGCGGCGAAGAGATCATCCAGACATTTCACTGGATCGGCGCTTTGCTCACCAACCCGGTGGTCAACGGCGTGAAGGATACCCTCGTGAGGCGGGTGATCAACAGAGGGGCCACCTTCATCACCGTCCCAAGGATCTGCTTTGCGTTTGTCGTTGACGACCACAAAGTCTCATCCCTCTACATCGGATCTCCGGAAGAGGCGTGGGAGAAGGCGGCGGATGACTCTGCGAAAGTCCACATCAAATACCTCGACCACCCGGTGAAGACCGTCCTGGGGATCGCGCCGTCGATCTACGAAGATATCTGGGTTGCCGGGAAGGTAATGTACAAGCACGAGCCAGTCATCGCGGATGGCGGTGAGGTGATCATCTACGCGCCGCATATTGACGAGATTTCCTACTCGCACGGGAAGGAGATCCGCAAGGTCGGATACCACGTGCGCGACTATTTCGTGCGCCAATGGAAGAAATTCGAGGGGACGTCGAGGCTCATCCTTGCCCATTCGACGAACGTACGGGGAATCGGGAGTTTTGAAAACGGAGTCGAGAAGCCGCGGATCAACGTAACGCTTGCAACGGCAATCCCGGAGTCCGAGTGCCGCGCGGTGAACCTCGGTTACCGCGACTACAGGACGATAGACATTGAGGAGTGGAAGTCACGGCAGAACGGTGATCTCCTCGTCGTCGAAAATGCCGGACAGCTTCTCTACCGTCTTCGTTGAAGCCCGTGCGCTGAGTTCTGAAATCTCTCACGATCGAACAAACTATGGCACTGAAATTCAAGACCGCTCAGGAAACTGAATTCGACCTTCTCGCCCTCGGTGAGTGCATGATCCGCCTCAGCCCTCCCGGCCATCAGCGCATCGAGCTGACTCCGGTGTTCGAGGCGTATGCCGGCGGAGGCGAGTACAATGTCGCCTATGCGCTCTCCCGGTACGGGATGAGGACAGCGTGGGTCTCACGGCTTGTCGACAATCCTCTCGGCGCATTCATCCGGAATCATGCCCGGGCGAGCGGCATGGACATCAGCGAGGTCGTACGGGTTCCGTATGACGGTTCCGGGCGTTCGGACAGGATCGGTCTCAACTTTACGGAGGTTGGCATCGGCGTCCGCGCGAGCGTGACAATGTACGACAGGGGGCATACGGCAATCGCCCATATGACTCCTTCGGATGTCGATTGGAAGCGGCTCTTTTCCGAACGGAAGACTCGCTGGTTCCACACTGGCGGGATTTTTACGGCTCTCAGCGACGGTTGCGCCGAGGTGGCCTTCGAGTCGATGAAGGCTGCCCACGAAGCCGGGACGGTTGTCAGCTACGACCTTAACTTCCGGAGCAAGCTCTGGTCGAGCACAAAAGCCATCGAAGTGACGAAACGGCTTGTACCGTTCATCGACGTCCTCATCGGCAACGAAGAGGACTTTCAGAAGGTCCTCGGGTTTGAGGTTGAAGGGACGGACGATAAGCTCGTATCGCTCCCGATCGAAGGCTACAAGAAGATGGTGAAGCGGGTCGTCGAGACGTTCCCGAATGTCAAGGCGGTCGGTACGACGCTCCGGGAGGTCGTCAGCGGCCTCGTCAACAACTGGTCCGCAATCATGTATTACGACGGCGTCTTTTACGAGTCGAGGAAGTTCGCGAACCTTGAGATCGAAGACCGGGTAGGAGGCGGGGACGGTTTCTGCAGCGGCTTCGTCTACGGCCTCCTCCACGGGATGCCTCCGCAGGAGTGCGTTGAAATGGGGGCTGCCCATGGAGCGCTCCTTCAAAGCACGCGCGGAGATACGAGCATGGTTACGATGGAGGAGATCCGCCACGTCATGAAAGGCGGCAGTGCGAGGATCAAACGATAGGATCCTCCTCGAACGACCCGGAGGGCAATGGATAGCGCCGAGCCCGGGATGTGTTGAAAGGGCTATCCATTAACAGGAAGATAGGGTAGAATGAAGATAGAAAAATACTCGATCGGTATTGGAGATCGGTTTGGTCACCAGGGTGTCGCTCAGCTCGATGCATTTGTCAAGGCGCGGAAACTCGGCGTCGATGTTGTCCCGGTGTGGAACAAATCCAACCGCGAGCACATTCTCATCGGGACCCAGGCTCGGGACACGAGGCACGAAGCGGACGGAGCAGTGAAAAAACTCGGCTGGAGCTCATTGTACTACGTCGATGCCGATCACATCGGACTCAAGACCGTTGACAGTTTCATCGAACCGAGCGACTATTTCACGCTCGACGTCGCCGATTTCATCGGGATGGATCCGGACCCGGGGGACCTCTCGGAATTCGTGAAGTTCTGCGCGAAGTATGTCGGAACTCTCAGTATCCCGGGCGTTGCAGGAGGGATCGAGGTGGGGAAGGAGACAATTTCCGCCGTGGGCCGAAAATACCTTACCGCGGCGAAAGAGGCGGGAAAGATCTACCGCCACATCGCTTCGGTGAAGGGAAAGGAAGGGTTTGTCACGGAGGTTTCGACGGACGAGACGAACACTCCGCAGACTCCTGTGGAGCTCCTCTTCGTCCTCGCCGCGCTTGCGATGGAAAAGGTGCCGCTCCAGACCGTGGCACCGAAGTTCACTGGGCAATTTCTCAAGGGGGTTGACTACGTCGGCGACCTTGGGCAGTTCGCGAAGGAGTTTGATGAGGATCTCGCCGTCATCAGGTATGCCGTGGCCGAGTTCGGGCTTCCACAGACCCTGAAGATCAGCGTTCATTCGGGAAGCGACAAGTTCTCGATTTATCCGATCATCCATAAATCGATGAAGAAACTGGATGCGGGCATTCATCTGAAGACGGCCGGTACCACCTGGCTCGAAGAAGTGATCGGTCTTGCGAAATCCGGCGGAGAAGGACTCCGGATCGCAAAGGAGATCTACGCCCAATCGTACCTCCGCATTGAAGAGCTCTCGAAGCCCTATCTCACCGTCATCGACATTCGTGAGACGGAGCTGCCGAAGCCCGCGGAAGTCAACAAGTGGGGAAGCGCCGAGTATGTCCGCGCCCTCAAACACGACCGGAACGATCTCCTCTACAACCGGTCGTTTCGTCAGCTCGTTCACATCGGCTTTAAGGTAGCGGCGGAGATGGGAGAGCGGTATCTCGAGGCTCTCGAGAAGTTTGCGCCGGCGATTGCCGAGGGGGTGACGGAAAACATCTATGAACGACACCTGCGACCGATATTCCTCGGAAGCGACTGATTCCGCGGGAGCCGGTTCGGGTTATCACACTGATTATGCGAAGGAGTACTCGATGAGCAACGCGTTGAAGATTCAACCCTCCGGGGCGCTTGACCTGGTTTCGCTCGGAGCCCTGGTGCACAGGCTGGATCCGGGAATTATCCCATTCAGGAAGGCAACAGAATGTCACATCCACGTCAGCGGCGGCGAGTTCAATGTGGCGGCAAATCTTGCCGATTGTTTCCGGCTCAACACCGGAATCGCTTCCGCGATGGTCGACTACCCGATCGGCGATCTCATTGCCGAGAGAGTGAGGGCGATGGGAGTGAAACCATTCTACAAACGATTCAAGCACAACGGTGTCAACGGTCCGAACATGGCAACTGTCTACAGCGACCGGGGCCAGGGGATGAGAGCCCCCGTTGTCTTTTACAATCGTTCGAATGAAGCGGCCGCCCAGTTGAAACCCGGAGATTTCGACTGGGGTGCAATCTTTGCGGGAGGAGTACGATGGTTCCACAGCGGCGGGATCTTCGCGGCGCTTTCACAAACGACGGGCGAAGTCATCATCGAGGGGATGAAGGCCGCGAAGAAGGCGGGAGCGATCGTCAGCTTTGATCTCAACTTTCGCGAGAAGCTCTGGAATATCTGGGGAGGCGAGAAGAAGGCGGTGGAGGTCATCGCGAGGATTGTCGAAAACGCGGACGTCCTCGTCGGCAACGAGGAGGATCTTCAGAAAGGCCTGGGGATTCCCGGACCCGAGGTTGCGGCAAAATCAAAGCTCGACCCGAGCGCGTTCTTTGGGATGATCGACAAGGTCGTTGCGAAACATCCGCAGGTGAAGGTTGTGGCGACGACACTGAGGGAAGTCCGCTCCACGAACCACCACAGTTGGAGCGCGGTGGCCTGGATCGACGGAAAAACGTACGTCGCTCCGACCGCTGAACTTGACGTTCTCGACAGGGTCGGAGGGGGTGATGGGTTCGCGAGCGGCTTCTTTTACGGTCTCCTGACGGGCGAGCAGCCCGAGGAGGCCGTGAAGCTCGGATGGGCTCACGGTGCACTTCTCACGACATTCCCGGGCGATACAACCATGGCGACGGTCGAGCAGGTTCGCGCTTTTGCCAGGGGCGGATCCGCGCGCATTCAGCGGTAAACTTCTGTCCACTTATCATCCGAAAAACAACAGCAAGAGAAAGTTATCAGCATGAATCAGAAAGCAGATATGGGGCTTGTGGGACTCGCCGTCATGGGAGAGAATCTGGTCCTTAATGTTGAGAGCCGCGGGTTCAGCGTCGCGGTGTTCAACCGAACGGTCGAAAAAGTCGACAATTTCGTCAACGGCAGGGCGAAGGGGAAGAAGATCATCGGCACGCATTCGATTGCGGAGCTCGCCGGGGCGCTGAAAACACCCCGGAAGATTATGCTCATGGTCAAGGCCGGCAAACCGGTCGATGAATTCATCGAGCAGATCATTCCCCACCTCGAGAAAGGGGATATCATCATTGACGGAGGGAACTCGCATTTCCCCGACACTATTCGAAGAACAAAGTATCTCGAATCGAAAGGACTCCTCTACATCGGAACAGGCGTCTCGGGAGGAGAAGAAGGGGCGCTCAAGGGACCGTCGATCATGCCCGGCGGTTCTCCGGCGGCGTGGCCGCACGTGAAGCCCATCTTCCAGTCGATCGCCGCAAAGGTCGCCGACGGTACGCCCTGCTGCGATTGGGTCGGAGAGAACGGGGCCGGACATTTCGTGAAAATGGTCCACAACGGGATCGAGTACGGTGACATGCAGCTCATCTGCGAAGTCTACCAGATTATGAAGGAGCTTCTCGGCATGTCTGCCCCCGAGATGCACAAGGTTTTCGAGGAGTGGAATCGCGGCGAGCTCGACAGCTACCTCATTGAAATCACGAGGGACATCCTCGCTTTCAAGGATGCGGATGGGGCGCCGCTCGTGGACAAGATCCTCGACACGGCGGGACAGAAAGGGACGGGGAAGTGGACGAGTGTAGCCTCCCTTGACCTCGGGATCCCCCTCACCATGATCAGCGAGGCGGTCTACGGGCGATGTCTTTCCGCGGCCAAGGAAGACAGAGTCGAGGCCTCGAAGATTCTCAGAGGCCCCCAGCCGAAATTTACGGGAGACCGCAAGGCGTTCCTTGCCGACCTCGAAAAAGCGCTCTATGCTTCGAAGATCGTCTCCTACGCGCAGGGTTATGTGCTTCTTAGGGCTGCCGCGGAGGAGTTCAAATGGAATCTGAACTACGGCGGCATTGCTCTCCTCTGGCGCGGCGGATGCATCATCCGATCCAGGTTCCTTGGGAGGATCAAAGAAGCCTTCGACAAGAATCCATCGCTCTCTAACCTGCTTCTCGACCCCTTCTTCAAGGACACAGTCGAAGGATCACAGGAGGCATGGCGTCGCGTCCTCTCGACAGCGATTCTCAACGGAGTCTGGGTCCCGGCAATGGCGACGGCTCTCAATTATTTCGACGGCTACCGGAATGCACGCCTTCCGGCCAATCTTCTCCAGGCCCAGCGCGATTTCTTTGGGGCGCACATGTACGAGCGGGTCGACAAGCCGCGGGGAGAGTTCTTCCATACGAACTGGACGGGACGCGGGGGTCATACCGCTTCTTCGACCTACGTCGTCTGAGGAACTTTGCCCGGACGCTATCCATAAAATATACATTTGTTCAATGAGGATGTCGTGAGCAACTTATTCAATATCACAGGCAAGACTGCGATTGTCACGGGAGGGAGTACCGGGCTCGGGGCAGGGATGGCGCTTGCTCTCGCGGAGGCGGGAGCCGATCTCGTCCTCGTCGACCGGACCGGCTGCGAAGAAACAGCTGACAAAGTCCGCGCATTCGGTCGGAAGGCGATCAACATCGTCGCCGACCTCTCGACGATCGACCCGATCGAAAGAATTATGCGGCAGACCATCCAGGAGTACGGGAAGGTCGACATCCTCGTGAACAACGCGGGGATCATCCGACGGACTCCGGCGGCCGATTTCTCTGAAAAGGATTGGGACGAGGTCATGGCGATCAATTCCAAGACCGTCTTTTTCCTTTGCCAGGCTGCCGGGAGGGATATGTTGAAGCGAAAGTACGGGAAGATCGTCAACATCTCATCCCTCCTTGCCTTTCAGGGGGGAATCCTTGTCCCGTCGTACGCCGCTAGCAAAGCTGCGGTGGCACAGGTGACCAAAGCGCTCGCGAACGAGTGGGCGAGCCACGGTATCACGATCAACGCGATCGCTCCCGGCTATATGGCGACGAACAATACGAAGCCTCTCCGGGAGGATGCCGCCCGATCGAAATCGATTCTCGACCGTATTCCGGCCGGAAGATGGGGATTGCCCTCAGATCTGGGCGGAGCCGTTGTCTTCCTCGCGTCGCCGGCGTCGGACTATGTGAACGGCCACGTGCTCGTCGTGGACGGTGGCTGGCTGGCCCGGTAGCTTTCGCCTCGGGTCTCGGCGTTTCCATCGCACGGACCGGTGCATCATGGCCCGATGCAGCGATTCTCAACCAGGAACTTTGAAGGATCTCTATGTCAAGGAAAGAAGTCCTCGCGCGAATTCTCGAAACCGGCGCCGTTGCCGTTATCAGGATGAAGGATCCGAAGCGGCTTTCGAAGGTTGTCGAGGCGATAAGAGCGGGGGGAGTGAAATCGATCGAGATTACGATGACGGTTCCCGGAGCGGTCGAGATCATTCGCGAGATGGCACGATCCGCCCCACCGGATATTCTTATTGGTGCAGGGACGGTGACGGAGAAATCGGGAGCGATTGCGGTGATCGAGGCCGGGGCGAACTTTGTCGTCGGGCCGGCCCTCAATCTCGACATCCTCGCCGTCTGCCGCGAAAGAGATGTTGTCTGCATGCCCGGTTGCTTCTCACCGACTGAAATCCTCACCGGATGGAATGCCGGGGCCGACGTCATCAAGGTGTTTCCGGCCACTTCGCTGGGCCCCAGGTATTTCAAAGACATCGCGGGGCCATTTCCTCAGATCCGTCTCATGCCCACCGGCGGCGTAACCGTGGACAACGTCGGCGAGTGGGTGGCAGCGGGGGCGGTTGCGGTTGGAATCGGAAGCGACCTGCTCGACAAGAAGGCGATCGAGGAAGAGAATTATGCCCTCCTTACCGAACGGGCAGCGCGTCTTTCGAAAAACTTCCTCGATGCCAGGTCGAAGGTAAAGAAATAGTGCGCCTCTCCACGGACGATCCCGCGGCTGGTCACTCTGTTCCTTTTGTTGGTCCGATATAAGTAAGCCGAAGCCCCCAGTCGTTTGCGTCCGGAAGATCGGGGAGCTGAACGATTCCGATTTTGCTTGCCGCAAGAATTCCCGCATCCAGCCAGCTCCCGCTTCGGGGATCGAACCACTTTGCTTCATACCTGCTGTTGAGCTTCGCCCCTCGTATTTGCGCTTTCGGACATCCCCGCTCAAAATAGGCCAGGAAGATTTCCTTGTCGGCGGTTCGCGCACAGTACGCCCACCCCTCGTACCCAAGCGTCAGGCTCGTCTTGTTTGGCGAGACGAGATCGGCGAGAGGAACGAGATCCTGATATCGCCGGCCGATCGAGAAGGCAAAGGTCCGGAGAAATTGCATCTGCGCACCGGAGTTCCAGCGAAATGCTTCCCACATGTGGACCGGTGCGCTCGGCTCGATGTCCGCTCCCCAAATCCCTTCGGCACCGTAGACGTGTCCCGCGAATCCTCCCGAAAGAAAACTTCCGTACATCCCGGAGCGAACAAAAGCATCATCCAGAAATGTTCCTCCGGTCGCTCCGCGCGTGTAGTTTCCCCCTCCGGGACCCCGCGCATCCCGATATCCCGCGTAGTACGGCTCACCGTTGAGCGCGGGGAGAGGACTCTTCAGATTGAAAATCTCGGTGAGATACCAATAGTTGTCGTGTTCCCTCATGTTGCCGATTTGCTGAAGGGTGACCCACGATCCTTCCCCCCAATTTTCGAGGGTTGAGGGATTTGCGTTGGCGGAGAGGAGCGTGCCGAACGGAGGGGGGCCGAATTTCGACTTCACCATGGCGATGGCGGCGCTATAATCGTCCGGACTCACCGTCTCGTCGATGATATCGAGGTGGATGGGGCTCAGGACCGTGTTGTTTGCCTGGTATCGTGCGAAGATATACTCGATGAACCGTGCGTACGATTCGGGCCAGCCGTAGTACTTGTACCAGCACAGGCCCGCATCTCTGCGGGAAACCTCGATGAACGGAACAAAGCCGTTCGCGTTGAGATAATCGATCTTCCGGTCGATGTACCTGAAGTACGCAGGATTGATACTATCGACATTCGGAAACTGCTGTGCATACCCCGGTACGTTGCCGGGGAAGAAAAAGGGGCGACCCCCTTCGTTGTCCATGTTCTTGGCACTCCCGGTGCCGTACTCCAGCCACGCCGAACGCAGCGGGGTCTTCGAGGAGTCATCCATCACAAGATGCCACGGCTTCCCGTCCGTCATCCAGTTCGGGAATGCGGCGATGACATTGATCCAGTTGTACCCCTGCGCCTTCCGATACCGGACATAATCCTTGAATCCCGCCGTCGAGTCGATCGGACGCTCTTTGTCATTGTCATACCATTTGAATCGATTCGTCCCCACCGCATACCACGTGTCGCCGATTGCGAAGAAGGGGGTGCCGTCCGCATATTCGAGTGCATGTCCGTTCGGTGTCGCTCTGATGAATCCGTGCCGGAGTGGATTCTGCTCTTTTTCAGCATCGGACCAATCGATGGCGGTCACCGATCCGCTTTTCCCCGAGAGACCTCGGTCTTCGGGTGTCGATCCGCTTTTCCAGGTCCACTCTCCCGGTGCGGTCGCCGCGAACCTGACACGAAAAGTGTCTCCTCCATCCCAGAAGCCATAGACTCTTTTTGAGAACCCCGGAGCGGAAAGGTCTATCCAAACGAGCACCTCCCGGTAAGGGTTGGCGTACTTTGCCCTGGCATGCAAGATGACCTCCTGTTTCTCCCAAAGGTGGACGGTCTGAGCGTCTGCCGGTGTGAAGAAGAGAAGGAACGCAAGAAGGGAAAAGAAATGGATGAGGGGAGTTTTCATGGCTGATCTTCTGTCTGTGCTGATGGATAATTGCGTGCGCCGGTATTCCGAGTGGACTCCGTGGAAAAAACGACCCGGACCCTTGTGGTCTGGAATGAACGACCCCGGAGACGGACCCGTCTTTCCTTCCAACAAGGACTCCGAGGTGAAGGGCAGAAAATTGGATGCGCGATATTCCAAGGGCCACCCGCAGGATGGCGAAAATATCGGAATTCATTGATGAAGTATCAACCGGGAAGCGCCATGTTTCCTTTCCGCGAGATCCAGCCCCGTCTTCCCAAAAGGGCCCGTTTTGGGCGAAAAAACTATCCGGAAAGCGCTTCCCGAAAGCCCGGAGATCCTGTCGGAAGGAGTATGAAACGTAGCCATCTTGCCTTAGCTCCCCTTTCTTGAAACTTCACCCCTTCAAACCATTGTTATAATATCAGTGTCCAACACCGGAATTTCATTCAGACATAGCAATGACTGGAGAGGAGATCGTATGAAGAGATATGTCTCGAACGAGGATAAATCGGCGAGGATGTTTGATTCCGATTCCATGGAGTTGTTCACGCACATCCATCCGGCGCTCCCGCTCGTTATCTTCGTCCCCGTGGTGTTCTACTCGCTCTACGTCGCCCAGGCTGTTCCCGGTTCAATGGCGCGGATCGAGCTCTTTGTTTCCGGGCTCCTCTTCTGGACGTTGACCGAATACGTGCTGCACCGGGAAGTTTTCCATTTCATCCCTGACAGCGAATGGGGAAAAAGACTCCACTTCATCATGCATGGAGTACATCATGACTACCCGAACGATTCCCGCCGGCTCGTCATGGCCCCTGCAATCAGCGTCCCCTTGTCGATACTTTTCTTTTTGCTATTCAGAGGGCTCCTCGGTGCGAAATATTGCTATCCTTTTTTTGCAGGGTTCATCACCGGCTATCTCTGCTACGACATGATGCACTTCGCGATCCACCACTTCCCGATGAAGGGGAGGCTGGGGAGCTATCTCCGGCGTCATCATCTCCGGCATCATTATCTTGACGCGGACATCAACTACGGAGTCAGCACCCCGCTCTGGGACGTCGTCTTCAGGACCTTGGACGATGAGAAGAAGGCGCGGCGGGTTGCGGCTGGTGTCGACCTCGGAGTGCCTGGCGATGTGTAGCCGATCCTTTTTGATGTAGGACGAGCGCACGCCATGAATGAATATCTTTCACTGAACGTCTCCGATGCGACGCAGATGCGGATGTACGTCTCGCGGCCGATGGCAGGCGGCCCGGTTCCCGGGATCATTGTTTTCCAGGAAGCCTATGGAGTGAACGCTCATATTCGCGATGTGGCGGATCGTTTTGCGCGGCAGGGATTCCTTGCCGTGGCTCCCGAGATGTATCATCGCACCGGCCCCGGGTTTGAGGGGGACTACAAGGATTTCCAGGGGCTCCAGAAACATTTCGGTGCGTTGACGGAAGAGGGGGCTGACGCCGATATTCGCGCCAGCTATGGCTGGCTATCGACTCAATCGTCGGTCAACATCAACCGGATCGCCTGCGTCGGCTTTTGCATGGGGGGAAGATTCGCTTTTCAGGCTAACTCCATCGTGCCGATGCGGGCGGCGATCAGTTTCTATGGGGGAGGAATTGCCGAGACACTTCTTGGCAGAGTTTCCCGTCTTCAAGGACCGACACTTCTTTTCTGGGGAGGGCGCGACGCGCGGATCACCCCCGAGAAAATTCGTGCAGTTGTCGACGCGCTTCGCGCTGCGGACAAGGTCTATACAAGCGTTGAGTTCTCCCAGGCCGGCCATGGCTTCTTCTGCGACGCCAGAGAGGCGTACCACAAGGAGTCAGCGGAGCAGGCATGGGCCCTCCTGTTGAATTTCCTTCAAGAGCATTGTTGAGCTTGCTTCGGCACTGAACCGGAGCGAAGGTCGAGCACGTCGGTCGAGGAAGGGCAGGATTTTCCTTCCAATGCTGGCAACGTCCCATAGCGCGGGTTTACCGGAATCTATGACAAGACAATTCAGCCCTGATCTCTTTGAGATGATGGACAGGCCGGGGGCGGACAGGCGGGTGTTGATGGACGATTTGAAGAACTTGCGGACCATCAACCGATGGTGCGGAGGACTCGCGGCGCTTCGGAATGCCGTGATTCCCCTCAGCGAGGCAAAGAACGGCAGGACGCCCCTCACCTTCCTTGACCTTGCCACAGGATCGGGGGATCAACCGGTGTCGCTCGTCAGATCGTTTCGCCGCTCGGGAAAGAAGGTGCATATCACCGCTGTCGACAGGAATCCGGTCATGCTCGACGCGGCCCGCGAGTATGCGACCGGCTATGACGAGATCGAGTTCGCGCAAGAGGATATTTTGCATCTGCCGTATGAAGATGCCCGGTTCGACATCGTCACCTGCTCCCTCGCCATTCACCATTTGTCCAGGGAGGATGCTGTTCGAATCATGCGGGAGATGGACCGTTTGAGCTGCATCGGGTTCGTGATCAACGATCTCTCGCGGAGCCACGTTGGCGCTGCCTCCGCCTGGATCTATTCAAGGGCGACGACCCATAATCCCATGACGCGCTTCGACAGCGTCCTTTCGATCCGCCGGGCATTCAAGCGGAAGGAACTCCTCGAGATCGCCAAAGAAGCCGGCACGACGCCAATCCGGGTCTACCGTGCACCTTTTTTTCGTCTCGTGGCTGTGAGGCAGAAGTGATGCGCACCGAAAACTCAATCGTGATCAACGCCGAGCTCCCGAGGATATTTGAAACCGCGGCCGACCTCTCACAGTGGCCTGCCATCTTGCCCCATTATCGATGGGTACGCTATCTCGAGAGATCGCCCGGGAGGAACCGGGTGATCATGGCAGCACGCCGGGGGTGGATTCCGATTCGGTGGACGTCGATCCAGGAGATCGACGCCGATCTTCGGGAGGTGAGGTTTCATCATCTTAAATCATTCACCAAAGGGATGGATGTCGTCTGGAGCTTCACTCAATCCGGTCCCGGGGTTGTTGTGAAGATTTCCCACACGCTCGACCCGCGCATCCCCCTGGTCGGGGACTTCATCTCAGAAAGGATAATCGGAGATTTCTTTGTCCGGCACGTGGCAGATCAGACCCTCAATCATATGAAGGCGTACCTCGAATCCTCTCGAAAGCCCGGACAAGCGTCCGCGAAAACCTACGTGGCGGAATAGAGCATGGCCAAGCGAAGGGTTGTCATCACAGGGCTCGGAGCTCTCACCCCCATCGGTCATTCGAAGGATGGGCTTTGGAGAGGAGTCACGGAAGGACGGAATGGAGTAAGATCCATTACCCGTTTTGACCCATCCCAAATCAGAACCAAAGTCGCCGCGGAGATCACCGATTTCGATCCGCTGAACTTTTTCGAAGGCAAGACCGCGCGTCGCATGGATCGATTTGCTCAACTCGCCCTTGCCTCGGCGGGGATGGCAATCGAGGACGCCGGCCTTCATGCTAACCTGACCGTCCCCAGGGAGAGAATCGGAGTTACGTTCGGGACGGCACTTGGTGGAGTCGCCGGTGCGGAAGTTCAGCATGAGAAGTACGTGAAGGAAGGAATCAAAGCCGTAGATCCGAACCTTGCGCTGACTGTCTTCGGCGGCGCGGGTTCGAGCAATATCGCGATCTCTTACGGCTTCACCGGACCGAGCAATGCGAACTCGAACAGTTGTACATCGGGAGCGATTGCGATCGGCGAGGCGTGTCGGTACATTTCCGACGGGTATGCGGACGTTATGGTTGCGGGAGGGGCCGAGGCTCCTCTTTATGCGCTCACGTTCAGCGCCTTCACGATCATCCGTGCGATGAGCACCAACCCGGACCCTGGGACCGCGTGTAGACCGTTTGATCTTCATCGGGACGGATTTGTCATGGCGGAAGGGGCCGCTGTTCTCGTGCTGGAGGAACTGGGATCGGCGGTGCGGAGGGGGGCAAGGATTTACGCCGAGCTCCTCGGATACGCGTGTAATAACGACGCGTTCCATCTTATCCAACCCAGACCTGACGGGGCCTCTGCAATCCGCGCGATGTCGGATGCACTTGCAGAGGCGCGGATACGACCCGAGGATGTCGGGTATATCAACGCACACGCGAGCGCAACTCAACTGAACGATAAATGTGAGGCGAACGCGATCCGCAAAGTCTTTGGCGAGAAGGCCGGAGGTATTCCGGTGAGCGGGACAAAGTCGATGCATGCGCACGCGCTAGGAGCCACCGGCGCGATGGAGGCGGTGATCTGCGCGCTCGCGATCGACAGAGAGTACATTCCACCCACAATCAACCTTTCCACCCCCGATCCCGAGTGCGCGCTCGATTGCGTTCCTCGTGTGGGCAGGAATCTCAGGGTCGATTATGTCCTTTCCAACTCGTTCGGATTCGGGGGAATCAACGCGTCGCTCGTTTTCGGGAGATACCACGAATGAGGCCGGACGGAGCATCGCACTATGACGTGGTTGTCGTCGGTGCGGGGCCGGCGGGTTCTTCCTGCGCCTCGACGTTGGCGCGAAATGGATCGCGGGTCCTTCTTGTTGACAAGGCGGCGTTCCCTCGCGAAAAAGTCTGCGGCGATTGCATCAACCCGCTGGCGTGGGAATCGTTCCGGTCGCTCGGTGTTCATACCGAGATCGTGAACCGTAGCCGCGAGATCGAACGGGTCGTACTCTGCGGACCGTCGGGGAGAGGCCTGACTCTTCAGGTCAGCCATATCCGCGGCCCCCAATCAGCACCTTCTTACCCCTTTGTCTCCATTGACCGAAAGGACCTCGATCATGTGCTCCTCAAGCGGGCGAGAGCGATCGGAGTGGAAGTCCGTGAACGAACGGAACTCGCGGGGGTAAATGCTCTAAGCATCACTCCTGAGAAATGGGCGGTGAGACTGACGGTGTCCGGGTCTGCGGAGGCGGTGACGGTGACGTGTAGATTTCTTGTGGCGGCAGACGGCAGAAACTCGAGACTCGCCCGATTAATCGGATCTCCCCGCCGGAAAAATTCATTTTCCGCCCTGAGAGGCCTGCAACGGGTCGGCATTCGACTCGCTGTGAGGCACGAAGGTGGACCGATCGGTCAGCTCACGATGTTCTTTTTTGAGGGAGGATACGGCGGAATCGTGGACTTGACGCCCTCCACCGCAAACATAGCCGTCGTGACCACTCCATCGCTCGCTCAATTGATTTCCAAAGACCCCGATCGATTTATCTTGCTCACTCTCCACGGAAACCCCGGCGCGCGGGAATATTATCCCCACCTCCTGCCTCTCGGGGATCCATTCGCAATCGCCCCGATCGAGAGCAGAGAGTTGGTGGCATCCTCTTCCCACGCCTATCTTGTCGGCGATGCACGGAGGACCATCGAGCCCTTCTCCGGGGCAGGGGTCACTTTCGCGCTGGAGGATGGCATATCGACCGCGCTCGAAATTTCGTCGCGACTAAGGGGGTCCTCTTGGAGGAAGCCAAGAATCCGGACGCGATTTTCGGTCTCAGACCGTATCTTGTCCCCCGTGCTTCGCAGCGGTCGACTCGTTACCCCGCTGCTCGGACTGGGGGCCATCGCTCCCTTCGCGGCGAGGCTTATTGCGAAATCTTTTCTACCTTACCCCTCCGAGGTCCTCGCAAGGCATCCCGCATGAGCAACTCCCCGCGTTTCTCTCCGAAGCTGGCATCATAACTTTTTATGTCATATACTCCAATAGGCCCTCATCAGGGTATCGTTGCGGGGAGATTGAGAGAGGAGTAAGAGGCACGATGAAAAGAACCCTGTTCGTTCTCGCACTACTGCTCTGCGTCTGCGTCGGCGCGGGCGCCGAACCGCACAACCGCTCCAGCTCGCTCCGTTCGGGACGCGTTCGGGTGAAGCAGCTCGCCCGGGACTTTTCGTATTACGCTCCGGCACGACTTAGCGATTCTCCCAAACTTGTCTTTGTCCTTCATGGCTCCGGCATGACTGCGATCGGGATGCGGCTTGCTTCGGGCCATCAATTCGACCGTCTTGCGGATACGTACGGCGATATGGTGATCGTCTATCCGCAGGGTTACGGCCGTTACTGGAACGACTGCAGGGTGGGCGGAACGTATGATGCGAAGAAAATGAACGTCGATGACGTGGGCTTCTTTGCGGAGATGATCAGATTCTTCAGGGAGAAGTACCATATCGACACGACGAGGGTCTTCGTAACCGGCTACTCCAACGGAGCCCAGATGTGTTTCAAGCTTGCGAAGGAGAGTCCGGGACTTTTCAGGGGTTTCGCGTCGGTCGGTGCGAACCTCCCCGTTGAAACCAATAACGACTGCAAGGAAAGCGGAGAGCCGGTCTCAATGCTCATGATCAACGGCACAAGCGACCCGGTGAATCCTTACGATGGGGGAAAAGTGAAAGCGGGAGACGGAAAGCAGCGGGGAGACGTCATTTCGACCTCACGCACCCTGCAGTACTGGATCCATCTCGCGGGGGGCGATTCTGTGGTGGCGAAGGAATACGATTACCCTGACACCGACACGAAAGATAAATCGACCGCTGTCCGGTACACCTACGACTGCACGCAGACCGGCAAGACGGTCGTCCTTCTTAAGGTCATCCACGGAGGCCACATTTTCATGAATGACGGCTTCCGGTACTGGCCGCGGATCCTGGGCAACGTCAACCGGGATATCGATGCGCCGACGGTGATCATCGACTTTTTCCGCGGGCTTTCCTGAGAATCCGGCCGCGGCGTTATATGTCACTGCACCAGGAACAATGAAAAGCGATCAACAATGGCAGACACGATTCGCCTTGAGTTGCGATGCAACAAGAACAACGCAGGGAGTTACAATGCCCACCTCTTCGTCAACGGGAAGAAGAAATCCGACGGCGGATGGGAGGTCCATCACGGAACCTGCGATGCAATCGGGCTTCTCTACGCAAAGATCAAAAAGGAGTATCCTTCATCCAACATCCAGGTGAAGGGTCTCGACAAACTATGCATGGATCAGATACTCCGTTCGTGAAAACGGCTCTCGCCGCGGCGACGGAGGTGTGCCGTGGTCCGAGGTCGCCGCACCGAGGGGTTCCGACGCGGAGGATCAAACGGTACCCTTCTATGCGCCCGACGCGTCCAATCTCCGAGGTTCCTTCCCCATCCCGCACATGACGGCTCCGAACCTGACAATTCAACGATCCGTGTTTGTCTCGAGTATCGCCATCATCAGTGCGGGGATCGCGCTGCTTCTTTTCGGGAGCGACTTCATCGCCCTCATCTCCACGATCAGTCTCATGTCGAGCCCGACCTACAAATTCGCGACTGAGCAACTTCGCACATTCGCTCCGGATGCGGGCTCGGGACTTCTGGATTCGACCTGGCTGATCGTCGGGACGGTCGTCAGCCTTGTTCTCAACGCCCTCTCTGTCGCAAGCGCGGTCGGACTCTTCTTGAGGAAAAGCTGGGGAAGGGTTTCGTTCATCGGGCTGGCGTGGCTTCAGGTTCTTTTCTATCTCGTTTCTTCGGTCGTGACATATCTCAAGGCGCGCTCCTTCGCCGGCTCCGGAGGCATTGGGCAACTCTTCGATTCATCGGCGATGCTCCTCATGGGCGAGTACGCCCTTGTCATCGGAGCGCTTGTCGCCCTGTCGATCGCCTCCTTCCTTACCTGGAAGCTTTCAAGGGCAGAGATCAAGGCTGAATTCCTTTCTGTCCCTGCTGGCCCGTCCTCTGCGATACAAGGAGGGATGCAGAGATGAAGACGATTGGAATGATCGGAGGAATGAGCTGGCATTCGACGATCGAATACTACAGATTGGTCAACGAGATGATCAACCGCCGGGTGGGCGGTCTGCACTCGGCGAAGGTCCTGCTCCTTTCGATCGATTTTGAGGACTTTCAGCCTCCCGGGGATCCGGAAGGGTGGAAGAAGGCCGCCGAGATGTTTTCGTCAATCGCGCGACGCCTCGAAGTGGCCGGAGCAGATTGTCTCCTTCTGTGCGCCAACACTCCCCACATGGTTGCCGGAGAGATCCAGCAGCAAATCCGGATCCCGCTGATCCATATCGCCGAGGTCACCGCGAAAGAGATCGGGTTGAAGCGTTGCGCTCGCGCGGCGTTGCTGGGGACCCGCTTCACAATGGAGCGAACCTTCTTCACCGAAAAGCTCCGTGAGAGAGGAATCGAACCTCTGATCCCCGATAAAGCGGAACGGGACTTCATCCACACGACGATCTACTCCGAGCTTGGGAAAGGGATCTTTTCGGAGGAGACGAAGAAGAAGTACCTTCAGGCCATCGAAACACTCAAAGGACGCGGTGCTCAGGGAGTGATCTTCGGCTGCACGGAAATACCGCTCCTCATACGGCCGGACGAATGCAGCATCCCCGTCTTTGATACAACCCGCATCCATGTTGCAGCCGCTGTAGATTTCGCTCTTTCATAGGGCTCAGAGCCCATCGTCATCCACAAGGAAGCGGCGTGAAGCCGCTTCTCCCTAACGTCAGGAGTCACGACTCATGAAAAAGGCTCTCCTCTTCGTTGCATCGGTATTATCGCTTTTCTTTTACCCGTCGACATCGTTCTGCCAGACCCAGGGGGCCGCGTCGTCGACGGATCCGCTCGCTTCGCACATCGACACGACGGTTCGCCCCGGAGACGATTTCTTCCTTTACGCCAATGGAAAATGGTTCAAGGAAAATCCGATCCCGCCGAGCGAACCGAGCAATGGAATATGGCAGATCATCCAGGACACGATCAATGCCCAGGTGAAAAATATCTGTGAATCGTCCGCTCAACTCAGCGATGCTCCCGCGGGGAGCAACAAGCAGAAGATCGGGGATTTTTTCAGAACAGGGATGGATAGTGTCTCGCTCAACGCGAAGGGAATGGCGGACCTCAAGCCCGATTTCGATATGATCGACGGGATCAAGGATCTCAAGGGCCTCGCGAAGGCGGCGGCGTACGTGCAGGTCGTCTCGGGATCCCCGTTGTTCGGTTTCGGTGTAGGCCAGGACGACAGAATCAGCAGCAAGAACGCGATCTTCATCTGGCAGGGAGGAATAAGCCTGCCCGACCGGAACTTCTACTTCGACACCGACGCCCGGGCGTCGATGATCAGGGAAAAATACCTTCTTCATTTGAAAAACATGTTCGGCCTCCTGGGGTACGACACCAGTGCCGCCGCCGTCGCTGCGCAGAATGTCATGACGATCGAGACGGCGCTGGCGAAGGCTTCGCGGAAGAGGGAGGACACTCGTGATCCTCTTAAGAACTACAACAAGATCACCTTCCAGAAACTGAAGGAGTCGACCCCCTCGTTTGACTGGCTCGTCTTCACCGAAGACGTCGGTCTTCGGTCCGTCGATTCCGTCATTGTCGGCCAGCCGGAATTCCTCACTGCCCTTGACGGCTATCTGAAGCAGTTCCCTCTCGATGAATGGAAAGATTATCTCAAGTTTCACCTGGTCCGAGGTTTGGCAAGGTATATGGACGACAAGACATACCAGGAGTCCTTCAATTTCTATTCGACGGTCCTTCGCGGAATCAAGGAGCCGAAACCCCGATGGAAGCGGGTGGTCGAGCAGACCGACGCCTCTCTCGGAGAGCTCCTCGGCCAGGTCTACGTCGCGGAATACCTCCCCCCGGGAACGAAGGCGAAGCTCCTCGAGATTGGAAACGCCATCAAAACTGTCTACGCTGAACGGATCAAAAACCTCGATTGGATGAGCGAGGCGACCAAGGTCAAGGCTCTCGAGAAACTCGACGGTATCATCATGAAGGTGGGGTATCCGGACAAGTGGAAGGATCTTTCTTCCATGAAGATTGACCGGAGCTCATACGTTCGGAATGTCATGAACGCAAACCGTTGGAGATTCGACTACACCATTGCGAAGTACGGACAGCCGGTCGACAGGACCGAGTGGGACATGGAACCGCAGACGTACAACGCCTACTACAACCCTTCGAACAACGAGATTGTCGTTCCCGGCTGCAATATCATCGTGCCGGGGTACGAGAGAACGTTGGCGGATGACGCCATCCTCTATTCCGTCATCGGTGGGTCGACATTCGGCCACGAGATCACCCATGGTTTCGACGATCAGGGGAGCAAGTACGACAAGAACGGCAATCTCAACGACTGGTGGACCCCGGAAGATAGCGCCAAGTTCGTTTCGAAAACAAAGATGATCGTGGATCAGTTCAACGGCTACGTTGCTGTCGATAGCCTCCACATCAACGGCGACCTGACCCAGGGTGAAAACATCGCCGACCTTGGCGGGATCATGATGGGATTCGAGGCGTTCAAGAACACTGACCAGTACAAGCACCATGTCATGATCGCCGGGGAAACGCCTGAACAACGATTCTTCCTCGGCTACGCCCTTGCCTGGATGGTGAACGAGCGGCCTGAGGCGGTCGCGAACCAGGTCCGGAGCAATGAACACTCACCGGCGAAGTTTCGCGTCATCGGTCCGCTGAGCGACATGCCGGAGTTCTATGCCGCCTTCGGCATCAAGCCGGGCGATCCCATGTGGCGCGCCGATAGTGTCCGCGTAAAGATCTGGTGACAATGGGACGAGCGCGCAGCGCGCGAAAGACCCCGCGCCGTGCGGCGGCAGGGAAGGAAAAGCGCATCACCGTGGTGCCGATCGCCTGGGTAAGGAATTCGCGGATGATGCCGGATGACGACCGATGGGGTCCGATTGTTTCCGAGATACGGCTCGCGGTCGGCGTTCCTTCTGCCTCTCTCGCGGGAATCGAGAAATTCTCTCATCTCGACATTCTCTATGTCTTTCACAAGGTACGCGGGGATGATACAAAGTTCTCAGCCCGGCCCAGGGGAAACCCGGGCTATCCGCGCATGGGCATCTTTGCACAACGGAAGAAAGAAAGACCGAACGGAGTCGGCCTTTCGACGGTTCGGCTTCTCGCACATCGCGGCCGAACGATCGTCGTCCGGTATCTCGACGCCATCGACGGGACTCCGGTCATCGACATCAAACCGGTGTTGACGGAGTTTCTTCCCAAGGGGAGAATCCGCCAGCCGAAGTGGTCGCACGCGATCATGAAGCGCTACTGGAATGACGCTTCGGGGTAACGAACTTCGCTCACACTTTTGTCCACTACCATTGCACACTGTCAACTTCTCTCAAGTCTACATTACGGAGTATCCTTTATGACGACCGAACAGATGGAAATCTCTGTCAACCTTAAGAATGAAAAAGTGCAGTTTGCGGCAACCTCCAAACGCGGCCAGCTCATTACCGTCGACCATCGGCCGCCTGTAGGTGACGGCGATGGGTATCAACCGCTCGAGCTCCTCCTCATGAGCCTTGCGTCGTGCAGCGCCTCGACCATCGTGACACAGCTCCGAAAAATGAACAAAGATGTCGACTCTTTTGAGGTGAAGGCCCAGGGGATCAAGAATGGGCTGCGCGCGGCGGCATTTGACCGGATTTTTCTTCACTTCAACCTTCGTTCGCGAAACGTTCAGGACAAAGATATGCTCGATGTGATCCGGCTTTCAGAGGAGTCCTACTGTCCGGTGTGGGCGATGCTGAAGAACAATGTCGATGTTGTCCCGGAGTATCATATCTCCCCCGTTTTTAACGATTGATCATCCCTCGATGCCGTGTGCCTGACGCATTCAGACACACGGCATGCTACTTCGATTTCCCTCCCTTCGGTTCCCATTTGTCCGGATGTGTCAGAGAAGAGTCTCACGGGCATCGTGCATCTGTCTGGCAGCTTTACGAGGGGCCGATGTGGAAGCCCGGGTGCGTGATTGGCAAAAAAACATCCGGTCGAATGTTGAATCGATCCTTCACTCTTCTTATCTTATGCGCTGTATCCCGTCAGCGTCACGACACTTGCCCTGAGAAAGTCGCGGGGGGGCACAACCGAGATTCTTTCACTCGGTCGGACACCATAACGTTCGTGACCACGGAAATCACAGACTCTCACCTGATTCTCTATCCTTCGGAGACGACATGAAGAAGATACTTGTTATCACACTGTTTGCCATCGCCTGCACGTCTCTTGCGACGGCACAGGATCCGTTCCAGAGGCCCAGCCCCGGTCCGGAACGAGCGAAGCTCTCGTTTCTCCCCGGAGAATATACAACCGAGTCCCGCCTGATGCCGGGCCCGATGTCGGGCGAAGGATCGGTCGGAACCGGGACCGAATCGATATCGTATGGGGTTGATTCAATGTTTCTTTTCCTCGACGACCAGAGCGTGAACCCGGCGTTCGGGAAATACAGGGCGCGCGGGGTCCTTGGGTATGATCCGAGGAATAGTTCCTACTTCCTGAATATGTACAACAATTTCGGGGATGCCCCGTCGTATAAAGGAACGATGAACGGAGACACGCTGGTGCTGACGACGAAGGTGGAGTTTCAGGGGGGATCGTTTGACCAGAAGCTGGTCTGGTACAAGGACGGAAAAAGCCTTCGTTTGAAGATCTACAACGATATGGGGGAAGGGAGCACTCTCGTCATCGATCAAACTTCGACCCCGATCCCTGCTGAAGGGAAGAAGTAGGCTTTTGCTATCTTGCGGGATGACCTGGAAACCATACGCCGTCTCAGCTTGTTATTCCTTGTAGGCGGAGCGTACCCCACTGCTCCGCGCAACCCGGAATCCCGATCAGCCCGGAAGTTGAAACCATGGGAAAAAGAGACAAGAAGGTAGATCATTACATCGCGGCGTCGGCTTCCTTCGCGCAGCCGATTCTGAACCACCTCCGTGATTTGGTCCATCAAGCCTGTCCCGAGGTGGAGGAAACGATCAAGTGGGGATTCCCGAATTTTGTGTACGGTGGAATCCTCTGCAACATGGCCGCGTTCCAGCACCATTGCAGTTTCGGTTTCTGGAAGGCTGCCCTGATGACGGATTCAAGGCGCCTCTTTTCGAAAGAGCCCAAAACCGGCATGGGGAATCTGGGTCAGGTGCGGGCCCTCTCGGACCTGCCACCTGACAAGATTATCCTGTCGTACCTTGACGAAGCCATCCGACTTAACGAAGCCGGGACGCCCGTGCCGGAGCGGTCGAAATCCCGTCCTCCAAAACCTCTCGACATACCTCCATATTTTGTCAACGCCCTAAAGAAAAATAAGAAGGCCTTTGAAACGTTTGAGACCTTCAGCGTTTCCAACAAGCGCGAGTACGTCGATTGGGTGACCGAAGCAAAGAGCGATGAAACGCGTTCCAAGCGGATCGCAACTTCCATCGAGTGGCTCTCGCAGGGCAAAATCCGAAACTGGAAATACGCCTCCAAAGCCTGATCGTTCAAGCCATGATCTATTCTCTTTAAGCACGCTTGAGACGCGGCGCGTGCCCGGCCGGCCTCGGGTGAGTGAAGCCTGAAACTCGCCTGATTTTTCCTCCCGTCCGTCTCGTTTCGCTTTTTCAAGGTTCCCGGCCAACGAAGCCGATCCTGTTGATCTCTCTGCACCCGACTGAATCCCCCGTGAAGAACCAGTTTGCCACGATTGTGCTCGCCGCAGGCCTCTCGTCGAGAATGAACGATTGGAAACCCGGCCTCCCATGGAAGGGAGAGCCATTGATCCTTCATGCCATCCGACCGGCGCTTGCGGAGAGCGGACAGGTTATTCTTGTCGGGGGCCATCATCTAGACGATTTGAGGAGGCTGGTGGAAGGAGGGGGATGGATTACGGAGGATGGGAGGAACAGCTTATCCGTCGTTGAGAACAAGGAGTATTCGACGGGCATGTTCTCTTCGGTTCAGGCGGGGATCCGAGGTTTGCAGGGGAAGGTGGACGGGGTTTTCATTCTTCCAGGAGACATGCCCTCCATCAGGGCAACGACCTACTCAGAACTCGTGGCAGCATTTGAAGCAAGGCTTAACGACGAGGTCTTCTCTCCCGCTCTGACCCTGCCTTCAGGGGAGAGCTCGAGAGAGCCTCGCATCAAGAAGGGGCATCCTGTCCTTCTGCGAAATCGTATTCTTAAGCAACTGCTTGCGCACGACCCGCGGTCCGTCCTCAGAGATGTTCTTCGCCGCTTCAGCTCTACATTGGTCGTTGTCGAAGACCCGGGGATCGTCGTCGATGTCGACGTGGCGGGCGATTTCCGCCGGCTGGAGTCTTTCCAGAGAAAGGATTGAAGAGCGAAGTTCGAGTCGGAGGACGACGCGTGATCGGTTGACCGATCCTAACGGCTGGCTAAAACTCTCTCCCTGAGAAGCATCCGATAGACCACGAGATCGACGAAATGGTCGTTGAGCCATTCCCCGTCGGCGATGATCCGTTCCTCTGTGAACTTGAGACGGAGTGGAATGGCCCTGCTCCTGGTATTCCCGACTGCGCATCGTATTTCGACCCTGTTGAGACCGTATTCATCGAAAGCATAATCCACGAGAAGCTGCGACGCCCGCGTCACGATCCCTTTTCCCTGATATCTTTCTCCTATCCAATAACCGATCATCGCGATCCGGTTCTGCCAATCGATCGGATGGTAGCCGATAATTCCCGCAAGCTTCCCTTCAAACCAAATCCCGGTCTGAAAGCCCCTGTTATGAAAGTACTGTTCGCGGGCCGATCGAATAAAGCCCACAGTATCGGCGAGGGCGACGTTGCCGTCCACCCACGGGAGCCACTTTCGCAGGTGCTCGCGATTCGAATCGATGAGAGTGAAGAGGCTCTCCGCATCGGAGCTCTCGATGAATCTCAGCTCAGCGGGAAAGCCGCCGGGAAATGGAAAGTTCACGCCGTCGTCCTGAAAAGTCTTCTAAAAAGTATGACTATGTAGAAGGAATAGCAAGGGCGGGAAGGTTTTTCACACGGGCAGATCGTTTCTTCCGGAACTTCCCGGACACGCTCTTGACGATCGCCGGCCAATCCCGTATTTTGCGACGCAGGATGGCACCAAAGAAACATATCGCTCACCTCGATCTTGACTGCTTCTTTGTTTCCGTCGAGAGGATCCGGGACAAATCCCTCATCGGGAAGCCCGTTGCCGTTGGCGGCAGCCCCGATGGGAGGGGCGTTATCGCATCGGCGTCGTACGAAGCAAGGAAATACGGCGTGCGGTCCGCCATGCCGACAGGCCGGGCCCTGAAGCTCTGTCCGGGCCTCATCGTGGTTCGGGGAAGGCACGGCGAATATGGAGAGTATTCGGATCGCCTCTATCGACGGATGCTTGACTTCACCCCTCTGGTCGAGCGGGCGTCCATCGACGAGATGTATATGGACTTCACGGGATGCGAATCGCTCTATAAGAATGACCTCCCCGGCCTTATGGGTACGCTGAAAAAGCTCGTGTGGGATGAGTTCACGCTCCCTTGTACTATTGCGCTTGCGAGCAACAAATACGTCGCGAAAATCGCCGCCGGAACCGCGAAACCTGCCGGCGTCCGGATCATCCCGCACGGCGACGAAAAGGCGTTTCTCGCACCTCTCTCCGTCGACGTGCTCCCGGGTGTCGGCCCAAAGACCGCACCGTTCCTGAAAGCACGCGGGTTTCTGACGGTGGGAGATTTGCAGCGGGCGCACATCCGAGAATTGACCGCCCTCCTCGGAGAGTCGGCTCATCACTTCTCCGACATCGCGAACGGACGAGGACCGGATTCTCTGACGCTGGACTGGGAACGGAAGAGCATCAGCAGGGAGGAGACTTTTTCGGAAGATATCGGCGAAATGCCCCGCCTCTCGCGGCTACTCCATGCACTCGTTGAAGAGGTCTGTTCAAGCCTCAGGTCGTACCGTTGGAAAGCCGGAACCATCACGCTGAAACTTCGCTATTCCGACTTCAAAACTCTCACACGGGCCGTAAGCCTCCTTCCCACAGACGATGACGCCGTGGTCTCCTCGGCCGCAGTCGAGCTCCTCAGAAAGACCTTCAACGGGAAGAAACGTGTGAGGCTTCTCGGCGTCCGGTTAACGAACTTCACCAGAAGAGAGGAGGCGGAGCCGGACCTTTTCGGCGAGTCATCAAGGCGTTCACAAATGCTCGACGCCGTCGATGCAATTCGGGAAAAATTCGGAGACGACGCGATTCACCTCGGCAGGGGATAGAAGAGTCACTCCGGTGATCGGACGGGTTTGTTGCAGTTGTGGGAATGCTATCTGGGGGTCGATTTCAGCGCAAGCTTCAACAGTTCTTCGACGGTGACCCGACGAGCACCGAGTTCCGTCAACGCTGAACGAAGCGCCTTCTCCGCGGACTGCCGGGTGTAGCCGAGCGAAACAAGAGCCATGAGCGTCTCTCCCCGAATCGTTGCGCTCGCATCCGGACCGGCATCACCGTGCTCGCCGCTCTCCATCTTCGCGACCCTTTCGCGCAGCTCCACGATAAGCCGTTCAGCGGTTTTTTTGCCGATTCCCGGCAGGGAAGTGAGGGCGCCGATGTTTCCCTCTGCGATAAAATCGCGCAGTTCCATCGTCCTCGCTCCCGAGAGTATCCCCTGGGCGGTTCTCGGTCCGATTCCCGAGACGGAAATGAGCAGGCGGAACAGTCCCCGCTCCCCCTCCGTCGCAAATCCGAAGAGCTGCATCGCGTCCTCCCGCACATGGAGATGTGTCAGTATTTGGACCGGAGATCCGACATCCGGAAGCCGTTCGTAGGTGGATAGAGGGATGCTGACGGCAAAACCGACGCCCCCGACGTCCACGACAATTTCGGTCGGCGATTTTCGACTGAGGGTGCCGGTGAGGTAGTTGATCATGCTGTGTCGCTGAGCGGGTGGTGAGTTCGCCGGGGAAACGATCGCTCCGCCGGCGAGAATGAGTTCATCTCCTGACGATTCTCTCTGGGTGCGCCTCCGCGAAGGACTTCCAGTCCCTGAATGCCGAACGCGGCCGCTCGATCTTGTGGGAGTGGCAGACCGCCGCGGCAAGTGCATCGGTCGCGTCGAAGAATTTCGGGACGGTTGAAAGTCGCAGGAGAGTTTTCATCATGAATCGTACCTGCTCTTTCGAGGCTGCGCCGTTCCCGACGACCGACTTTTTGATCTCCCTCGGGGAGTACTCGGTCACCGGTACCTCGGCATTGACCCCCGCGAGGATCAGGACACCGCGAGCCTGACCGATCTTTAGCGCCGACTGCGCGTTTTTGCTGTAGAACGCGGTCTCTATTGCCATTTCGTCCGGATGATATCGATCGATGATCCGGCAGAGGCCGCCGTGGATCTTTTTAAGGCGGATCGGCATCTTCTCGCCGGAGGTGTTCTTGATGACTCCGACGTCAATCATCCGAAGGCGCCCTCCGTTTATTTCGATGACGCCGTATCCTGTGACAAGAGTGCCCGGGTCGACTCCGAGGATGATCATCGCGCTCCCCGTGCCTCAGGAAGCGAAGGTGGCGAGAACCTTCTCGTCGATATCGAAGTTTGCATAGACGTGCTGGATGTCGTCGTGTTCCTCGAGCGATTCCATGAGTTTCAGAACCTTCTCAGCGTCCGGACCTTCGACCTTGACGAGGTTTTCGGGGATCATGTGTATTTCCGCTTCTTCGATCGCTATTCGCTTATCCTCGATCGCCTTCTTCACCCCTTCGAATGCCTCGGGGCTCGTCGTGATCTCGAACGACTCGCCGTCCAAGCGGAGGTCGTCCGCCCCGGCATCGAGGACGATGCCAAGCATATCATCTTCCGTCATGGCTCCCTTGGGCGTACGGATGGTTCCTTTCTTGTGAAACATCCACGCCACCGATCCCGTCGCGCCGAGTTTTCCTCCGCCACGCTCCAGCAGGTGCCGGAGCTCCGAGACTGTGCGATTCTTGTTGTCGGTCACCGATTCAATGATAAGCGCGACGCCGCCGGGGCCGTATCCTTCATACGTCGCATCCTCGTAGGAAACTCCCGGCAGCTCGCCGGTCCCTTTCATCACTGCCCGCTTGATATTGTCGGCGGGCATATTGCTCGCCTTTGCTTTGTCGATCGCGAGACGGAGCCGCGGATTGCCGATGGGGTCGCCCCCGCCGGCTTTTGCGGCAATCGTTATTTCTTTGATGATCTGAGTGAAGACTTTTCCCCGCCGGGCGTCGGTGACCGCTTTCTTCCTCTTGATCGTGGCCCATTTTGAGTGACCTGACATGTCGAGTCTCCTTGCGTTTCCGTTGATTGTGCGCTAATTGGCTCCGTTGGCAGGTGCTGCAATGCGGAGGTCCTTGATCTTTAGTTGCGGCAATTGCACTCCTGAAAAATCACTCTCATCCACTGAGAAGACGAGGTCAAAAAACTTGTTGCCCTTCGTGAAGCGTTCCATCAGGTGGCCGAGGTTGAAACCGATACAATCGAAGGTGATGGTCTGCTTCTTCACCTTGAAACGCAGGTGGTTTTTCCCGACGATCCGTGGGAGGCCGAGCGCTTCAACGTTTCTTGCCACGAAGGTCGGTCGCATGTTTTTTGGCCCGAAGGGGGCAAACTGTTTCAGGAGTCTCGTGTACTTGGAAGTAATCTCGCCGAGCTCGATCTCGGCGTCAATGGTAATGACCGGTGTAAGGAGATCCGCGGTGAGGAGTTCCTTGACAACGGCGTTGAACGCCTCCTTGAATTCCTCGACCCGGTCCACCTCGAGGGTGAGTCCGGCGGCGTACTTGTGACCCCCGAACTGGAGAAGCTTGTCCTCACATCGCTTGAGGGCCTGATAGATGTTGAATCCAGCGATGCTCCGGGCCGAGCCCTTTGCCACGCCGTCGACCGTGGTCATCATGATCGCCGGTCGGTAATATTTTTCCACCATCCTCGAGGCAACGATTCCCACAACACCCGGGTGCCATTGCTCCTGATGAAGGATGATGGCGCCATCCCCCTCGACATCGAGGTACTCTTCCACGAGTTGCTGGGCGTGGATGAAGACGTCCTCATCGATCTTTCGGCGGTTAATGTTCTCCTGCTCCAGGACTCTCGCAAACTGGAGGGCGGACTCATAGTCGTCCGTCACGAGGAGTTCCACGGCCCGCTTTGCGTCGCCAAGGCGACCGACGGCATTGATTCTCGGCGCAATGACAAAGACGATCTGCGAGGTTGTCATTCCCTCCGGCTTGAGACCGGCAGTGTCGAGGAGCGCCCTGATTCCTGCCCTGGGGTTCGAGGCGATGATCTCAAGGCCGAGCCTCACGAAGACGCGGTTCTCGTCCATCAGGGGAACAATGTCCGCTGTCGTCGCAAGCGCGACGTAATCGAGGTACTTGCGGACTGAAGCCTCAGTTCCCACGGTTCTTGCGAGCGCCTGGATGAGCTTGAATCCCACCCCGGTGCCGCAAAGGCTCTTAAACGGATACGCGCACGTGGCCTTCAGCGGATCGAGCACAGCAACGGCTTTCGGCAGCTCGTCGTTCGGCTCATGATGATCGCAAATGATGACGTCCATGCCGAGCGAACGGGCGTACTCGACCTGATCTACTGCGGTGATCCCGCAGTCTATGGAAACGAGGAGCGTCGTCCCGATCGACTTGGCGTGATCGATCCCCAACCGGGAGATTCCGTATCCCTCCTTGATCCTGTCCGGGATGTAGTACGACACGTTGCACCCGAGTTCCCGGAAGAAAAGGTAGAGCATGCTGGCGCCGTTCGTCCCGTCGACGTCGTAGTCGCCATGGACGGAGATTTTTTCCCCTTTCGAGCGCGCGGAGAGAATGCGGTCCACGGCCTGGTACATCCCTTCCATGAGGAATGGATCGTGGAGCTGGTCCTCCGAGGGACGGAAATACCGTCGGGCCTTCTCGAAATCGTCGATGCCGCGGTTGACGAGAATTGTGGCGAGGGAGGGCGAGATCGAGAGCTCATCGGACAGCTTCTTGACGACCGAGGGATCCGGCGGATCGGAAATGACCCACCGGTAGTCTTTGATTGGTGTCAATGCTTTTCTCCTCTAGAGCGGTCGGAACCAGGGACGTCCGACTTCTGATTTGAAAAAGCATCTACATCACATGCGGAATCGTGCTGCGTGCATTATTTCTGAGGTGCGCCGATAAGCCGAATTCTGTCTTCCCTCAGCTCGAGGTGAGCTGAGGGGAGGCAATCATTTCTCTCGCCTCGTTTTTGCAAACGGGCTGAAGCGACCTACCCGTTCCGTTTTTGCGTACGCAATGTTGAGTGGGCGTCTCTTCTCCGGAATGAGAAAAACGCATCCCGGATGCGGAACTTACTCGGTCTTGCTCCCGGTGGGGTTTGTCGTGCCGGCATCATCACTGACGCCGCGGTGCGCTCTTACATTAAGGCCTCGCGGCCCGCACCTTTTCACCCTTGCCGCTTCAAGCCCTTGCGGACGAGGAACGGCGGTATGTTTTCTGTGACACTATCCGTAAGATTGCTCTTCCTGGATGTTATCCAGCACCGTGCCCTTCCCGCGTCGTCCCGTTGGGAGGACGTGGGATGGAGTTCGGACTTTCCTCCTAGATAATGAACAGCGGTATTTAAGCGATTGCCTGACGTACGCTCAGCGAAACATGCACGCACTACAGTTGAACGAGTCAGCATGAGAGATAGATGAATGAATTAATAAACTCTTGGTGGATCGACGGGGATCGCCTCACCCGGAGGCATGCTCGTCGATGCTCTCGTTCGCCAGCGCGTCGGCTTCTCGGTTCAGCTCGCGCGGCACATGGGTGATCGCAAATTCGAACGTCGATGAGTCGAGGAGAGTGCGGACCTCCTGGTGGAGTTCCTTCAGCACCGCATCCTTGACTTTGTATTCGCCTTTCAGTTGCCGGACGAGCAGCTCGCTGTCAGAATGGACGAGAAGCGACGTGCACCGGATTCCATTTCCTTCGCCGAGGCGGCGGACGTGCCGCAAACACTCAATGAGCGCCGTGTATTCGGCCACGTTGTTTGTCACCTTCCCCAGATATTTTTTCTCCCGTAGGAGCACGCCTCCCGCCTCGTCCTTGAGGAGAATCCCGACGCCGCCCGGGCCGGGATTGCCTCTCGCCGCGCCGTCCGTGTATCCCAAAACTTTCATGCGGCGGCTTCGCTTGCCTGAGCAAGCTCGGCCGACACGAGAATACGGCCGCAATGCTCGCAGGTGTACATCTTGTCCTGCGCGCGGAGCTCGAGGAGTCTTTGCGGGGGAATCTTGTTGTGGCAACCGCCGCAAGAACTACGTCGGACTGCGACAACGGCTTTGCCGTTGCGCGCCTTCCTGATCCGGTCGTAACGGGAGAGCGTCTCCGATTTCAACCGGACGACGAGTTTTTCCCGACGGTGCCTCAACTCAAGTTCCTCGTCCTCGTTTGCCTTCGAGACTTCCGCAAGTTCCGCTTCGCGTTCCTTGAGGGCGCCTTTCTGTTCTTCAAGCTGTTTCGTAACGTTTTCGATCTCCGTCTTTGCCGCCGTCATGGCGGCCTCGAGCGTCTCGAACTGCTTCTCCAGGGTCTTGATCGACTCTGTCGCGAAATCGATCTCCTTGGTCAGCGCATCGTATTCTTTGTTGCTCCGCACCTCGTACTGCTGTTTCTTATATTTTTCGAGCTTCTCCTTGAATTCGAGTATGTCGACGTCCGCCTTGTCTCGTGCCACGACGGACGAGGTGATAATGTCCTGCTGTCCTTTGATGATTCCTTCAAGTCGTTGAACCTCGGTCTGCAGGGCGGCCACCGCCTGCGGCAAATCGCCCTTCATCTCTTCGAGGTCGTCAAGTGAACTATCCACTTTCTGGAGCTTGTACAACAGCGTGAGCGTGTCTTCCAATGCGAACTCCTTTACAGCAATCGTGTGCCTAAAAGTAACATATGGGATTTGTATTTTTCCGTGTAACAAAAACTTTGGATGAGCTCCGATGCGCCCTCAGGATCTCCCTCAATCGCGATGCAACAACAGGAAGGACGGGGGCCTCGGTTTCGAAGTGTCCTGCATCGATGAGGAGAAGCGCATCTCCATGTTCCTGGAACCCATGGTATTTGACGTCGGCCGTGACGAGGGCGTCGGCATGCTGTCGCAAAGCCTCTTCCGCCGTTTCCAGCCCGGCCCCGCCGCAAACCGCCACCCTTGTTATCCTGCCGGTCGGGGTTCCGGCATACCGAATCGCGGGAACCCGGAATGCCCGCTTCACCAGGGCAAGGAATCCGGTCTTCGAGAGCGGCTCCTTGAACTCGCCGATGACCCCCAGGCCCTGCTCAAGAGATGCGTTCTCGAGTGGAATAATATCGTACGCGATTTCCTCGTAGGGGTGGCGTTCCCTCATCGCCGCCAGCACCTTCCGCAGTTTCCATCTTTCAACCAAAACCTCGAGCTTTATTTCGGGTGTCTTTTCGAGGATCCCTTTCTTCCCGATAAATGGTGTCGCATCGATAGTGCCACGAAAGGTACCCGTTCCGCGGGACCGGAAACTGCATTCCTCGTAGTTCAGGAATTTCCCGGCACCCGCCCGGTGCATTCCGTCGGCGACGGTGTCCAGATGGCTCTCGGGGACGTTGACCGTCACCTTGAGGAGCTTGCCCTGGAGAGGGGAGAGCGGCCTGCAATTCATGAGCCCTAGAAGATCTGCCATCGCGGCGCTCACCCCGACCCTTGCGTGGTCGAGGTTGGTATGCGCCGCGTAAAGATTGATCTTCCGCTCAGCCAGATAAAGTGCAATCTTGCCGGCCCGGGAATCGTCTGTCAGAGCACGGAGAGGGTGGAAGAAGAGTGGATGGTGTGTGATGATGAGGTTTGCGTTTTTCCTCAGCGCTTCCTGCCCGACTTCCAGTGTGACGTCGAGTGCCAGAAGTATATTCCTCACCTGCGCATCGGCTCTTCCAATCTGAACTCCGACGTTGTCACCGCTCCAGGCTGTTGCGGGGGGAAGCCACGCCTCGATAAGCTGCTGAATTTCTCCGAGTCTCACTCGCCCTAGTGTCAAAAAAAAGTCCCGTTGGTTGGACGGGACGTGGTTGAGAGCCTAGATCTGAGTTTTGTCGCTCAAGAACTTGGTGGAAAGACAGACATCCACCCTCAATAGTTTTTCCTTCATTCTGATCATTCGTGCGACGCTACGATATGCAATAAACGTACGAATTTTGCCGGAAAAATGCAAGACGCGTTCTCTGAGAATTCGCTTGCTTTCGGATCACCACGACACCGAATTTCTCCGGGTGGATTCCTTCGCGGCCGATGGAAACATTCGCGGATGTCGCTGTCGAAGCGTTCGTCACTCACACAGATTCAAACGCGCATCCCGGGACCTTCGACCCGAGGCGGTTGCCTTGACTTTCCTGCGCATTTTTGGTAATTTTTAGTGGTGGCAGTCGGGCGGTTCCCGCGCTTCCGTTCCTATCTCTTGCACGATCCGGAGCCTGGCGTTTGATCACGGAATATGGGTATGATGTCTTCCTGAGTATTGCGATAGTCTGTGTTGTCGTCTTTGCAGGTTCCCTCCTCTTCGTCCCGATTCCCGCGCTCGCTGATTCCCTTGCAGTCCTTGCCCTTCTGATTTTTCTCTTTGCCCTGAATTTTTTCCGTGACCCCGAGCGCTCCACGCCGCTTGGGAATTCTGTCGTGATCTCCCCCGCGGACGGGACGGTGATAAGCATCAAGGAGTCCGACGAGGTGAACTATCTGCGGGAGGACACGTATCAGATCAGCATATTCATGTCTCCTCTCAACGTCCACGTGAACAGGATTCCGATCAGCGGGAGGGTGGAGTACTTCAAACATGTGCAAGGGAGATATTTCGCGGCGTTCGAAGACAAGGCCTCCCTCGACAACGAGCAGACCCACATCGGCATCGATAACGGGTCGTTCAAGGTCTTCTTCAAGCAGATCGCCGGCTTTGTTGCCCGTCGAATTGTCTGCACCGTGAAAGTCGGCGACGAGGTGACGGCTGGAAAGAGATTTGGCATGATCAAGTTCGGTTCGCGGGTGGATGTATTTGTCCCCAAAAACTCCGATATTAAGGTGACTGTAGGAGAGAAGACTGTGGCAGGAGAGTCAATTCTTGCCGTGGTACGGTCATGACCGCAGAACAGTCCCAGAGATCAGAATGAAAATTACAAGGGCAGTCGTCCCGAGTCTGTTCACTGTCCTCAACATGTTTTGTGGATTTCTCTCGATCGTCAACTCGGGAGCAGGACAGATCGACGTTGCGGCATGGTTCATCATCCTCGGCGGGGTGTTCGACTCTCTGGACGGCGTGATGGCGAGGATCACGAAATCGTCGAGCGAGTTCGGAGTAGAGTTCGACTCCCTCTCGGACGTCGTCACCTTCGGAGCCGCCCCGGCGTTCCTTGTGTACCAGCTGCAACTGAGTCAGATGGAGGGAATCGGACTCATCATCAGCTCGTTGCTCCTTATTTTCGGCGGCATCCGGCTGGCGCGGTTCAACGTTCAACTGGTCGGGTTCGAGAAGGAATACTTCACCGGGCTCCCGATTCCCGCCAGTGCGATTACGGTTGTTGCCTTTGTTCTCAGCTTCCGCGACGAGGTCTTCGGACTCCGTGGATTTGCGGCGGACGCCCTCGCTCCGATGGTTGTCGTCCTGTCCCTGCTCATGGTGAGCAAGGTGAAATATGACACGCTTCCGAAATTCTCCAAGAGGGAGCTCCGGCGGCATCCGGTAAAGGCAATCTCGTTTGTTGCGGCGGGAATCATCCTCCTCTTCACGAGGGGCCGCGCGTTGTTCTATGTCTTCGCCGTTTTCATCCTTTTCGGAATCGTGCGTTACCTTTTCCATGCCGTGCGGAAGCTCCTTGGCGTTGTCGATGCAAAGGCGGAAGAGGAACAGGCCGAAGAGGCGACCAGCATCGATATCTAGGAGAGCCCGTGTACCAGTCGCACGTTACCGTCACGCTCAGGAAGTCGATCCTTGACCCGCAGGGGAAGGCCGTCGAACAAGCAGTCCATTCGCTCGGGTTTGAGGTCGTCCACGGCCTGCGGATCGGCAAGCATGTGGAATTCTCGGTCGACTCTGCTTCACAAGAGGAGGCCGAGCGTGTGACAGAACAGGTCTGCCGGAAGCTTCTTGCAAATCCGGTCATGGAAGACTATTCCTTTCAGGTAACGAAGGTGGAGGTGCGGCGCTGATGTCGAAGACGAAATTCGGAGTCGTCGTATTCCCCGGTTCGAACTGCGATCACGATGCCTTTGCCGCCGCGAGCCGTGTCATGGAACAGGAGGCGCGGTATATCTGGCACAAGGAAGGATCGTTGGGGGATGTTGACGTCGTCATCCTGCCCGGCGGATTTTCCTACGGCGACTATCTGCGTACGGGAGCGATCGCGCGGTTTTCTCCGGTGATGAAAGAAGTCGTGCGGTTTGCGAAGAAGGGGGGAACCGTTATCGGCATATGCAACGGCTTCCAGATTCTTCTTGAGGCGGGGCTCCTTCCAGGAGCAATGCTTCGGAACGGCAACCTGAAGTTTGTGTGCAGGCATGTCTTTCTCCGGGTGGAGAATGCGGAGACGCGATTCACCTCCGAATGCTCCGCGGGCGATGTTTTGAAAATCCCGGTGGCGCACGGAGAGGGGAACTACATCGCGGATGAAGCGACCGTCGAGTCGCTGAAGGAGAGGGACCAGATTCTCTTCAGGTATTGCAGCAGCTCGGGAGTTGTCGATGCGGAATCGAACCCGAACGGCTCAATGGAAAACATCGCCGGCATTATGAACAGCGAGGGGAACGTCATGGGGATGATGCCACATCCGGAACGGGCGATGGAATCGGAGCTTGGGTCCGCCGACGGCCGGAAAGTTTTTCAATCAGTCATCGGGAGCCTCGTTCTCACGTAGAGCGCCGGAGGACCCGGAGATTGGAATACAATCAATTCGATCATCGTGCACGGCGACATCCGTGTGAAGGAGAAGGAAGATGTTTGAGAACATAGGATTCGGCGAGCTTCTGCTCATCGTCGTTGTCATTATGATCTTCTTCGGCCCGAAGAAGATTCCCGATTTCGCCAAGAGCCTTGGGAAAGGTATCGCGGAATTCCGCAAGGCGATGCGGGACGTCCAATCAGAGCTGACGAAGCCGGAACCGCCGCAGAAACCGCCTGAGCCGCCTCCCGCACTGCCGAAACAATCATAAGGAGTGCTCGTGTCCCGGGAAGCAGCAAGGCTGAACCTCCTCGAGCCTTTCGATTCGTACCGCCGCCGGCTCTCTCCGGGAGGTGAATCGTGCGAGGATCGGGTTGGGGAGTACCTATCGTCGATTGCCGCCAAGAATCATCTGAACGCGTTTCTCACCGTCCTCAAAGAAGAGGCCCTCGCGGACTCCCGCGCCGTCGATAAGAAGATCGCCGCGGGTACTGCGGGACCCCTTGCGGGAATGGTCGTTGCGGTGAAAGATGTTCTTTCCATGAAAGGAACGAGGACGACCTGCGGCTCGAAAATCCTCGGGAAATTTGAGGCGATCTATGACGCGACCGTCATCGAACGGTTGAAAGCGGCCGACGCGATTATTATCGGCAAAACCAACATGGATGAATTCGCGATGGGGTCTTCCACTGAGAACTCCGCCTATGGCCCGGTGAAGAATCCCATCGACGAGACTCGCGTCCCCGGAGGATCGAGCGGCGGATCGGCCGTGGCAGTGGCGGCGGGAATGGCGGCGACGGCACTCGGGAGCGATACCGGTGGCTCCATCAGGCAGCCGGCAGGGCTTTGCGGCGTATTCGGGCTCAAGCCGACGTACGGGAGGGTTTCGCGCTACGGGCTGGTGGCGTTCGCATCGTCGTTCGATCAGATCGGCCCCTTCGCAAACTCTGCCCGCGATATTGCTCATCTTCTCGGCACGATCGCCGGATACGATGAGCGCGATTCTACTTCAGCAAACATTCCCGTTCCCGACTATCTCTCCGGGATGGATCGCGATCTTCACGGATTGAAAATCGGTCTTCCGCGCGAATACTTCAACGAAGCTCTTCCCGCGGATATCCGGGATCCGCTCGAACGGAGGATCGCACAATTGAAGGATGCCGGCGTTCGGTTCATCGAGGTCGGCCTGCCGCACGCCGAATATACCATCGCCGCCTATTATGTTCTCGCAACCGCCGAGGCTTCGTCAAACCTCGCGCGGTACGACGGGGCGAGATACGGCTACCGGAGCGAGAAGGCGAACGACCTCGTCGAGATGTACACGAAGTCGAGAAGCGAAGGCTTTGGCGCGGAAGTGAAGCGAAGGATCATGCTGGGGACCTACGTTCTCTCCGCCGGATACTACGATGCATACTACCGGAAAGCCCAGAGGGTGCGTAGGCTGATCCAGAAAGATTTTCTCGACGCGTTTCAGAATGTCGATTGCCTTGTCACTCCCATCTCGCCCACGACGGCCTTCAGATTCGGCGAGAAGATGGACGATCCGCTGCAAATGTACCTCAGCGACATTTACACGGTTTCAGCCAACCTCGCAGGGATCCCTGGCATCAGCGTCCCTGCGGGAGTGGACCGCCAGGGACTTCCCGTCGGCATTCAGATTCTCGGAAAACATTTCGATGAGATGACGCTCCTGAAGGTGGCCGACTTTCTTGAAGCAAAGGGGTGAAGGACAGAACGCGCCTCCTTCCGCCCCCAGTCACGCGACATCGATCTCTCCAGGCACTCACTGTAGGTTAAATCGCTTATGAGCATCCTCGTTGACAAAAAGACCCGGCTTGTCGTCCAGGGAATTACCGGGGGCGAAGGAACGTTTCACACTTCGCAAATGATCGCCTACGGTACCAACGTTGTTGGCGGCGTGACTCCCGGAAAAGGAGGCACCATCTATAAGGGGAACGAGAAGGATCAGTTTAGCCGGGGGGTGCCGGTGTTCAATACAGTTGCGGAAGCCGTAGCATCCGAGGGGGCAAATGTCTCCGTCATCTTCGTCCCGGCGGCATTCGCGGCGGATGCGGTTCTGGAAGCGGCGGACGCGGGGATTTCTCTCGTCGTCTGTATCACCGAAGGGATCCCGACGAAGGATATGGTCGACGTCTACCCGTACGTTTCACGAAGGGGATCGCGCCTTATCGGACCGAACTGCCCCGGTATCATCACGCCAGGGGAATGCAAAGTCGGCATCATGCCCGGCTTCATCCATAAGTCCGGGCGTGTCGGCGTCGTTTCGAGAAGTGGAACATTGACGTACGAGGCGGTGTGGCAGTTGACGGAGCGGGGGATCGGTCAATCGACGTGCATCGGGATCGGAGGCGATCCGATCATCGGAACGCGGTTTATCGATGCCGTGAAGCTCTTCAATGCCGATGAGCGGACCGATGCGATCGTTATGATCGGCGAGATCGGCGGCAGCGCCGAAGAGGAGGCGGCGGAGTATATCGCGAAGCACGTCAAGAAACCGGTTGTCGGGTTCATCGCGGGGAGGACTGCTCCTCCGGGGCGACGGATGGGACACGCCGGAGCGATCATTTCCGGAGGGAAAGGAACAGCTGCGGAAAAGATGGAGGCGATGCGGGACGCGGGGATCATCGTGTGCGACAGTCCTGCAATGCTCGGCGAAACGATGCGTCTGGCTCTCGGGAAGAAACGGCACGGTACCCGATCTCCGGCAATTGCCCGGAGACCGAAGCGGGCTCCTTCGCGGAAACGCGCGAAATTACGAAGGCGCAAGGCGTAAATCAACAGGAAGGGATGGAAGGGTGATCGAACGTACTTTGTGTGTGCTGAAGCCCGACTGCGTCAGGAAGAACCTTCAGGGCGAAGTGCTGGGACGTATTCAGAAAGCCGGATTCAGAGTCCTTGGGATAAGGCAGCTCCGGATGAGCAGGGAAGAGGCGGGAGAATTCTACGCCGTCCACAGAGGTCGCCCTTTCTACGATGGGCTTGTCGAATTCATGACCTCGGGTCCGTGCGTGGCGGTCGCACTCGAAAAGGTCAACGCGGTTGCCGACTATCGGGAGCTCATCGGCGCCACCGACCCCAAAGAGGCGGAGCCTGGGACGATCCGGAAACTGTTTGCGGATAGTAAAAGGGAGAATATCGTCCATGGCTCGGATTCTCCGGAGAACGGCCTGATGGAGGTGGCGTTCTTTTTCGCCGAGAGTGAATTGATCTGAGCTCCCGAACAGAGTCTTCGCCCGGCGCGCGATGTTCCCCGATCCATTCTCTCTCCGCTTTCCCATCCGAAGAGGCAATCTGAAGCAGGGCCTATCGCATGTTGCTCCATTGGAAAAAACTCACCTCGTCCGTCGTCCACAGAAATCCCTGGTGGTCGTACATTCTGGATTCGTTCCAGATTCCCGGCGGTGTGAAGGGGGAGTATCACTACGTGCATACGGAAGGGTCAAGCCTCGTCATTCCGGTGCGTGAGGACGGTCGCGTCGTCCTCGTGAATCAGTACCGTTATCTGAGGGATCGCGAGAGCATAGAGTTTCCCTGCGGAGGGGTGAAGGCGGGCTCTTCGTACGAGATCACGGCGAAGGCCGAGTTGGAGGAAGAGGCGGGGTTCGCGGCGCAATCCTGGGAGGTTGTGGGAGAATTCAATCCGTTCAACGGAGCGACCGACGAGATGTGCCGGGTCTTCATCGCCCGCCGGCTGTTACCCGTGCCGCCCAGACCCGAGGCAACGGAGGAGTTCGAAATCCTGACGGAGCTTCCATCGGACGTCGACGCGATGATCGGAGACGGGAGAATCTGGGACGGCATGTCGCTTGCGGCGTGGACTCTTGCGCGCCCCCTACTCAGGATGGCCGGGTGACGGTGCGATCTCCGTGCCCCTACTCTTGAATGATCTTGCCGCCAAACGCGCTCAGCGCCGCTTCAAGCCGCGCAGTTGTTATTTCAGTGCAGAACATCACCTTCTGGTAAGTGCACTAAACTCCTTTTAGCGCCTGCTTCAGATCATCGATGATGTCTTCGACATCCTCGATTCCCACCGATATCCTCACAAGCCCGTCCGTAACGCCGTTCCGTGTCCGTTCTGCGTGAGGGACCGATGCGTGCGTCATCGTCGCAGGATGGGAGATGAGCGTCTCGACTCCTCCCAGACTCTCCGCAAGGGAACAGACATGAAGGCGACGGAGGAATTGTTTTGCGTTCTTCAGGCTTCCGAGATCGAACGAGATCATCCCCCCGAAGCCGCTCATCTGCCGGCGGGCGAGAGCGTAATGCGGGTGGCTCCGGAGGCCGGGGTAATTCACCTTCTGGATCTTCTTTTGTGTTGAGAGCCACTGGGCAACGATCGTCGCGTTTTCGCAATGCTGCTTCATCCGGACCGAGAGAGTCTTCGTTCCCCTCAGACAAAGCCACGCGTCGAACGGACTCATCACCGCCCCCACGGCCTTTTGCGAGAACCGGAGCTTTTCCGAAATCTCCCTGAGGTTCGTCACCACGATTCCCCCGAGCATATCGCTGTGGCCGTTAAGGTACTTCGTGACGCTATGAAGGACGATGTCGATGCCGAATTCCATCGGCCGTTGGAGGAACGGGGTTGCGAACGTGTTGTCGACGACCGAGAGAAGGTGATGGGCACGCGCGAACCGGGCGATCGCCGAAAGGTCGGTGATGTCCATCGTCGGGTTCGTCGGGGTTTCGACGAAGATCATCTTCGTGTTGGGTTTGCGGGCCTTCGCGACCGCCGTAAGATCGCTCGTGTCGACAAAGTCGAAGCGGAGGCCGTACGGCTCGAGGACCGTCTTGGCGATCCGAAATGTCCCCCCGTAGACATTGTTGGTGACGATCGTGTGGTCCCCTGGGAGGAGAAGCCTGAAAACCGAATCGATTGCCGCCATCCCGGAAGCGAAGGCCATCCCTTCGTTACCTCCTTCGAGGGATGCGATATTCTTTTCCAGCGCGGTGCGTGTCGGATTCGAAACGCGCGAGTACTCAAACCCTTTATTCCGTCCGAACCCCTCCTGCACATAGGTCGAGGTGAGGTACACCGGAGTCATCACCGCGCCGGTGGTGGGGTCGGGTTCCTGCCCCGCATGAATCGCCTTCGTCGAAAACTTCATTTTGGCTCGATCCTGTTGAATTCCGTGAACTCGCTTTCGTCGATGCCGTGTTCCTTCAAAAGAAGCGATCCTTCTGCATTGAGCTTGTGAGACCGGGCCCGGAGAAATCCGAGGACGGCGTCTTTCACCGTGACGTGAGGATGCTTTCGTGCGGCGGCAAAGCGCTCGGCGTGAGACTGCGCCGAGTTCCTGATGATTTCCCTGAACGGCTCGCGGACGACACTGACGAGCTGGTCCAGCTTTTCAATCGCGGTCTGTTCCCATTGCATACGCTGCTACCGGGAGAGGTACCCGAGAACGTCGTACCGCGTGACGATCCCGGTCGGTCCTGAATCGTTCACGACGATCACGGCAGGTTCCTTCTTGGCGAACAATTCGATCGCTCTGCCCACTTCTTCGTTTACATGAAGCTCGGGGAATGGGGGGTCCATGACGGCCCGCACGAGATCGTCGAATTTTATCGATCCTTTGAGGATCGCGGAGATGAGGGCTCCCTCGGAGAGACTTCCAATGTTCTTCGTTCCTTCGAAGACAGGGAGCTGGGAGATGTTTTTGCCGGTCATGAGCTCGAGAGCGCTCCGTACGGTCGATGAACCGTCGGCGGTGATGAGCGCCGGAAGTTTCGACGGCTTGGCTTCAAGGACATAGCGAAGGGTGATACGCTCGGGGGCGAGGAAGCCGTTTTCCTTCATCCAATCATCGTTGTAGATCTTGCTGAGATACTTCGACCCTCCGTCGGGAAGTAGAACCACGACGACATCCTTTTCGGTCAGCGTCTCGGCAAGCTTCAGCGCTCCGGCCATGGCGGTGCCGGATGATCCGCCGGAGAAGATCCCCTCCTCCCGCGTAAGCTTCCGTGCGGCAAGGAACGACTCTTTGTCCGTCACCTCGATGACCTCATCAACATACTGGAAATGGAGCGTGCCGGGGATAAAGTCCTGTCCGATTCCCTCCACCTTGTAGGTCTTGAAGATCGGCGAAAACTTCTTTGTGTAGAAATAGTCCCTGAGAATCGAACCTTTCGGGTCGATGCCGATGACTTTGATCGAGGGATTCTTTTCCTTCAGGTACTTTCCGGCGCCGCTGATGGTTCCCCCAGTGCCGATTGCGCAGACAAAATAATCGACCTGGCCCCCCGTTTGTTCCCAGATCTCCGGTCCCGTCGTCCGGTAGTGCGCCTCGTCGTTCTTTGGGTTGTAATATTGATCCGCGAGGATCGAATTCGGTGTTTCGCGAACGATCCGCTTCGCCACTTCAGTGTAGCTTTCGGGCGAATCGTGCGGGACCGCCGTCGGAGTAACAATCACTTCGGCGCCGAAGGCCCGGAGGAGCTGGATCTTTTCTCCGCTCATCTTGTCTGGCATCGTAAAGACCGTCTTGTACCCCTTGATCGCCGCGGCGATAGCGAGCCCCATCCCCGTATTTCCAGAGGTCGATTCGACGATGGTACCCCCCGGTTTCAATTTGCCGCTTCGTTCTGCCTCTTCAATGATCTCGACCCCGATCCGGTCTTTGACCGATCCTCCGGGATTGAAGCTTTCCACCTTCGCAAAGATTTGGGCCTTGTAGCCCTTGACGATCTTGTGAAGACGAACCAGAGGCGTGTGACCGATCGCATCGAGGATCGTCTCATGATACCGGATCTTTTCGGGAGATGTGAGCATAGCGCTCTTATTTCAGTTTGGTGATAAGGCTCGCGGCGAAGGCTGCTCCGAACCCGTTGTCGATGTTCACGACGGTGATCCCCGCCGCGCACGAGTTCAGCATCGTCAGCATGGGGGCGATCCCGCCGAACGACGCCCCGTACCCGGTCGAGGTCGGCACCGCGATGACCGGAACATCCACGAGGCCGCCGACGACGCTCGCGAGCGCCCCGTCCATCCCGGCGACAACTACGATGACGCTCGCGGTGTGAAGTTTCTCGGTCTGGCTGAGCAGCCGGTGGATTCCGGCGACTCCAACGTCATAGAGGGTATCGACATTCTGGCCGAGCATCCGGGCCGTCACGACGGCCTCCTCGGCGACCGGTATATCCGACGTACCCGCAGTGATGACGAGAATCTTTCGTTCCGGACGTAGCGAGAGTCGCGGCTCGTTGGCGGTGATGGCATGCGCCGATTCATGAAACCGCGCGTTGCTGACCTTCTTCCTCACTGCGCGATAGTTCTCTTTCGTGGCCCGCGTGGCAAGGAGAGCGCCCTTCCGCGCGGCGATCTTGGCCGCAATGGCCGCGATCTGTTCGTTCGTCTTTCCCTCGCAAAGGATCACCTCCGGGAATCCCTGTCGAATGCCCCGGTGGTGGTCGATCGTGGCGAACCCGATCGATTCATACGATAAGTTCTTCAGCATCCCGAGCGCACGTTCTTCAGAGATCGCTCTCTTCCGGACGTCGCCAAGGAGTTTTTTCAGGTAGGATTGATTCATGCGAAGGTGATTTTCTACAGGGAAAATATACCTGTTTCGGCAGGAAGAATCAAGGCGGCCTTCTCCACAACTCTCGAGATGTCATGCACTTAGGTCGCGAACCTGAGCCGCAGCTTCCTTGACTCTCGGAGCATTTTTTGGTAACTTTTTCCCGAGAGCATCTTCAAACGATAGAATGCCCCATCGTGCTCCAGGTCCTGGTGGTTTTTCTCGTTAGTTATCTCATCGGCTCCATTCCCACTGCTTACATCGCCGTCCGAATCAAAGCACGTATCGACATTCGACTCGCCGGAAGCGGCAACGTCGGGACGATGAACGCGTACGAGGTGACGGGCTCGAGATTGCTCGGAATAGCAGTGCTGGTGGTTGATGTGGCAAAAGGAGCCGTGGCCGCGCTACTTGGGGAATGGCTGGGTCACGGAAGCGTCATGGTCTTCGGCACCTCGCTTTTTGGAGTGGTCTGTGGCCACTGTTTCCCCGTCTGGCTGAAGTTCAAAGGAGGAAGAGGACTTGCAACAACGGCGGGAGGAATGCTCGTCGGCGCGTGGCCCATCGTGGTCGTTTGGCTGGCGCTCTGGGGAATGGGATATTTGATCATGAAGAACATCCATGCAGGGAATGCGTTCGCCATCGTCGCGACACCGCTCCTTGCGTGGTCTCTGCCGCACAAGTTTCTTGCGCTCCTCCTCCCCGGAGCTTTTTCGTCGTCGGAGCTCCTGGTCGCGTACACCATTGTGTCCGTAGTTCTCCTTTTCCGGCACACGAAGCCGCTCATGGAGTTGATTCATTCATCCTCAAATGCCGAAAGGTAATATGTCACGCAAAGCGCTGTTGGTCATTGTAGTGCTTCTCTGCGGGGGAGTTGCCGCAGGATATTCGTTTGGGGCGAGAAGACTGGCGTCGTCATCCTCTGCATCGGAGACGGCTCAGCTCGGCAGCCTCTTCGCCTCGTCGGACGAACAAAAAGGGGGGAACGACGACATCTCCAACTCGCGGAAGAATGCGATCACCACGACCGTTCAGCTTGTGAGCCCCGCGGTCGTCGGCATCACCGTGACAGAGGTCCGGGAGTACCAGGACCCGTTCTCGAACTTCTTTGGGGACGACCCCTTCTTCCGTCAGTTCTTCGGCAACCGGAGCCTGAAGCAGGAAGTCAAGGGACTCGGATCGGGATTCATCATCTCCCCCGAAGGATACATCGTGACGAATGACCATGTCGCGGGAAATGCGAAGGAAATTGTCGTGACGATGACGAACGGCGAGAAATATCCGGCAGAGCTGGTGGGTACCGACATGGTTTCGGATGTCGCTCTCCTGAAAATCAAGGGAAAGAACTTTCCCTCCGTCAAGCTCGGTAACTCCGACGACGTCATGATCGGCGAGTGGGTCGTCGCCTTCGGGAATCCCTTCGGCCTTTTCGAGAACATCGATAAGCCGATCGTCACGGTCGGAGTCGTGAGCGCGAAGGGGATGAACCTCAGCGTGGACGACAACCGGTCGTACCGGGGGCTCATTCAGACCGACGCCGTCATCAATGCGGGGAACAGCGGAGGTCCCCTCGTGAACAGCGCGGGGGAAGTCATCGGGATCAACACGCTGATCTATACTGCGGGGGTCAGCCAGGCGTACATCGGGTATGGGTTTGCCATCCCGATCAACCGTGTCAAAGAGATTGTCGATGAGCTTCAGAAGAAGGGGAAAGTCGACCGCAACTTCTGGACGGGAATGGAAGTGAATGTCGTCGACCAGCGGATAGCGAAGTACTTCGGGTTGAAGAGCGCCGAAGGCGTGATCATTAGCGATATCAAGAAGAACAGTCCGGCGGAAAAGGCCTTGTTGAAGGTCGGCGACATTATTCTTGAGATCAACGGGGAAAAGATTCAGAATGAAGAGTCAATCGTCGCGATCATCAACGATGCGCGGGCCGGAGACGTGCTGGATCTCAAGGTCTATCGGGACCGGAAAACGTTTGACGTGAAAATGACGCTTGAAAAACGGATATAGCAGAAGGTGACGTTGTGATCCCTCGATACACCCGGCGGGCGATGGGGGCGATCTGGGAGGACCAGAACAAATTCTCGATCTGGCTAAGGATTGAGATTCTCGCGTGCGAAGCGCAGGCGGACCTCGGCGTAATCCCCCGGGAGGCGGTGACGGTTATCCGCGAGAAGGCCAGATTCGATATTACGCGGATCGAAGCGATCGAGGAGGAGGTGAAGCACGACGTCATCGCCTTCCTCACGAATGTCGGCGAGTATGTCGGGCCCGAGTCGCGGTTCATCCATCTCGGCATGACTTCGTCGGATGTTCTTGACACCGCGCTTGCAGTGCAGATGAAGCAGTCCGGCGAGCTCCTCCTCACAGATCTCGAGGGCCTGCGTGACATCCTCGCGCGCCGTGCGAAGGAATTCAAGAAGACGGTCATGATCGGCCGCTCTCATGGGATTCACGCGGAGCCGACGACGTTCGGTCTCAAGCTCGCCCTGTGGTTCGACGAGACGAGGAGGAACATCGACCGGTTGCGGCATGCGATCGAGACGATCTCCGTCGGACAGATCTCCGGGGCCGTCGGAACCTTCGAACATCTCAGCCCCAAAGTGGAGGAATATGTCTGCGAGAAGCTTGGTCTGCGCCCGGCGCCCGTCTCGACGCAGATCCTTCAGAGGGACCGTCACGCAGAGTTCATGACAACGCTGGCCGTCGTCGCGAGTTCGCTCGAAAAGTTCGCCACGGAGATCAGGCATCTTCAGAAGACCGAAGTGCTCGAGGCGGAAGAGTACTTCTCGAAAGGCCAGAAAGGCTCATCCGCGATGCCCCACAAGCGAAACCCGATCACCTGCGAGCGGATCGCCGGGCTGTCCCGCGTCCTGCGCGGAAACGCTCAGGCGGCGCTGGAGAATGTCGCGCTGTGGCACGAACGGGATATCACCCATTCGTCGGTCGAACGGATCATCGTCCCGGACAGCTGCATCCTCCTCGACTACATGCTCAACCTGACGTCGAATGTCATCGATAAGCTTCTTGTCTATCCGGAGAACATGAAGAAGAACATCGACCTCACTCATGGACTCGTCTTCTCCCAGCCCGTTCTCCTCGCTCTGACGAAGAAAGGGATGAAGCGTGAGGAAGCATACCGGATTGTCCAGAAGAGCGCGATGGAAGTCTGGCAGACGGGGAAAGATTTCAGGATCCTTCTCGAAGGCGACGGGACGGTGACGGCGGCCCTTACGAAACAGGATTTCGACGAGGCGTTTGATCCCTCGAAGAGCCTTCGATACGTTGACTATATTTTCGACCGCGTCGGTCTCGGCGGTGCGTGAGCGAGGAGTGAGCGCATGGGCCTCCGCGAGAGTTTCCGGCAACGATCTGGAGCCGTTATGTC
>DATJQP010000086.1:0-29852 GCA_035505655.1 Bacteroidota bacterium
GGCAAAGACTTTGCATTTTCGGGGCGTCCGGGAAATCTCTCCGCGTGCGTCAGCTCAGCTTCACCAGGAGTTCTTCGAGAAACACCTTCATCTCCCTGAGGTCCTCCTTCAGACCCGGATCCGCGGCAGGAACTGCCGCCGCGACTTCCTGCGATGCCGGCTGGCCGGGCTGCGACTCCACCGGGAGAAGCTGAAGCTGTTCACCGCTCTCCACCTCAGGGGTCCATGCCTTCAAAACCTGCTTCGCTCCTTCAATCGTGTACCGTTCTTCCCGTAGGAGCTGCCTTATATAGAGGATCAGTTTGATGTCCTTGTTCGTGTAGATCCTGTTGCCGGCACGGTTCTTCGCAGGTTTCAACTGCTCGAATTCGGATTCCCAGTACCGAAGGACGTACTGTTCGAGGTCGGTGATCTTACTTACCTCGCTGATTGAATAGTAAAGCTTCTTGATGCCGGTCGATTTCATCGGTCCCTCGCCGTGGTGTGTTTGGACGCCACTGCAATAGTATCAAAAAGCCGCGAGAGTTGCAAGCTCCTCCGCAAGTTTTCGCGGGCCGTTCGGGGGAAAATTACTACTTTTGTGTGATTGTGCAGTCGGGAAGATGTGCGTTATATTACGGGCACGCCGGAAATCTTCCGGCAAACGGGCGTTGACGCCTCGCGGAGCGGGGTTGCGGGATCTGAGAATAGTGTTTGCCTTTGGCGAAATTTCCTCTATATTTCCGACGCTGGCCAAAGTAGGGAAGCTATAGTTCAATAAACTCGGCCTTCACCTCCTATCACCGTAGCTTTCATCTTTTTTTAGAACCAATTCCAGAAGGAGTTCTTCACCATGAAAAGAATTCTACTCTTGGCTGTCTGCATTGCCTTGGTCGCGGCGACTTCGGTACAGGCAGGATCACTTGACTCCACGCTCACGAAACTGGCGGGCGATGCAGCACGGGGATACGTAGGGCCGATCGTTTCCGGTTTCGGGTCCGACCTTAACGGTGGCTGGTTCCACAAAGCCCCGGCCTCGAAGATGTTCGGGTTCGACCTCGAGTTCGGCCTCGTTGCGATGGGAACGACGTTCAGCACGAGCGCAAAGACTTTTGCGACACAATCGAGCGGCTTCCAGGTCGACAACGGTATTGCCAAGCAACTTGTTCCGCTCAGCCTCATTCCCACCACCGCGACGATCAACGGATCCACCCAGACGCTGTCAACATCCCAGCGCCAATCGATCCAGTCTCAGATTATCAGCCAGCTCACCGGCTCGACATTCAGCGTCGGCATCTCCGGCCCGACGATCATCGGGAGCAAGTCCGACAGCGTCAAGATCAACTTTTCGAAGTTCAGCAAGACGTTCAATGTCACGAATATCGACGGTAAACAGGGAGCAAATGCTTCGATCCCTTTGACCGTACCCGCGACGAGCGCAGCAACTCCCGTCACCGGCATCCTGGATAACGTCAACATCGTCCCCCTCGCCGCTCCGCAACTGAGCCTCGGGACGTTTGTCGGAACTCAGTTCACCTTCAGGTATCTGCCGAGCGTCAAGATTAACTCCGATATCGGCGAATTCAAATACTTCGGGTTCGGCGTGCAGCATAATCCCGGCGTCTGGTTTCCGACGCCCCTTCCCGTGGACCTCTCGGCGAGTTTCTTTACCCAGACCCTCGACGTGGGGACGATCTTCTCGACAAAGGCAACTGCGTACGGAATCAACGTCAGCAAACGATTCGGCCCCGGGGCGCTCAACATCACCCCGTATGCCGGATTTATGCTTGAATCGTCCAAGATGACCTTCACGTACGATTACAATGCCCCGATTCCCAACACCACCCTGACGACGAAGCAGCACATCAACTTCGAGCTGGACGGAGAGAATACCTCCCGGGTCGTTGTCGGCCTTAGCCTGAAGCTTCTCTTCCTCAACATCAACGCAGACTACAATATCGCGAAATACAACTCCTTCACCGGCGGCGTCATGTTCATCATCTGACCGCCATTCGCCGGCAGAGCAGAGGCCGTCCCGACATCGTCGCGGACGGCCTTTTCTTTTTTGGGGGAGAGTCGCTATATTCCACTGACTCCGACTCGCCAACATCCACGAGAATGAATCTGACCTCCGTGATCCCCGGCTTTCGCTTTCAGCGTGCTCTTCCCTATTTCCTACCGGTGGGCTGTGGGATTGCCTTCTCACTACTCGTACTACTCGCAGGGTGCGATTTGTCGCAGGACAACGAAGAGCCCGCGGCAAAGGCCCAACGGCTGCGAACCGAAGCGGGGGAAAAACTGGCGCAACACGACGCGCTTCCCGCCGAACAACTCCTCTCACAGGTAATTCCTCTCGACCGGAAACTTCAGCAGTGGGACCGGCTTGCGGAGGACCAGGCGGCAATTGCCAAAGTCCAGGTCTCCCTCGGCCTCTTCACCTCCGCACTGGAAAATTACGAAGCTGCATGGAACCGCTATCGCCAGACGGGAGACCACGCCGCCGAAGTGCGGGTGATGAACGGCATCGGAAATTTCTACGTCGGGATGGGAGAATTCGAGCGCGGAGCGAGCATCCTCAAGGAGGCGCTCGACCTTAGCAGGATCGCCAACAACGACGAGCCGGACGGTGAGACTGCGATGAGCCTGGGCGATGCGTATGAGCGGGCGGGCGAACACGACGATGCCCTCAACGCCTACGCATCGGCGCTCGCCGTCTTCAACAAGCGGCGCTACTCCCCCGCGATCGTCAGGGCGCAATCGCGGATCGGCCTGGCGTACGCCGAGCTCGGCCGACGCGACGAAGCACTCGGCACCTACTCGACCATCGAGACTGTCCTCGCTTCCGTCGAGAACGTCCTCGTCAAAGCGGAGTTCGACTACAACAAGGGAAGAATGCTCAGGATGCTCGGGGATTGGACCGGGGCGGCTGCCGCGTACCGTGACGGCATCGGGATGCTCGAGGGATTGCCGGGACGCGACAGAAACGATCAGACGAACGATGCATTGATCCGGCTCTACACCGCGCTCGGGAGAGCTTACGCTCACAGTTTTGCCTTCGGACTGGCCCGCCAGAATTACATCGAAGCGTACACGCGGGCCAAGGATGCCGGGGCCAAAATCCCGATCGGGTATCTTCTCGTTGCGATCGCGGACTGTGAGAGAAAGCTGAGCCTCGTCAACCCCGCCCAGGAAAACGGCATCGAAGCAAACACTCTCTATGAACAGGCGATCACTCTCTTCTCCCGTATCGGTTGTGTTTCGGGGGAGGCGCTCGCCGACGAAAGGCTCGGGGCGCTCAAGGAAGACCAGGGCGATACCGAAGCGGCGTTGAGCCTCTACCGTAGATCATTCGAGCTTTGTGCCGGCGGCGTCGGGGAATTCAAGCGATGGGAAGAGGATGAAGAATTCCTCAGACTCCGGGAAGATCCTACACCCGGCGTCCTCTCTTTTGCGGACGACACATTCTGGTATGAGCCGCTCGTCGCGGCGCTCGCGCGTGAGGGGCGGGCAGAGGAAGCGCTCTTCGACTACGAGGAAGGGAAGGCGGCTTCAATTGCGCGCGAGCTTCGTTCATTCCCCCTGTCGTTCAGGGAGAGAGATGAAAGCGCGTCGGTCGGGCCGATCGTGACGAAGTTCGGCGAGGAGAGGATCGACGAAGCCGCCCTTTCATTCCAGAAGGGACTCAACACCGACCAGAAGGATGTCCAGCTCATTTCAACCGAGGAGCGCGACCTGACAAATCTCAAGGAGGAGTTGAGGGGTGAGGCAACATCGCTCAGCCAGAAATATGGCCCCCTCGAAATGCTCTTCCGCGCTCCCGCCCTCTCCGAGACCGAGTTGCGCGCCGCCCTTCCGTACGGAGCCGTCGTCCTCGATTACCTTCTGAGCGAGGACAGGATCATTATCTTCGTCGTTTCGTTTGACGGGATGGGGCGCCAGGTACCGATCAACGTTGTGGAGGTCCCCGCCTACAAGGACATCGTCCTCGGAAAGGTCCGCCAGTTCGAGTTGATGCTGCGCGAACGGATCCATACGATGGGAAGCGGGTACGTACAGACGACGGACATTGAACGGATCTCGGAGGAACTCTACAACTACTTTCTGCGGCCGGTCGAGCGTTTGTTCACACAGCGAGTCATCATTGTCCCCCCGAAGGAGCTGGAGGATTTCCCCTTCCACGCTCTCACGCGCTCGACATCAGAGGGATTGAAGCCAATGATCGAAATCGCCGACGTCTCGTACCTCCCTTACCTCGGCGCCATCAAGAGTCTGCAACCGTCCCCCCGTTCCGTCGGCACCGTCGTCGCGGTCGGCAACCCGCGTGGAAACGACTGGCCCCTCGATTTCGAGCTGAGAGATATCCGGAGTTTCTTCCGGGGGGCGACGGTCTCGGTTTCGCAGAATGCCAACGAGCGCCAGCTCTTCGGGTCGGAAGGGGATGTTCTTCAGCTCTCCACCGATTTTGTCACCGATACCGTCTTCCCCGGCCGGTCGGCGTTCGTCCTCTCGAACGGAAGCATCACGAACCCGGACGCGCTCGTCCCCGTGGGCAACTTCCTGCGCCTCCCCGATTATCCGGTTGTCTACCTTTCGGACGAGCGGAGGGACGAGAGCGGGCTCCGTCCATTCCATGCCGCCCTGCTCCTCATGAACGGCGCCTCCGACGTCATCCTTGCGATGAGGCCAACGGAGCCGAAGGCGGCGAAGTTCTTCAGCGAGAAATTTTATTCGGGGCTCGCAAAGGGTTCGGGGGTGAGCGATGCCTACCGTGCCGCGGTCGTGGCCATGAGCACTACGCCGGCCTTCGCGCCGCCGTACGAGTGGTCACAGATCTTCAGGTTTGGGAAGTAGAAGGAAGGAATGGAATGCCGGGCATCGGTGAGGACGCCCGGCAGGTGCTTACCGCAGGATCTTTACTTTGACGCTCCCGAGGCCGGACTCCACGGTGATGTTAAGCTTTCCCTCCGCCGTAGAGTAGTTGGAGGTGACGTACTCTCCTTTATGTTCCTCGTCGAAATCCCTGTCGATGGTGAAGTTGGAGAACCAGTGCTCTTCGTAGTGCACCCGCGCCCCCGCCTCTTTCGGAATCGCAATCGTCACCGCGCCGAGACCGATCTTGATCCTCACGTCGACCTCCCGGTCAAGTTTCCCTTCGAAGTTCAGGTAGTATGATCCCACGCCCCCCTCGAAGGTCATCCTTCTGAAATTGGCGTTGCAGAGCTTCTCGCCGACGAATTTGCTCACGCCCGATTTGATCTCGAGCTCCTCGATTTCGCTCTTGTTCGGCTCGCCGAAATAGAGGTTCGTCGAGCTCGCGCCCGCGGACATCCTGAAATCTTTCACATCGAGCCCGGTCATATCGAAGTTCCCCTTCCCCGCCCCGAGCTCCGCATCGACCGAGAGCGGGACCGCGTCCGAGAATTCCATGTACCACTTTCCGGTCTCCATGTGATCGCGGTCTTTGTCCTCGTCGTCTTCGTCGTTCATGTGGAACGAGTACGAACGATTCCCGTCGTTTTCGGGGGAGATGTCGAGATACCCGACTTCCCCTTTCACCCGGTAGTCGATGTCGACGTTCGGTTTGCGGTCTTCGTCCGTCTTGAGGTCGAAGACGACGATTTTGTCCGAAGACCCCTTCGAGCAGATGACGGTTCCGAACGACGATTCGATTTTTACGCGGACTTCCTTCTCGGAGCCGCGCTTGATTTCCTTGTGGATCCCCCCGGCGAAGGTCTGGACAGCGGCCGCGGCCGAAAGGGCCAGCACCAATGCTTGTGTCCTGTGGAGGGAGTTCATGGTCTTCACCTTGTGATCAACATTCCGACAGATTCTCTCTTCTTCTTACGGGACAGGAAAGTCGGAGTTGCACGGGGGGTCAATAAAGTTGAATCTTCTTCCGGAGGTTTTTGTAGAGCATTTCACGGGCGCGGAAAATGTGGGCTTTCACGGTGCCAATGGGAAGCCGCAATTCCTTGGCGATTTCGGCATAATCCTTCTCCTCCGAATGCCGCATGAAAATGACGACGCGGTACTTCGGGGGGAGGTCCTTGATGGCCTGGTCAAGAAGCCGGGTGCGCTGGGAGGCAATAAGGTCCCGGTCCGGCTCGTAGCTCGTGTCGGGGATCTCGAACGAGAACTCCCCGTCGCTCGACTCGATGGGCTTGTCGATGGAGAATGTCTGGAGCTTTCTCTTGCGGATGTAGTCGATGCAGTTGTTCGTGGCGATCTTGAAGAGCCACGTCGAGAAGGCGAATTCTTCGTTGAAACTCGAGAGGGACTGGAAAGCCTTGATGAACGCTTCCTGGGCCAGGTCCTCGACCTCATCCTTCTCCCGGATCATCCTATAAAGGAGGTTGCAGATCGGGTCGTGGTACTTCTTCATGAGGGCCCGATAGGCGTTCTGGTCCCCCGCAATCGCCGCCGCAATGAGACGTGAATCTTCGGCGCGCGAATCGAGTTTGCGCTGACTGAGAGCTTCAACCTTCTGAGGAGGGGATTTCGACGCGGTGCGCTTCGGGGAAGTCGTGTGTGCTCTCGTCATTGAAGAACGGATGAATTGATGGTGTCCAAAGGATGAAAGTAGTCAAAAAACGAGGGAATTGCAATAGAACCCGAAAGCAAGAAATAAGATAGAAAAGATAAGAGAGAAGAGAAAAGAGAGAAGAGCAAGAGGCGAAGTCGGCGAACTGGATGTGAACTGGACTTGGCAGGATTTGCCCGAAGGAGCAGCTTGAGATTCGGAGCATTATTTTGTACTATGAGACGTTTGCAGTCCAAAAACTTCCTGCACTTCACACTGAAATCGAATTCATGCCCGTCAGCATCATCGTGGGAGCCCAATGGGGGGACGAAGGAAAAGGAAAAATCGTCGATCTCCTCAGCGACGAGATCGACATCGTCGCCCGGTACCAGGGGGGAGCGAACGCCGGCCACACGGTCGTCATTGGTACGAAGGAATACGTCCTCCATCTCATCCCCTCGGGGATTTTTCACCGACACGTCACCTGTGTCATCGGCAACGGTGTCGTCATCGACCCCATCGCCCTCATGGAAGAGGTCTCGATGATCAAGTCGTTCGGCATCAGGATCGAGGGGCGGCTCTTCATCAGCCACAACGCCCACCTCATCATGCCGTACCACAAGCTCCTCGACAACATCCGGGAACAGGGATCGACGAAGATCGGAACGACCGGACGCGGCATCGGTCCGGCGTACATCGATAAATACATGCGGACCGGCATTCGCGTCGTCGACCTCCTCGACCGGCGGGTGCTCGGCGAAAAGCTGAAGACGAACATCGAGGAAAAGAACCAGATCCTCAGCAAGGTGTACGGATCGGCGGAGATCGACGTCGACAGGATCATCAGCGAGTACGAGGAGTTCGACAAGAAGATCGACCCGTACGTCACCGATACGTCGCACTATCTCAACACCGCGCTGAAGAAGAGAAAGCGGATCCTCGCCGAGGGAGCCCAGGGAGCCCTCCTCGACGTCGATCACGGTACCTACCCGTTCGTCACCTCTTCCAACCCGACGAGCGGCGGGGCGTGCACCGGACTCGGCATTCCGCCCACATCGGTGAAGAACATTATCGGCATCGTCAAGGCGTACTCCACCCGCGTCGGGAACGGCCCATTCCCGACCGAGTGCCTCGATGAAACCGGAGACCGGCTCCGCTCGGTCGGGCACGAATTCGGCGCCACGACGGGACGACCACGCCGCTGCGGGTGGCTCGACATGGTCAGTCTGAAGTATTCGCTCGTCGTCAACGGCATCCGTGAGATCGCCCTCACAAAGCTCGACGTCCTCGGCCAGTTCGACGAGATTCAGATCTGCACCGCCTACACCGTCGGCGGCAAGAAGCTGAAGTCGTTCCCCTCCGATCTTCAGACGCTCGAGAGGGTGACCCCGGTCTACGAGGCGTACAAGGGTTGGAAGGAAGAGATCTCGAAAGTCCGGCACTTCAGGAAACTCCCGCTTCAGGCACAGCGATACATCCGTTTGATCGAGAAACTCTCGGGAATTCCGGTGTCGATTGTCTCCGTGGGGGCTCGCCGAGACCAGACGATCAAGAGATAAGATCCCCGACGCCAGAACGGGCGGGCACTTCCCCGGCGGCAAGCTGACGCCTGCCGAACGCGACTATCAGTGGCATCTCCATCGATGAAGCTCATCACGCGCGGCCCCAAATCCGCAAACATCAAGACCGCCCTCCTCCTGGCGGCGTTCGTCATCATCATCCCGATGCTCCTCTACACCCACAACCTCGTCGACCGGTTGCAGAAGAACGAGTCGGAGGTTGCATCGCTCTACGCCAAATCGCTTGAGTACCTCGCGAACAGTCCGTACTCAGGGACCGACTACAGCTTCATTTTCGACGAGCTGATACGCTCCATCGATTTCCCGATCATCGAGACAGACGCCGCGGACACGCTCATCAAGGCTTCGAGAAACGTCGACGTCGACACAGCGCTCGCGTCCCCCGAGCGGGACGACCGGCTCCGCCTCCTCGTGACGGAGATGGACCGCATCAACAGGCCCATTGTCGTCTCGTATCAGGACACGATAGTCCTGAGCCACGTGCATTACGGCGAATCCCCGCTCGTCACCCGCCTCCGGTGGCTGCCGTACATTGAGATTTCGATCGCCGCCCTCTTTATTTTCATCGGATACATCGGGTTCAGCTACATCAAGAGGAGTGAGCAAAGCAATATCTGGGTCGGTATGGCAAGAGAGACAGCCCATCAGCTCGGCACTCCTTTGTCGAGCATGCTGGGGTGGGTGGAGATTATCAAGCTCAAAGAGGGGCAGAGTCCCGCGCTGGCCGAGACGATCGGCGAGATGGAGAACGACATTCAACGCCTCAGCAAGATCGCGGACCGTTTTTCCAAGATCGGATCAAGACCTGACCTCAAGGAAGAGGACCTCGGGGAAACCGTCCGCAGCGTCATCCGGTACTTTGAGAAGCGAATACCGCAGATGGGAAAGCGGGTGGACATCGTGCTCGAGTCGGCGGAGCCGGTCCGGGCCAGAATCAACAGAGAGCTGTTCGAGTGGGTCGTCGAAAACCTCATCAAGAACGGTCTCGACGCCATGGAGGACGGGAAAGGCAGGATCTCGATTCGAATTCTTCGGTCCGGGGAGAGCGCCTACGTCGACGTGAGCGACACGGGGAAAGGGATCGACTCCGCTTATCGGAAGGATATCTTCAGGCCCGGGTTCAGCACAAAGAAGAGGGGCTGGGGACTGGGGCTCTCTCTCTCGAAGAGAATCGTCGAGACGTACCACAAAGGAAAACTCTCAGTGAAAGAGAGCAGGCTCGGAGTCGGAACCACCTTCCGGATCAAACTTCGCACCTAAGCATCCACCCACCGCCACGCCGGCGATCGCCGGACCCCACCGCAACGCCATCCCGCAGAAACTACATCTGACCCGGCGCAGGATACTGCGGTTTCGGCTTGAAGACCGACCAACCGATAAGTCCACCCAGAGTCGAGAAGACGACGTCGACCACGACGTTGAGGAAAAGGGAAAAGACAACGCCGAAGAACGAGATCCTCTCCTCCATCCCCTGCTGGATCATCTGGTCCACATTTTCAGGAAGCTCGACATTGAGCCTGTGGATGATCCTCATCATCATGTCGAGGGCGATATTCCCGAAGACGAGCATGACGACCATGCTGATGAGCGTCCCGGCGACCGCGGCGATGAGTCCGGCGAGAGCGCCGAGACGGACGCAATCGTTCGAGCTCAAGGGATCCATCTCCGGCGTTAACTCCTGTTTGTAGAAGAGGACCGCAAGAAATCCCCCCAGGAGGATTCCCGCGCAGCAACAGACATTGATAAGGTTGAGCCCGGGGATCGCCGAGATCCCCGCGATGACGAGGCCGCCGTAGAGCGCCGGCATGAGTCGATCAGGTTTTGGTCGCATAGGAAGTCCGTTGTGGATGAACGTAAGATGGAGCTGGAACATCAGAGGGGATCGCCGCTGCGGATGCGAGAAGATGAGATCCCCGGAGCGCCGAGGCATCTGCTCTCAAGGCCCGTTGGCCGGGGAGTTTCCGGCGTATGCTTTGGATTACCCTGCCGGTCAACTCCTGTAGCTCTGCAGTGAGAGCGATGCTCAACACGAGCCCAAAAATGGAGCCTGTCGCGAGTCGCGTGAAATCGTTGCTCTCATGGATGCCGAGGGTCGCGAGGAGAACGTCGATCCCCATCGGCACCAGTGAGACGGGAAGGAGAAGCGGCATCGGGATCGACGCCGCCCGGCCCGTTGAGAGTCCTGGATATAGAAGGACCCCGAGGAAAAATGAGCAATAGATCGCGGTGCAACGCACACAGACCGCATATTTGTGTCCGGCGAGATGAAACGAGCGGGCGTCGATCTGATGACAGACACGCGAGAAGAGCTCGTAGAGAAAAAGCGAGACGCGACCTCCCCAGCCCCCCATCGAAGCGAGAATTGGGGTTCCCGCGATCGCGGCGCACCAGCACAAGAGCATCAAGATGAGGAGACGGCGTGCAGTCATACGGAGAGCATAATAAAATAATTGGAGGGAAGAATCAAGGAGCGGAGGCGGGAGGCGGGATTCAGAAAAGAGAAGACATAAGAGAGAAGAGAAAAGAAAATGACGACATTGCATTGAGGAGCAAGGAAACGGCATGTCTCCTTAAACAGAAGAACAGTCTTTCTATGTCAGCATATCCAACAAAGGGGGCAAAGGCAGCAATCTCCGGCCTATGTGATCCGACTATCCGGCGTCGAGAACGCGCGGGGCCCGAGTGGCAGATCTCAAGATCAGATCCCGGACGAACATTCCCGAGCTCCGCCAGGGGCGGCACAGAGCATCACCCACGAAGAACTGCGAACCACGGATGACGGAGGTGTCCCTCAGCGCACGAGGGTCATTTTCCTCACTTCCCTTTTGTCCCCCGCCTCAAGAACCGAGAAGTAGGTTCCCGATGAAGTTCCTTCTGCCTCGAAGTTGAGAACATAGAGTCGTCCTGCATCTGCCCTGGCGTCGAACAACGTCCGCACCAGCCTCCCCCTCACATCATAGACTTTGACCAGGGCGTTGCCCGATTCCCTGAGGACGAAGCTGATTGTCGTCGAAGGATTGAAGGGGTTCGGGAAATTCTGTGCTAGCTGATACCCACCCGCCACTGGTTGGACCGTTACGTCGACTTCTCTGCTGCAAATAATATTCCCTCCCCGCCCGATTTGACGCAGACGATAGGCATATTCACCTCGCGAAACATTGTCGACGTATACATAGTGTTGCGGGAGGTTCGTTGTTCCTTTCCCATAGACGAACCCGATCGTCGACCATTGCGGCACTTTCAAAGGCCGCAGCGTATCGGACGAAAGAGCCCGCTGGACTTCAAATCCGTAGTTGCCGACCTCCCCCGCGGTCGACCATTCGATCGTGACCGAGGATCCGTACACAACCGCTGTGAGCGAGGCGAGGTTCACCGGGAGGACGCTTGCGGGAATCTTCGAAGCATTCAGCCGGCATTTTGGGTCGCCGATGACCACGTCCATCCATGAAAGGAATGGCGAGGCATTGTAGAAGCTCTCAGCGAGGGTCGATCCGGAGTAGTACATCGGGAAAAGAAGCTCAACGGCCGCCATCGAGCAGGCATACGGCTCGTAGACGTACCCTTTCGCACCGGTCATCCCTTCGGCGATCAGGTCGCCGATGAGCGACTGGCCGTAGATGCGTGGAAGGCCAAAACTGCGTGCGGAGGTCGAGACATAGGTTTCGGCGATCGCCCCCGGGAGATACGTGTTGCACGGGATTGCATGGTTTGCGGAGACGATCGGGTTATGGTCGTTGCTTCCCCAGCTGACGTAGCCGAGGACATTCGATTCGTGCATGACGAAAGAGGTGGTGGTGTCGAGCTCAGTAATGACGTTTTGCCCCTGGAGGCAGGCCGATGCCGCCGCCATGTTGGTGTTAAGGAATCCCGCAAGAGGGGCCCAGAGCGGGTCTTCGTCAAAAACGAAGGTCCCCCCGGAGCCCCCCGCTGTCGGGGCCGCCGACGCGCGGTCGATGATTCCGCGAACATCGTTGAACGAATAACCGTCAAGCCTTGTGACAAGGTAGATGCCGTATTTCGCTCTTGAGAAGCTCCCTTCCTGGCCGTAGTAGGGGGAGACGACGTTTCCGTATCCGCCGATCGAGCCGGCATACTTGCTGAGGATGAGGGTCAATTCGCTTTCGACCGACGAGCAGGAAAACGAACTGCTCCGCAGCACCTTCAGGGGCATCCCCTTCGTTGTGACGATGTAATTGATCTTGTCCTGAAGACCCCGGGAGAGGATGAGCTGTTCTACCTGGGAGCGAAGATCTTCGAACTGCAGGCTGTCGATTTCTTCGGAGAGAGGAACGATAATCCGAAGAATGTTTGAGGATGGAATTGCCCGGCATGCGGCAAAATACTCGCCGATGCTGTCCGAGATTGCGCTGTTCGAATTGATGACGACTGCGACATCGGAATATGATTCAGCTTGTCCCAGCGCCGCCGATCCCAACAGAATCCCACCAAGTCCCGCCGCTACCCAACCCGCCACCCGCCACATGATCGTCCCAGTCGAAAAAAATGAAACCAGTTTGTTCGCAATTATTATCGACATATCCCCCTCCGAACTTAAGGTGTTTAATCCATAGGCTCATGGAGCCTGGTCGTTTCGTAACTCGTCACCCGGGTCTGCAAATAGACCGGAGACAAGTTCCGTCCGCATGATTTGAGCAGGAGGCAATACAAAGTCGAGGCAGAGATCGCGCTCTACTCTCAGGACGCGTGCGGATGGTCGACTCTGCCTACGAGAACCACTGGTGTTGGGAGAGCGTGAAGATGCAGGGGAGTAAACGGGGGAAGTGCGGCTGCCCGGGCGTGTGCGCACTCAGAGAGTCAAAAAAATCCCCGGCTCCACCGATAGAGCGTCCGGGGAAGAGCCGGGGAGAGGAATCATGAACGGCCTCCCTGGACGATCGGGGAGGCCGTTCTGTGCTTACGAATCGGTCCCAGCCGAATAAGGCGGGGAGACCTTTGACGTGTTGTTACTTAACCATCAACATCTTGTTCGTCGCGGTGAAACTGCCTGAGCGAAGTGTATAGAAGTACATGCCGCTCGGGAAACCGCTTCCCCTGAAGGTGACGTGATTCACCACACCAGCCTGGACGGTCCCGTTCACCAGTGTCGCAATTTCCTGTCCGAGCATGTTGTAGACCTTCAGCGTGGCGCGTCCGGTCGCGGGAACCGCGAAGTCGATGCTCGTCTCAGGGTTGAAGGGGTTCGGATAATTCTGTCCGAGCGCGATCAAGTTCGGAGTCAGACCGACCGTCGCTTCGACGACCTGGCTGTACTGGAACCTGCCGTCGTGGTCGATTTGCTTGAGACGGTACGAATATGTTCCCAGACCCAGCTGATCGGTGTAAGAATAGCTGTGGACCACATTGCTCGTGCCGTTGCCGGCGACAAAGGCGATTTTGGTCCAATCCTTATCGACCGTCTTGCGCTCGACATCGAAGCCGTAGTTATTGACCTCGGTCGCCGTCGTCCAGGAGAGCTCGATGCCTGCCTTGTTCGTCGTCGCACCGAAGGAAGTCAGCTCGACGGGAAGAGGCGCCTGGGACATGCTCCCTCCCGCGTTGACAACGCTGCCGCTCGATCCGAGGGTTACCTGGTTGACGCTGTTGTCGAGGAGTCCCGCTGCGAGAGTGAGCACGCCGTTCACGGTCACCGCGCTGTTGAGCACAACGCCCGCGGAGTTGTTGATCGTGAGGTTGTTGACGGTTGAACTGAGCTCAAGCCCTGTGCTCTGCTGGCTTGTGCCGTTGTAGAGGAGCGTGGACGACGCGCCATAGGTGAAGGTCTTTCCGCCACTCGCGACGAAGCTGCCGCTCTTCCTCGTGAGGGTTCCGTTGATTGTGACGTTTGAAGAAAGTGAGTCGTTTCTTCCGGCGACCCCTCCGCCCTGAATTACAAGATTATAGAGCGGGATTGAGGAATTGATGTAGAACCCGCATTTTGCCTGCGAAGCTGGAAGAGTACTCACTCCGTCGCCAAGGCTAATCGTGCTCCCTGTCAGATTAACCGTCCCCGTACTCGTAAGCTTCACATCCCGCCCCGTCACTCCGCCAGTCCCGCCGTTCGGATCGACGATCGTCACCGATCCGGAGCTGAAGGTCAGGTTGCCGCCGCTGCATTCAAACGCGTTCGACGTCCCGCTGAGCAAGTTGGTGGACTGCTGATAAATCAAAATCGCCGCGCCGTTGATGACGGTCGAGCCGTTGGTGATGGTCAACCTTCCATAGATACTCATCGTACCTGCCGTAAAAGTGGCCAAGCTGGTCGCGCTACCAACCGTCACTGAATTATTCCCGCTCCCAAGGCCAAAGGAACCCGATGTGTTCACAGTCAGAGCACCGGTGACCGTGAGGCTGCCGGCGGTGACCATGTTGAAGCTCCCCGATCCGCTGAGGGTAAACGCCCCTGTTGCCGCGATCGTTTGACTACCGCTCGTTTCGGAGAGCGTTCCGGCAGTTTGCTCCCAGGTGCCGTTGGTGAAAACCCAGAGACCGGAGCCCGCCATGGTGACGTCGATCGACGCCACAACGCGGTTCGCCACTGCCCCCTTGTTCAACGTCACCCCCCGGAATCTTGTCAACACGGGAGTGGACCCCGAGATCGTCTGATCACCCGCGTATGTGAATGTGACGTTGCAGAGCGTCGTCGAACCATTTCTCGACATGTCGATGGTGCCGTTGTTCGTCACGTTTCCGCCGATGCTGAGGGTGTTGGTGAACGTACCGGTCGACTGCACGATGAAGGTTCCACCCGTGGCCACCGAAATGTCACCGGCAACGACGACCGCTCGCGCCGCGACGCCGTCGAACGTAAGGATTCCGCTCACCCCCTGCCCTATCGTCAGACTGTTGGCGGTCACTGCCTGGTCGATGGTAACGGTCATCCCGTCGGCAATGACGACGTCGTCGGTGGAAGCCGGGACGACTCCACCGCTCCATGTCCCCGTCGAACTCCAGTTGCCTGAGCCGGCGGAAGTTACCGTTCCGGCCGAGGCCGTCACGCCGAGAACAATGAGGGAGAGTAGGCAAAGAAGAACTGTCTCAGTGATTCTCTTCATACAATTGCTCCTCTTCATACTGCAAGTTTGGTGAATGGATAGGCAAAACGATTGAAGCTGGCTGAACAGTCATTCTCTCTGCCGGGAGGGGTTGCCATCGGACGAAGAACGCCAGGAAATCTGTAAGCAGGCGTTCGCCCCCTCTTCCGGAGGTGTCCAAACCGAAATTCGTGCGGCAGGGAAAAATTCCAAGGGCTGGCTGAGCTGGAAAGAGCTGGTTCAGACTGGAAATGCCCGGGGAGAGATCAAGAGTTACTGAAGGGTACCTCCTCGAACTCCTGCATGCCGACTTCTTGCGTTCCGGATCAACCTGAGATGATTGCGCCAAATATTGAGAATAGGAGCCAAAAAAGCAACTCATTTCCAAAAGAAAATCGGCCGTCAGAGACAAACGCCGCTCCCCATGCCGGAGAGCGGCGTCGACACTTGAATCGGATAACGAGATGTTATTTCATCAATGTCATCTTCCGGGTCTGTGTAAACGGTTGACTTTTGCCGTCGGCCGGCTCGGCAATAATTCTGATGAAGTAGACTCCGCTGCCGACCTGAGTACCGTTCGTCTCATCTCCATTCCAGACGACGTGATAGTAGCCCGGGCCCTGGACGTCGTTCACGAGGGTCGCAATCTCCCGGCCCAGCAGGGAGTAGATCTTCACCGTCACACGGCTCGCCGATGGGATGCCGTAGACGATCGTCGTCGACGGGTTGAACGGGTTCGGATAGTTCTGGCCGAGCGAGATCGAGGTGGGAGTCAGACCGACTGCTGCTTCGACGGCTTTACTGTAGCGGAACGTGCCGTCCCGGTCAATTTGCTTGAGACGGTAAGAGCATTCGCCGCTCGCCGCCAGGTCCGCATAGAAGTAACTGTGGACGATGTTGCTCGTGCCGTTGCCGGAAACGAAGGCGATTCTGCTCCATGACTGCTGACCGACCGGCGTCCGTTCCACATCGAAACCATAATTGTTCACCTCCGTGGCGGTGCTCCATCGAAGGGCAATCTCCCTTCCGCACGCAACCGCGGTGAGAGAAGCCAATTCGACGGGGAGAGGACCATTGTTTGTGACGGACACATTATCGATGCTTATCTTCGGACGGCTTCCCGAGCTTCCTCCCGTCCCGTTCCAGCAGTAGAATCGTAATCTTGCGGCAGCGCAATTGCTGAACGACGCAGGAAGCTGAACATTTGAAACGGTGCCGTTCGTCGGCGCATTGTTCGTAACGTTGAGTACTCCGGCTCCCGAAAGTTCCGTAAACGTCGTTCCGTCTGTGCTGGTGTAAACCTTCATGGAGGCGTTTCGGTTGCCGGTGCCGTTGTTCACTGAGGCCCAGGAATATGAGAGAGTCCCGGCCAGGTAGCCCCCGGAGACGGAGAAATCCAGATAGAGGTCAATCGCGACAGCTGTCGAATTTTCCGTGGCCCCTGGCGCCAGCAAAACGATGCTCCCCGAAGGATTCCCCGAAAGCGACCCGCGCTGGACGCCCCCCGTAACCGCCGTCGAGGCAAAACTGGCTGTAGACGTGCTGATTTTCATTCCATCCGGTATCGTGCCGTTCGCGTTGACGGCCACTGCACCGTAACAGCTCGCCCCAACGCCGCCTGCGAAGTTATCGCTCCAATTTGCTATGTCGGCGAAATCCTCGTAGTACGACGAAGACATTGACGCCGGTGTTTGACTGCGTGTCGCAGTGCTGAAGAGTGATACGAGCAGGATCAATGATCCTATGAGCTTGCCTGATGTCTTCATACCATTACCCCCTTTGATGGTTGATGAGAAGGTGACAAGACGAACGGCATGCCGAGCGTCCCTGTGGTGGCGAAGGATAATCATCCCGGACCGACGCAGCCATGCCCGGATTGGATAGAAAGTAACGAGGGGTTATGAGGAGCGTGAGGTGAGGAGAGAACTGCTTCCCCCGGTGCGTGAATCGCTTCCCCCAGGAACATCTTACCGCGGAGCTTTACGGCCTGCTTCGAGCCCGAAGCGCTGGTTTTCCTCCCCGCCAAATATTGAAATTCGGAGTCAGAAAAGCAAACCTTTTCTAAAATCTCCGCGAACCCGGCGCTATCAAAAAAAGGCCGCTCCCGGTTACCCGGGAGCGGCTCTTCTATTCCGTGAGGAACACGGATTCCGGAATTATTTCAGCATCATCATCTTCTTAACGGAAGTAAACGTGCCGGCGGTGATGCGATAGATGTACATTCCAGACGCAACATGACCGCCAAGTTCATTCCGTCCATCCCACACCACCTGTTGATACCCCGCGGCGACGCGGGCGTTGACGAGCGTACGGACTTCGCGTCCGAGAACATCGTAGACCTTCAACACCACCTGGGCGTCTTTCGGCAGATCGAACTTGATCGTCGTCGACGGGTTGAACGGGTTGGGATAATTCTGTTCCAGGGCAAACTCCGTCGGCAAGCTGCTCACATCGTCGAGTACTCCGGTCGGTGAGCCTATCGAAAGCTTGTAGCGGGCATTCGGACCCGCTTCCGAGCCGACAGTATTCGTCACGAGCACATAATAGGTATCCGCGACCGCGACGGTGTACGACAGTGAAACGTCGGACCCGTCGGTGCTCGATCCGGTGGCCAGGGCCGATGAAAACGCGTTCTTCCGGTACACCGACACCTGGAAGTGATTCAAGGTCGATGTCGATTTGAAGGTTTTCGTTTGAACGAGAGGCCTGATGATCTGTCCCGTCGTAGCGATGACGCTGAAATAGTCCCAATCATTCCCCGGGACACCGACGCCGGGATCGAGAGTATTCAGCGTATCCGAATAGTTGAACCCTGCGGGCGTGACGAGGTTGAAGAATCCGGTCAACGGACCGTCATTCGGTTCCCTGCCGTCGGTTGGAGTACCGATACGGGGCATCAATTGGTACAGACCGGTCGCATAGGTGGCACCGCTCTTATGTCCAAGAACCCGGATATAATACTGTCCGGCGGTCGTGACATTGTATTCAAGTCTCTCATTGACATTCCGGTCGACATCGTAGAGCGCTTTTCCCGTACCGTCGAATAGCGTCAGCCTGAGGTCGGTGGTGTTGCTCGAGTCGGTCGCGTCGATGAGGAGATGGCCTACCGGAGCGGTGAACGAGAAGTAATCGGGGTCACCCGACGCTCTCGACAACATACCATTCGCCGGAGACCCAAACGCGAGAGGAGTAGCCGTCGTCGTCGTGTCGTTCGGCTCCACCTCCACCAGTACTCCACCCGACACTACGCCTCCCGTGACGAGCGCAACGGGGTTTCCGCCGTTGAACTGGCCTGTGAGGGCGATCGACGCGTTCCCTGCTTTCAACACCGTGAAGGTAAGGGTAAAGAGCGATCCGGAATTCTTCAGCGCCTGGGCGCCGGAGGCCGTAATATTCACACGCCCGCCGTTCTGGGGCGTGGCGGCGAAGGTAAATCCGCTGCTGATTGTCCCGACCACTGTTCCACTCTTGAATTTTAACGCGGTCGAATCAAACGAGGCAGCGAACTGGTAGGAAAGGACGTTGAGTCCGGTCAGACTGTCCGTCGTCGCGGCGATGGTGACATCGGATCCGACGACGCCTTTGGTCGTGTCCTTCAACGAGACATTGATCTCGGGCGCGATGTCATCGAGATTGCGCAGGAAGATCTCGTACCCGGATTTGAACGGTGCCGCCGAGACAAATTGGGATGCAATCCCGGTGAGCGTAAAGGGCTGACGCGGTGTCGCGGCGCCATTCGCGGTACTCCCGGTGGGGATCCGGAAGGTCAACGAATCGACCCCATTGTCCGTGATCGTTAGGTTCGTGCCCCCCGCTCCAGCAGCCGGCCATCCGGCGGACGACGAAGTGAGCCGGACATGGCGGACCTGAACCAGGGAGTTTTCCACCTGCTCACCTTGACCACTCCACGTGAGATCGTGGAGGGTCAGCAACTTTGGTGCCGGCAGAGTCGCGGGGCCGTTGTCGGTCACGTCCAGGTGGCCGTTGTAAAGCTGAGATTCAATTTCTACCGCGCCGCCGTATTGATAGATCTGTCCGGCTATCGTATAACTGTGACCCCGGACGATCCTGTATGGGGTGGCGCCATAATCGTAGAAATCCATTCCTCCCTGGTCATCCTGCAGCATGATGCTCGTGTAGCTGCCGAGAACCCCGATGACGCTGTCTTCCATGACGTCGACGCCGGTCACCCGAAGCCCGTAACCGATCCAGAGGTTGATTCCGGTCGTGGTGTCGATCGCGCGGGTCGTGCTGAGCGACATCTTTGAGACGCCGGCGAAATATCCGGCCGGGCCGGGAATAATCACCTCGTTCCCCGTCACGTCGGTAATGTCGAAGTTATAGCTTATCCGAGCGCTGTTCACGTTCAGCGACGCAGGAATGATACTGGTCCACACACCGTTCAATGAATCTCCCGACGTAAGGGTCATCGGCGTCAATGTGCCGACAGTATCCGGAGCTGACATGTAGCGGAATTTCACGCTGGCGGCTTTCTGAAGATTGACGACATTGGCCGTCACGGTATCATTGGCCCCCGCAAGTGCAACGTACGGACTTCTGGTGAAGCTCTTTGCGGTTGCATTCGATTTCATAGTTTTGTACGCACCAATCGAGTTGTCGGTGCTCAGCACGATCATGCTGCTGTCGACGGGATTGAAGAGGGCTTCTCCGAAGGTGGAGGAGTTTGTGTGTATGCCGAGCGAAGGAGTATACGCGGCGATGTACGCGCCTGTGCTCGTGAATCCGTTCGTGACGTCGATGATACGCGCGGTGGAGGGGTTGACATTTCCGTCATAGCCAAAGATGTAGCTTCGGCCGTAAATTTGATAGAAACGGGCTGACGTGGCCGTGATCGCCAGGGTCGCCGAAGGAACGGTGTCAATCGGCGCACCGGTCGTGTCGAATTGTATGCCGACCTTCCCGTTCTTCTTGATCCAGAAAGGACCAAAACCGGCCGTCATGGGAGTGATAGCTTGCGCGCCGTTCGAAGCCGGGGAAACAGTGAGCGTCTTATAGAAGACAAGGAGGGAATCGTTCGACCTCCGGAATATTTGCACGGGAGAGGCTGTTCCATTCCCCCCCAGATAGACAAAGGTCGAAGTGCCCGATCCGGCCACCGCCAGTGCGTCTCCAAGCTGTGGACCCTTTACAGAGTCCGAAAATGCGACTGTGGGTTTCGCAGACTCATTCGCCCATGTGTAGATCCTGACAGGCCCATTACCCGTCGTGAGGCCGACTTTCGCAACCTGATTTGCTGCGTAGATCCTGCCGTCGTCGGAGACCCCGATTTTGAAAAAGGCCTTGCTCCCGGACCATGTGTAGAATCCGGTCGTATCCAGGCGACCGAGAGTGTCGCCGGTGGCGGCATTGAGTATCATGAAAGACTTTGTCGCCCTCGAAGCGAAAATGAGGTGGTTTGTCACAGGATTAAGCGCCAGGGATGCACTGTCGCCGGAGGATGGAAACCAAGAAACGCCGGAGGTATCGCTCCATTTCTTTTGGAGGGTTTGTCCCTGCACTGCCACTCCGATTCCAAGACATAGGAGTGTTAGCAACAAGACTCTTGGTGTAATGTTTTTCATGGCGGTAGTTCCTCTGAATGGGTTGTAACAATCGTGAAATTAATTTCGCGTTCCGGCTTGTGAGGGAGATCGGTTTGTTCCTGAGGGCGGTTTGTCCACGAGATAGCTCGACCCAAGATCGGTGGAAATGGCCAGGTTCCTCCGCGCACAACCTCTCCAGACCGTCTTCTACCGACTCGCCTCAGCTCTTTTTGAACTCCGTGCTTATCGTGAGAGAAATGTTAGAAAAAAGTGCCTTGAGAAGCAAGCCTGAACGACCGCATCTGATCGGGCGATTGCTTTCGGTCACGGTCACCAGCGAACATAGCGCAGGACTGTGACGGGGGTGTTAGATCAATGTTGTCAAAGTGTTACAATCGACAGGCCGTCAGCGAACCCATTCCCCCGCCGAGACGAGCTCGGCGGAAGCCCGCCCGGGGGAAAAACGACGACCCTGACGATGACAAAGAAAGCCAGCCGGGGAGTGCCCCGACTGGCTTTCCTTCGAATGTTCGCAACAACGGTGCGACGAAACACCCTTACTTGAGGAGAAGCATCTTCTTTACCTGACGGCTATCATTCGTCTGGAGGGTGTAGAAGTAGGTACCCGAAGAAAGGGTAGCGGCGTTGAACTGAACATGATAGAGCTGATCTGCCTTCGCGTCGCCATTGAAGAGGGTCATGACTTCCTGGCCCATCATGTTGTAGACCTTCAAGGTTGCCTTTTGGTCGGCCTTCACCGCAAAGCTTATCGTCGTCGTCGGGTTAAAAGGATTCGGATAATTCTGGCCGAGAACGTAATCGGCGGGAGTAAGGCCCACAACCGCTTCGACCTGCTTGCTGTAGGCAAACTTGCCGTCGTGGTCAACCTGCTTCAGTCGATACGTATAGGTCCCGGCTCCGACAGCATCGGTATAGCTATAGTGATGAGGAGCGTTGCTCGTTCCGTTACCCGTCACAAATCCAACCTGCGAATAGGTGCCGTTCGCGGCTTTTCTTTCGACCGCAAAACCGGAGTTGTTGACCTCCGTCGCAGTGGACCACGCAAGATCCACGCTCTGGCCCTTGACGCCAGCGGTAAACGCCGTCAGCTCAACAGGGAGAGCAAGATCCGACCAGCTCTGGCTCACATGAATTCCGTCGATAACAAGATATGGAGCGGTCGCCGTGGATCCTTGACGCAGGCACACGAAGGAGAGTTCATGGGCAACGCTGAGGCCCGTACTAAACTGCGGCGCAGCGCCCTGGTCATACGCCTGAGCATTCGGCGATCCCGGCTCTGTTGACCAATCGTCTCCCGCCCCGAACACATAAAGGCTTGCATTTCCCGCCCCGTGAAGTGTGGTATCGAGGGGAGCTCCGCCGAAGTCATACTTCACTACCAGGAGGTAGGTTGTATGTCGTTGGTAGATCGAATCGGTGAACTGCGGAAGCCCGGTGCTTACAAGTGCACCCCTGGCGATACCGAATGTCAATGCGCTATCCGAAGTGTTAGCCTTCCGGACATAGATGCGAGCCCAGAAATCTGCAGTATTGATCGAAGTGCCAACGGCCGCTGCTCCGCCGCCGTAATCGCCAAGGTGGAAGAAGTAATCGCCGATCGCGTTGATCGTCGGCATCGTCTCCACTGTGTCGACATTGACCAGAAATGAGGCATAGACGACACCAGAACCGGTGGAGGCCGTGATGCTATCTGCCTCCGTATTCACGAACCTGTAGTTGACATCTTGCCCGGTCCTCTTCAGCACGAGAGCTTTGCCGGTTGACGGATAGACCAAACCCCCGGCCCCGGACAACGCCAAGTTCGAGTCTGAAATCTGCTCCGGGTTGCTCGTGGTGGTGCCGGTCAGCGCCCACCGCGCGTTGTCGACGGTCAAAAGGGTGTTAAGACTGTAATTGAAATCTTCCTGCATCAGGATCTGGGCAAATAGCGATTGCCCTCCTAGTGCCAACAGGAAGATGATGCATAATGCGGTAAGGGTTCTTTTCATTGTACTAATCCTTTCGGATGTTTGTGAGATGTGAAGAAGGAATTATGTACTGTCGTCTTTGCACGCAGGAGGATTTTCGTGCTTCGTCAATCCTCCGGACTGAATCCTAACATTTGAATTCTCCCCCTCTCATTCCGTCCTTTAATTCTTGCCTTCTCTCCTTTCACGTCTGGACCTTCCGCTCCCTTTTCCGATCTGCCCGTTCGCACGGTCGGTTTCATCATGATCGCGTCGGCACGGAGTCCGAGGAGAGCCGTCGGTATCGTTCCGAGGAGGAGCATGAGGTCGAGGAGAAAGGATCGATTGCGCTCGTACTCCAGGTCAAGTTCCACAAGGTTCTCAACCCCTTTTTCCCGGCTTCCAAACAGCTGCCAGAGCCCGGTGAGCCCGGCGGGAGAAGAAAGCGAGGCCCGCATCGCATAGAGCGCCGGAGATTCCCTTTTCATCACTTCGAGATCTTCGATGGCAAGGGGACGCGGACCGACGAAGCTCATCTCTCCGATGAAAATATTCCAAAGCTGTGGAATCTCGTCGAGGCCCGTTCGCCGCAACCATCCGCAAAAGAAGGGGACGTACTCGGCGAACTCAGGTTTGGAAAAAACCCCGGAAGGCCTGAGATCCGGCTGGAATCCGGACCTCTTCCTCATCGTTCGGAATTTGAAAATCCGGAAACGTTTTCCCTCAAGGAACAGACCGCGATCCTGTATATAGAGCGGGAAGGCCCTTGTCTCCAGGGCGGTGAGAAGGGAAAAGACTATAACAACAGGCAAGAGAAGTGCCGAGAGGGCAAGAGAAAGAAGGACGTCGAATACTCTCTTCCAGAAATAGTATGATCTCTGTGACGGCATGGGGAGCGTGCCTAGTGTGAGTTCGACGTGGAGCAGAACGCTAGCGAGAGAGACTCAACATTTTCAGGCCAATATGAATAATGACGGGTAAAAATGCAAGTGAATTTTCTGTTATCAATTATGCAAGATGCTCCCAGTGAAAGCGGGAATTCTTGAAGGATAACCGCAAAAATTTTCGCGGTCCGGTTGCGTACGGTTGAATCATTCACTATTATTGCGGGGAAAAACCGGACGCTCTTCGTCTCGCAGACCGCTCCTCACTCCGAGGAGGCGGAATCCGAAACTGAGAGGCGGATCCGCGAACCCTCCGGCACGAGTTCGGAACTCCCGGTGCCCTGCGCCGCCCAGAGCGGCCTCGCCTCCACCCCGATCCCCTCCCTCCGCGCTGGATGAATTCTTCTTAGCAAGGAAGGAGTCCAATGATCACTTTGTCTTCTTTCCGAAGCGCTTTCTGCGTCAGCCTCCTGGCCCTGAGCGCAATGTCATCCCTCCATGGGCAGGGCAAAGTCGACATCCAGGCCCAGATCGCCTTGGGCGACAGTTTCTCGACCCAGACATTCGAAAATCAGAAAGCGCTCGACGCCTTCATGAAGGCCTATCAGTCAGACCCGAACAACTACGAAATCCTCTGGCGTCTCAGCCGGACGTACGTCGACATCGGCGAGCATTACCCGGTTGGAAACGATGAGGAGAAGCAGCGGGTCCTCGAAACATACCAGAAAGCGCTTGACTTCGCCGAGGCTGCCGTCAAGGCGAACCCGAACGGCACGATGGGGTACACAAGGCGCGCCATTGCGAACGGCCGCGTCGCACTTTTTAAAGGGGTGTGGGATTCCATCGACCTCGTGAAGCGGGTAAAGGCAGACTGCGAAAAAGCGATCGAGCTCGACGGGACCAACGCTGGAGCGTTTTATGTCCTCGGCCGGACCAACGCGAAACTGTGCGAGAAGCCGAAGATCATCCGCTGGCCCCTCGGCCTTGGATGGGCGAACGAGGATGATGCACGCACGAACTACGAAAAGGCTATCGCTCTTCGCCCAACCTTCATCATGTACCGGCTCGATGCGGCGAGGACCTACGTGGAGCTCGACGAATATGAGAAGGCGAAGGAGCAGTTGACGAAAATCGCATCGCTTCCGACCGAAGACGAGGACGACAATCAGTTCCGTAAAGAGGCGAAGGATCTCCTCGAAAAGATCAAAGACAAATAGCCCTGAGCCGAGTTGCCATTGACGAGGGGGACATTCCTCTGTTCAAGACCACGGATTCAACGTCTCGGACCCTGGACTAAGGACTTCGGACTTCGGACTTCTCCCCCATCCGCTTGCATTTGAGAAAGGGGAGTGCTATACTTGAGCCGTCTTTGTCGATCTTGCGACAGTGTAACGCTACCGCATATCATGGAGCGAGACAACTAACCCATCGACACATCCACACCAGAAGGAGGTTACCTTGAAAAGATTGGTCCTTCACACAGCGTGCCTGGGCATCATCCTGATGCTGGCGGCTGTCGCCGCGTTCGGAGGAGGTTTCCAGATCAACGAGAACGGCGCCAGGGCCATGGCACAAGGAGGAGCGTTTGCGGCCCGGGCATCGGACGCTTCGGCAATCTATTTCAACCCCGCCGGTCTCGCCTTCCAAACGCAGGGTGAGATCTATCTCGGAACGACCCTCATCATGCCTGACGTGTCATTCTACGGGCCGGTCTCCGACGCCAACGACCCCGCAATAAAGAATGAATCGAAGATGGTGAGCCAGACATTCACGCCGATCAACGGCTATATCACCTACCCCATCAACCAGGATCTCCATGTCGGGGTGGGAGTCATGAACCCCTACGGACTCGGAACGGAATGGGATCCAAACTGGGTTGGAAAGTATATTACGACGAAGGTCGACCTCCAGTCATTCTATTATACCCCCACCGTCGCGTACAAGTTCGGCGACAAATTCTCCCTAGGCGCAGGACTCGATATCGTCACCGGGACGGTGAAGCTTCAACAGGCGATCAACGTCGTCAACCAGGATACCCGTCTTGTCATCGACATGACGACGAAAACCGCGCTCGGGTTTAACGTCGGAGCGCAGTACAAGATCGACCCGCAGTGGAGCCTCGGTCTCTCCTACCGCTCTCAGGTGAAGGTCGATGCCTCCGGGTCGGCGACGTTCAGCCCGCAGTTCACGAATCCGGCGATCAACGTCGTCAACGACGACGCCAGTGCTTCCATCAAGCTTCCCGCAACCGGTTTCGCGGGCGTCGCCTACAAGGTGAACCCGAAGCTCGAACTTGAAGCCGATTACCAGTATATCGGATGGTCGTCGTACAAAGAGCTCGATATTAACTTCAAGAACGATCCGACGAAGGATGTCACTTCCGTAAAGGATTACAAGGATACCTACATGATCCGGGTTGGCGGCGAGTACACGATGGACGAATGGCAATTCCGTGCCGGCTACCTTTACGACCACACGCCGGTGGCAACCGCGTACGTCGATCCGCTCCTTCCCGACGCGAACCGGAACGGCGTCAATCTCGGTCTCGGGTACCACATCACGAAACAGCTCCGTGCCGACGTTGCATACATGTTCCTGCGCTTCAACCAGCGCCAGGTGACCGGGTCGGCGATCAATTTCAACGGAACCTACAATTCGCAGGCGAACCTCGTCGGTATCGACCTCGGATACACGTTCTAAGCTCACGAGTCAGGAATTTCCAACAAGTATGGAGCACAGAAAATGAAAGTGACGACGCAAATATTTGCAGGGCTCATCGTCATCATCGCCCTCGTTGTGAGCGGATGCACCCAGTCCGCCCCCTCCGGGCCGTCAGCGGGACTCGGGAGCGTGACGGTGACGCAATACGTCTCGATTGGAAACAGCCTCACCGCCGGCTACCAATCGAACGGTCTTTACCAGTCGGCGCAGATCTACAGTTATCCGAACCTCATCTCTCAGCAACTCGTAGCGGCCGGGGCAAACCTGAAAACCTTCAACCAGCCGATCTGGCCCGATCCGGGAAATCCTGATCCGGCTACCGGCAAGGCAGCGAGGCTTCAGCTCATCAGTTGGAACGGACCCGTCATCGGCCCCGCGGGTGAGGCGGTGACGGCGGGAGCTCCTCCGACCGCCGGGACACTCGCTCAGCCATATAGCAATCTCGGAATTCCGGGCGCGATCCTCTATGACTTCCTCGACACGGCGGATTTCACGGCCAAAGCGGCGGCGCGTGCGAACGGTTTCTTTCCTGCCATCCTTCGCAGCGCGGTTTTTGGAAACAGCATCTATGCGCAAGCCAAGAACCTGAATCCGGACATCGTGACATTCTGGCTCGGGAACAATGATGTTCTTGGCTACGCGACGAGCGGTGGAACTGCGAAGAACATGGTTGGAACGGATGGACCTACCCCTTCTGCGCTTTTCGCGCAAATGTACACCACATCCGTCGGTGCGTTGCATGCATCCTTGCCGAGCGCTAAAATCCTTGTCGCCAACATCCCCGATGTAAAAGCAGTCCCCTTCTTTACAACGATGGGGCCGGAGATTGCGGCGTCGATTCCCGCAGGAGTATATCTCCGGTATCAGAAGCATGGGAACTCGGGGCCGGCATTCGATTCGACAAGGCTCACTGAGGCCAATGCGCCGCTTATTACGCTGAAAGCAGCAGCGTATGCCGGGCTCCTCGGGCACCCGACCGGCCAATGGTATCGTGATGTTGCCGCTTCGTTCAATCCTCCCGTCCCCGTCTCAGCCGTCATCGGAGCGGGGATCGACACGACGATGCCCTTTGGCTTCCATCCGCAGAATCCGATTCCCGATGCGCTTGTGCTCGACGCGGACGAGCAGGCTACTGCCGCGCAGTCAACCTCCGACTTCAACGCAACCATTGCGAGCGTGGCAGCAGCCGCCGGCGCTGCGGTGGTCGACATGAACGGATTCTTCAATAGCGTGAAGGCTTCCGGCGTGAACGTCGACGGAGAGATCTTTACGACGGAATTCATATCGGGCGGGCTTTTCAGTCTCGACGGCGTCCATCCGTCGAGCAAGGGCTACGGCATCGTCGCGAACCAGTACATCAAGACGATGAACTCGGCGTTCGGCATGCACGTGCCGTACGTCAACATCAACTCGCTGCCAGGCATTCCTATTCCGCTCGGAAGGATCGCCGCAAAACGCTATATCGCGACGATTCCCTACAGCGCTTGGAAGAGCTTCGATGCGCTCTGGAATGGCGGATTCTGAAAGCATAATTCTTCCTCGATTTGAAAAAGGGACGCGGTTGCGTCCCTTTTTTATTGGGCCTTGCTGGATGGTGGGGAAACCGCAATGGATGACATTCCGAACGCGCGCTCCGTGCCTGGACAGGTCGCCCCTACGAGGCTTGAAGCCCTGATAGAAAATCCTTCCTATCGAAAGCTCCGCTCCTGACGGCGCGGCTGAGGTGCCATCATCGAACTCCCAATATGACGAGATGGGTCGGAAGGTGTCGGGTTCGCCTCTCGTCAGTCAGGAAATCCTCCGAACACCGCAGGCGCGATCTATTCTGGCTGACAACAGCGTCACGAATTCAGGCGCCGTAGGTGCGGTCTATCCGGGAGAGGAGAAGAGTATTGGTTGGATGAATGGATAGAGCCGGAGGTCCCTCCCGTTCCCATCCTCTCGCTTCTGCGACTGGTCACGATCAGCCAAATGAGCCTTTTTGATCAGCCTGAGTCGTATCCGCTCCCCCTGACGACGTCACATTCCGCACCATTCCACTCCACATATCCTGGTACGGTAGTTGAGAGAAAAGACACCTACAGGGAAAATCATGCCCGCCAAGCGCAAGTGGAAGGTCGGGTGAAGGAGGGGCATTTCTTCAAGGAGGATGGGATGAAGATTTCGAGTATTCCGGGAAAGCTTGAGTGCGAGTGGAGAGACGATGTCAAGGCAGTTGTCGATACCTGGACCACGTACTCAGTCACAAAGGAGGAATTCAAGGATGCGGTCCTCGTGAAAGGGGTGGCCTATGCCTCCCCCCGCAGAGTGAGGGCGTGGATTGTCGACTCGAGCAAAGCCGTCGGGACATTCTCACAAGAGATCCAGGATTTCATCGGGAGTGACGTCTTTCCGGCGTTTTCGAAGATCGGGGTGAAGTACTTCATCACGATCAATTCGAAGGTGAGTGCGCTGACGAAGATGACCGTCGCGAACTATTCTGCCAAGACAGGTCCAAACGGATTGAAGCTCATCGATCTGGGAAGCGTCGCGGACGCGGTCGCGTGGCTCAAAGCCAACAACTGACGACTACTCCCCTGATGCGTGCAGGAGGGCCAGGCTTTAGACAAGCTCAGTGACGATCATGAGGATGACACCGAGCGCGGTAAGGCCAAGGAGGGCCATCGCGGACCAGTAAGTGATCTCATAGATCTTGTGGAGGTCCTCAATGGCGTACATCAATTGCTGAAACTCGCTCCCCCGGGCCCGAACGACGACATGGAACGAAACTGCCCCCGATTGAGTCCAGCGGCCCATGATGCCAAAAAATGCCGCGACCGCAATACAGACAAAGGCCGTTGGGAACGAGGAAAAGAGAGAGACGACTCCGCCAACTCCCATGAATCCGGCCACCAGGTAGTAAAGGAGACCGATGGTTTTCATGCGGTCTCCCAAATCCTGAATCGTCAGGTACTGACCCTTGGTGAAGAGCTGCGGGGCAGGCTTGGCCTCCGGCACCTCCTCGGTGAGGGAGAAAGAATCGTCCTGGTCCATGAAGTCCTCCCGTGAATCTGTGTAGTGAATCGGATTTGCAAGACAAGGTGGAATTCCCCCGCCGCCAAATTGGAATCCTGGTCCTCACGAAAAGCGAAACTCATGGGAAATCCCCCGCGATGAACAGCTTGGTCATCGAACAATTTCAAAGAGCCGCAGCGGGAAGGGACAGTTTGGACTGATTCCACCGCTTCGCGATTTGGCCCCGTACGAATATACTCCTTCTCTGAATGGGATTCCACTCGGACCGGTTTCTTGAAGCGGTCATCACGCTAAGTGTGACGGCGCTCTTGGTCGCTACGTTCGGATGGGAAGCCTCATGCGTAGATCGTCGCGTTCGGGATGATGCCGGCGTACGAAGGTCATGTGCCGCCCCTGACGGGGCTCGAGAATTATTCTCACGCTGCTTTCTATTGACATGTCGCCCCTGGCGGGGCTCCGGAGTGTTCGTTACGAAGCATGAAATGGCTGCCCATTGCGGGGTGGAGCCTGCCGTACGGCGGACAACGAGTTTGGCAAAGCCTTGCCTCTCGCAGGAGGATCACTCGGGTCTTTGAGGGAGGGGATTTCCATACATCGCGGAATTGGGACGAG
>DATJQP010000087.1:0-22619 GCA_035505655.1 Bacteroidota bacterium
AATTCTCTTCATCGTCGACGAGGAGCACCGGGCTTGTCGGAAAGATCTTTGAGCTCATGAGATCCCCTCCGTCAAAGGCGGATGGTAGGCGGGCAGAGAGACCTGGGCTACAGTTCCTTTCCCGGGTGTGCTGTTGAGGATCATTGACCCGCCGTGACTTTTCACGATGCTGTACGATACGGACAGCCCCAGACCGGTACCCCCCATCTCTCTTTTCGTCGTAAAAAACGGATCCATGATGTGCTGGAGATCCGACGCGCTGATGCCGATTCCCTCGTCCTGAACTTTGATGCGAACGCGGTCCCTGGCTTTGCTGTAATAGGTTGAGACCTCAATGGCTCCCGCGGGATTCTTCAGTGATTGGCAGGCGTTGTTGATAAGATTGATGACTACCTGTTCCAGCTGTTGCAGGTTTCCCTTCACCGGCGGAACATCGGCACCGTAATCGACTCTGAATCGATCAGTGCTCTTTTTGATCAGGTTGCCGGTGATGAGAATTGCCATTTCCGCCACCTTGTTGACATCTACCTCCTCGTTGAGCTGACCGGTGTCGGCACGCGAATAGTCTGTGAGATTCTTCGTGATCTTCTGAATGCGTTCCGAGCCCTGAAGGATGCCGTCGAGCGATTGCGCGATCTTGTCCTTGGAAAGGCTGTACGGCATTCCAGCAATACTGAAATCACCGTTTTGTGCATAATAGGAGTCGAGCAGGGGAACGATGTCTCTCCAGACCTTCGTGAAGAGCTGGACATTGAGCATGATGAAATTGTTGGGGTTGTTGATCTCGTGGGCGATGCCGGAGACCAGGATCCCAAGAGAAGCCAGTTTGTCCGCCTGCTTCAGTTGCTCGTTTCTAATGGCGGCCGCTACCTCCGCCTTCTTCAATTGTGTGATGTCGTTGATGAGTCCGTCGTAAGCGATCGGCTTGCCCGACTCGTCCTTCGTCAGGACGATCTTGTTCCGGATCCACCGTATCGAACCGTCCCTATGAACGATCCGATGTTCGAGAGGATCCGCCTCCTGGCCGGAGAGGGCGAGTCTCGCCTGGTTGAGTACCTTTTCGCGGTCTCTTTTGTAAACCATCCGGTACCACAGTTCCGGATCCTTCTTGTAGTCTTCCGACGTGTAGCCCGTCACAGAAACACACCCCGGACCATGATCCGTTTCAACAACCACTCCGTCGCGGATGGTGACGGTGTAGATGTAATCGGTCAGGTAATTGATCAGTTTTTCGTAGCGCTTTCCCTGTTCCACCTAAATCCCGGAATATCTTGAGACAGTGTCCTTTAATATACTAATCTTTGCCGATTGTATGAAGGAGGCGGTCTATGGGTAGTGTCAAGGTTTGGAATCTTCGTGAATCCATCTTCGGCGGGCCTAAAGGACTCAAAGCATACACTATCGATCCATTTCCATTGAGATGCGGGGAAGGGCTTCCGCTGAATCTTTGCCCGAAGAGATGCGTAGAAGAACCATAGGATGAAGGCCCGCTTCATGTTGAACGGCCGATCGAATCCATTCAAACTGATGCTCACGCCATCGGACCTCAAAAATGTTCCCTGACCCTCAAACTGAAGCAACGATGCAATCGACTTTCGAGGAAGATGTTGACGGACTCACTCAATGGGCACATTCGGCCTGGCGCTGCACCCCGGCCGAAATGCCGGGCGGGATGAGACTCTATTCCCCCGGAGAACAGCGAGAGAACGAGCAGAGAATGGAATCGAGCCTAAAATATGCTCCCACCTCGTTCGATGAGTACCGGAAACTCTCGGGCGAGCAGAGGTCTCATTTCTCGCTGGGAGTGCTCCGCGCGATGACAGGATCGGGATGCGGGTCAGGCCTGAATGGCAGGATGAAGTACCTCGAGCAATGTGACGCGGTGACCGAGCGGTTCGTTTCCGAGGCGAAGCGATTTGACGCGGGGTTGTCGGGAGAGGAGATCCATCAGGCGCTCCGGAATCTCTGGGTCTTTGAGAGCATTCTCGAATATCTCGGATTGCCGATTGTTTTCACTCCATCTTCCTTCGCCTACAGCCTTCTTTATCCTTACGCCGATAACTGGCTTGATGCACCGGAGCGCTCAAAGGATGAAAAGTTGGGCCTCGTGCAATGGCTCTCCAAATGGTTCGACAATCCAGGTTGTGCTCCCGTGAACGAGATCACGGGGACCGTCGGCAGGCTCCTTGCGATGATCCGTGAGGAGTTTCCGGTCGCAGAGTACCCCGGCGTCTACGGCAGTCTCCTCGCCATCCACAACGCGCAGCGGGATAGCCTCGTCGTTCAGGCAAACGAAGCGGAGATCGACGACCTATCGCTGGAAAGACACACGATCAGGAAGGGGGGGACATCCGTTCTCGCCGACGGATTTCTGGCCGCGGGAAGTCTCGACAAAGAGGCAAGTCTCGCCACTTTCGGCTACGGCGTCGTTCTGCAATTGATTGACGATCTGCAGGACCTCGAAGAGGATGGACGGGCCGGGCACTCCACTCCTTTTCTCAGGTTCCGTGATACCGGAGAGATCGAAAAAGAAGCCCGGAAGTTGCTGGCCTATTCGTCCAATGTCTCCGCATTGATCGAGGCGAAAAAGCCCGACCTGGGACGTCTCATCGCCGACAGCTCAACTCTTCTGGCGCTGACAGCAGTTTGCCGAAATGCTCACAGCTTCTCACGCGGGTTCGTCGAATCAATCCAACCGCTCATGCCGATCCGTCCCGCGTTTCTTCGCGAAATGAAGGTTCGAATTTCTTCGTCCCCGTATGGTCAACAGAATCGAATACCGTGGAGGGGGATTCGGGCGGCATAGATATTAAGGTGCGGATGCCTCCATGGATCAAACGAAGAGGGCTTCTCCGATGGCAACATCGAAGGAGCCCTCTTTCATCTGAACGCTATCGCTCAAAATATGCAGCCAGAGACCCGTTCTTAATAGCTCTCATGCGAGATCGTGACTTTCCCACGGAAGATGCGGTATACAAAGATTGTGTAAGCAATGACGATCGGCATCCCCACGAGTGCGATGACGAGCATTGCCCGGAGAGTTCGGGGTGTGGAAGAGGCGTTGTAGATCGTCAGGCTGTAGGCAAGGTCCGTGCGTGACGGCACCAGCCGCGGAAAAAGACTGAGCGCGGCCAGACCGATCATCGAGGCGATGGTGGTCGAGGAGGCGATGAACCCGGCGAAATACTTTCCCGACTTGACGAAGAACGGGATCCCGAGAATGGAACCGAAGAGGAGAACGATAAGCACCCAGAAGATCGGGTTTCCCGGGACACCCTCGAAAAGGAATCCGGCCTCGAAGAACGTCGCGATGGTCGCGAGGATGTAAAGTCCCACTACGACGGGCCACAGTCGGTTGACAATTCGAGAAGCCCAATCCCGATGGTCTCCTTCTGTCTTCATGTCAAGATAGATGGCTCCGTGCATGATGAAAAGCGCAACCGAGAGGAGCCCGATGAGGACGGAGTAGGGATTGAGGAGTCCCAGGAAGTCTCCGGTGTACGCTCCGGTTGCGTCTACCGGCACACCACGGAGAATGTTGCCGAAAGCAACTCCGAACAGGAGGGCTGATATCAAGCTGCCGAGACCAAAGGCCCAATCCCACGCGACACGCCACGAACGCGAATCCACCTTCCCTCTGAATTCAAACGAGACTGCGCGAAGGATGAGCGCGAAGAGAAGGAGCATGAGGGCAAGATAGAACCCGCTGAAGACCGTCGCATAGACGACGGGAAACGCGGCGAAAAGCGCCCCTCCTCCCGTGAGCAGCCACACTTCGTTTCCATCCCACACAGGTCCAATCGCATTCATGTTCACTCTTCGTCTCTCTTCACCCTTCGTGAAGAGATGGAGAATTCCGACTCCGAGGTCAAATCCATCGAGGATTGCATATCCAATGATAAGCACGCCGACGAGCAAAAACCATACTGTGTTGAGGTCCATTAGAGTGAAGCCTCCTTTCCGCCTTGAGCCGGACGAGCCGTGAGTGCAGGCTCCGGGCCGTGTTTCATTTCCTTCACGAAGAAATAGACGAAGAGCGAACCGAGGAGGATGTAAACGAGTCCGAAGAGGAGGATGGAAAAGGCGACTTCGGCCCCGGAAACGACCTTCGAGACTGCGTCACTCGTCCTCATGACATGGTAGACGATCCAGGGCTGGCGCCCTACTTCAGCGGCGATCCAACCAAGCTGGCATGCAACGATCGGCAGCGGCATCGACCATACGAACGCCTTCAATAGTTTCCGGTTTTCCCAGAGTCTGCCCCGGCGTAACTGGATAAAGGCGAAGCCCATAATAACAATGAAATAGATCCCGAGGAGTACCATGTTATGATACGATACAAACGTCGGCCAGAGGGGAGGGATCTGATCCGGAGCAAAATCGTTGATGCCTTTGACCGTGGCGTCGAGGTCGCCGAATGCGAGCCAGCTCAGGAGACCTGGAATTTCGACCGCGGCTTTGAGAAGCGGAGGAGGGGTGGTCGGGTACGCGAAAAAGACCACCGGCGCACCTTTCTGTGTCGTATAGAGTCCCTGAATTGCCGCAAATTTTTCCGGCTGGGTACGGGCGACCTGCTGGCCATGGATATGTCCGAACGGAAACACTTCCAGCAAAGAGACGATGACCCCGAATGTCACCGCGAGGGCCATCGAGCGTTTCGCAGTTTCGGCTTCTTTGTTTTTCAGGATCAAGTATGCCGAAACTCCGGCCATGATGAATGCTCCCGCGATCAGCGCGGCGTCCATCGTGTGACAGAAACGGGGGAAGGTCGATGGGTTGAACACTGCCTCCCAGAAATCGGTCAGCTCGGCCCGGCCCCCCTGTACACGAAATCCTGCCGGCGTTTGCATCCATGAGCTTGCGACGAGAATCCAGAAGGCCGAGATCGTGGCCCCAACTGCGACCATGAGGGCGGAGAACCAATGGATCCCGCTCGAGACACGGCCCCTCCCGAAAAGGTAGAGGCCGAGAAAGGTGGACTCGAGGAAGAAGGCGAAGACTCCTTCGGCGGCGAGCGGAGCGCCGAAGATGTCGCCGACGAATTTCGAATACTCCGCCCAATTTGTCCCGAACTGAAACTCCATCACCACGCCCGTGGCAACGCCGACGGCGAAGTTCAGGGCGAGAATCCGGGCGAAGAATTTTCCGATTCTCACATAGGTCTGATCATTTCGTCTCCAGCCTAGCGATTCGACAATGACGAGAAGCCATGCGAGGCCGATGGTAATCGGGGGGAAAATAAAATGAAACCCAATCGTCATCGCGAACTGGAGGCGCGACAAAAGGAGTGGTGTCATGGCGAAACTTGCTCCATAATAGTTATCTTTACGGGCGACTCGATCGGCACAGAGCCTGGATCTTCAGATCTGAATGGGATTCGATGCATATGTTGGACGATGATCCTGTGACGAAATCTGCGGATCCGTCTGTCGAAAGGTGCACAACCATTCGCGGCCGGTCTCGGAAAGGGTCATGTGAAGTGTGAGTCTCCTGCCCTGCGCGGCATGAAAAGATAGGCCGTAATCATTTCAAAGGCAACAAAATCCGGCCGAGAAGACAGATTAGACCAGGCTGTCTTCATTCCGTCTATCATTCTTCAACCGGGCAGGCCTCAACGAGGCAGCTGCTATCGAATCGTCACGAAGAGCCGATGGAATTAAGCTATTGTTCCCTCGTTTTCATCGGTTGAACGAACCACGGAACTATGGTAACTCCGCCCGTTTTTGCGTATCTTAGGCATCGATTTCGAATACCCCTACCTCGATGGAGAAACAATACGTCCGAACTCTCTTCGATTCGATTGCCCGGCACTATGACTTTCTGAACCACCTGCTGAGCGGAGGAGTGGATCTCTATTGGCGCAGAGCGGCGATCCGCTCGCTCAAAGCATTCTCTCCCAGGTCAATTCTGGATGTCGCAACAGGTACCGCGGATCTTGCTATCGCGTCCCTCCGGTTAAACCCCGACGAAGTTATCGGGGTCGATATTTCTGCCCCGATGCTTGAAATCGGGAAGCGGAAGATCGAGGCGATAGATGCGTCAGGCAGGATCCAATTGCAATTGGCCGAGGCGGAACATCTCCCTTTCCCTGAGGGACGTTTTGACGCGGCAATGGTGGCCTTTGGGGTCCGCAATTTCGAAGACTTGTTCGCGGGATTGCGTGAGATGCACCGGGTCCTCAAAAAAGGAGGGAAGGTTGCCGTTCTGGAATTCTCCAAACCCAGAGTATTCCCATTTCGACAGATCTACCTGTTCTATTTTACCCGCCTGCTACCGCTCATCGGCAGAGCCATATCGCGCAAAGCCGAGGCTTATCGATACCTCCCGGAAACGGTATTGGCGTTCCCGGACGGCGATGATTTTGTTCAGATTCTCGAGTCTGCAGGCTTCTCCTCGATCACATACCGCCGCCTCACTCTTGGCATCGCAAGCCTTTACTGCGGCGAGAAACAATTCCACGAATAACTCAAACTCAGGAAATTGGAACGATGACAGACCAGATAATTCGCGTCGGACACAGCCCGGATCCGGATGATGCTTTCATGTTCTATGGATTGTCCAGCGGAAAGGTAAAGCTTGAAGGGATCACGATTGAACACATGCTTGAAGACATCCAATCCCTCAATGTCAGGGCGATGAGGGCGGAGCTCGAAGTCACGGCGATCTCGGCTCACGCCTACCCGCACGTCGCCGATCGTTACTGGATCATGGCGACCGGGGCAAGCATGGGGGAAGGGTACGGCCCGGTCCTCATCTCGAAGAAATATTCGACCCTGGGCGATCTAAAAGGGAAAACGGTGGCAACTCCTGGCAAACTTACGACGGCGACGCTTCTTTTCAAGACCTTCACCGAAGGGATGAGCAATGTCGACGTTCCGTTTGACGAGATCATGGGGAGAGTTTCGGCGGGCGAGTTCGATGCGGGGTTGCTCATCCACGAAGGCCAGCTGACGTACAAGGCGGAAGGTTTCAACAGCGTCCTCGATTTTGGAAAGCTATGGGAGAAGGAATCCGGCGGCCTTCCTCTTCCGCTGGGTCTCGATCTTGTCAGAAAAGACCTCGGAGAGGAAATGGCGCGACGATTATCGCGAGGCCTCAAGGAGAGTATTCACTACGGATACACTCATCAGAAGGAATCGATTCCTTACGCACTCAAATGGGGGCGAGGGATCGATGAGAAGCTCGGCGAACAGTTTGTAAAAATGTACGTCAGCGAGCTGACGGTGGACATGGGGGAGAAGGGCAAGAAAGCCCTCGAGCTTCTTTATCATCGCGCGGAGGAGAAGCGCTTGATTCCGCGTGTGCCGGAGATAACGCTTTACTGACGAACCGGGGATTCCACATCACATGCACCTGGGCGATCTCTTCAGGCGATTCAGCAAGGGGATTCTCATCGCCACCTTTCTCGTGGTGGTCGAGAACGTCGCATGGATTGCCGAGCCGACTCTTTTTGGCAATGTCATCGACGCCCTGATCGAGAAGGCGGCGTTGACAGTTTCAGCGAGCTTCGTCATTCCCCTTGCCGCGTGGATCTCCGTCTTCCTTCTCAATTCAGGAGTAGGAGCGCTCCGCCGGGCGATCGACCCCAAAATATTTCTGAAGATGTTCACCGAGGTTGCGACGGATGTTGCGACGGCGGGGAAGGAAAGGGGGGAATCGGTTTCCAGAACCGCGGCGAGAGCGGAGCTATCCAGAGAATTCATCAGTTTCGCGCAATACCGGGTCCCGGAGGTGATCGAACAATCGATTTCGATCGGAGGTGCGGTCTTTGCACTCTTTTTCTTCGACTGGAGGATCGCCTTCGCCTGTCTCTTCATCGTTCTCCCGCTTCTCGTTATCTCCCGCCTCTACAACAGCCGCGTCATCGCGATCCAGAAAGATCTCCACGACACCCGCGAGGATGCGTACGATGTCTTTTCGACAAAGGATCCTTCAAAGGTAAGGTCGTACTATACGACCCAGACGAGGGCGGAACAAAAGATAGCGAATTGGGGGGCTTTGAACTTCGGGGCGATGAGGCTTTTTCTGCTGGGGATTTTCCTCGTCGTGCTTTACATCGCGATCGACCTGGATGATTTCAGCACCGGGAGCATCTATTCGATTGTAGCCTACCTCTGGACGTTTGTCACTTCCTCAGAATACCTGCCTGAGTTGATGGAAAGCTGGACATCCTTGAAGGATATTTCCCGAAGGTTGGCGAGCGAAAAGCTCTGATGTGGGGATGACGAGGGAGGGATGCCCCGGCCTGTTCAGGCCGCCCGCATTCGTGGATAATTTCTCAGTACCTCGTAGAGGGTCCCCCGCTGCGTTGCGTCGAATCCCGATTCATGAATGAGCTGGATGCATTCATCGGTATTCGTCTTGTTGACGAAGTTGGCCGCTGCGTGGACATTCTCCTCAAGAAGTGTTCCGCCGAAGTCGTCGGCGCCGAAATGAAGTGCGATCTGACCGGTCTTCTTCCCTTCAGAGAACCAGGATGCCTGGATGTGCGGGAAATTATCGAGGTAGATCCTCGAGAAGGCAATCGTCTGAAGATACCGGGTCGGAGTCGCGTAGTGCGGGATGATCTTTTCTAGCGGCGTATTGCCGGGCTTGAAACTCCACGGCACGAATGCGGTGAATCCGTGGTGCTCGTCCTGAAGCTGGCGGATGCTGTCGAGATGAGCGAGGACATCTTCCTCGGTCTCAAGATGTCCGTACATCATCGTCGCCGTCGACTTATAACCGAGCTCGTGAGCCTCACGCATCACCCTCAGCCAATCCGCCGAACTCCCTTTCTTGCTGCTGATTTTCTTCTTCACCCTGTCGGAGAGAATTTCGGCTCCTCCTCCCGGGAGCGACCGGAGCCCCGCATCCCACAATTGCTTCAGGACATCCCTGGTGTTGAGACCCGATACCCGCGACATCCCGATGATCTCGGATGTCGAGAAAAAGTGGGGATATATTTCGGGCACCTCGGCGCGAGTCCGGCGGACCAACTCGAGATAATACTCGAATGGAATGGCCGGATTCACCCCGCCCTGAAGCAGCGCAGTGGTCACACCTTTGGCAGCCGCCTGCTTCATGTTCGCGAGCATCTCGTCGACGGAGTGCGTGTACTCTCCCTCCTCGCCGGGATGCCGGTAGAAAGCACAGAAAATGCAGTCGATGTCGCAGACGTTGGTATAATTGGGATTGGTGTCGATCACGAAGGTGACTTCGGGGGAGGGATTCTTTTTGAACCGGATCTCATTCGCGAGATCCGCGAGGTCGAGAAGCTCGGTGTTCCGGAGAAGAAAAAGACCTTCCGCCGTGCTGAGCCGGTCCCCGCCGCGAACTTTTGAAAAGAGATCCGATTGCATCTGTGCCAGGTCTGCTAAATTGAGACTGAATAGCCCGCCGCTTTGAGTTCTTTGATCAGGCTGAAACTGATCTCTTCCAGCTTCACGACGATCTCTTTCTTCTGAACCCCTGGAATGGTTTTGGGGACCGGACTGTCTTTGGGATAGATGCAGCAAACATGGCTCGATCCCATTTTCCCGACGAGGAAACCCATCTCGAACATTGCACTCGGCACGTCGTCGGGCGCGGCGAGGTAGAAAGCGTAATGCATGGCCGGTTGTTTCTCAAAGCTCGACAAGAGAGCATCGCTTCCGCCGCCGGTTCGCTGATATACCGCTGTATCGATTCCCAGCTCCTTGAGAAATGCGGTGAGCTGCGGCAGCAACGGATTGTTTGCCGCGGAGACGATGTAGACTCTGTTCGTCGCCGGGGAAGATACTTTTGCGGACGGCTTCGACGGCTCCGCCGTGTGCGGGTGCTCCACCTCGGCCGCAGGCTTTGCCGGCGACGGTTCGGGCGGAGGAGGAGGAGGGGTGGGAGGGAGCGCTTCCGCGATCTTCAACGCATCCTTGAGAGCGTCGCTGACCTTCTGCGCCGAAGTCTGGTAGAAGTAGGCCCCGTTCTCGTCGTTCGCAACCTGAGACCGGAGCATCGATCCTTTGTCGCCGCACTTCCCCAGAGCTTCGAGACAGTTCTTTCGCCACAGCAGATACTGGCTCTGCATCTTGGCGTTGTAGCCCGAGAACTCAAGTCCTCCCTCGGGAATGAGCTTGTCACCCTGATGGATGAGTTCCCGAATCCTCGCAATCAATGATGAATCCATGGCGCGTCATTATCCGTGATGTGCAAATACCCGGGTCTCTTCGTAGAGGTTTCTGAACACCCTCATCGCCGTCTTCTCCCGATCTCCCAGGCGATAGTTGAATCCTTCAAGATATTCCTGCGTTTCGGATGGGGTGAGACCGATCGTTTTGCCGTGAAGGGCGCCGACGAGGTCGAGGCGCGACTCGTTCCTCTCGAGGGCAGTATCGAGGATCGAGCGCAGCTCCGCCTTCCGGTCCGCCCCGACAGAGGTTCTGACAGCCCACACGGCAAAAACAAACGGGAGTTTCTGCCAATCGTACCATTCCTTCGCCAGGTCATAGACCAATTCAAAGCCCGGAAGCCCGTACTTGTTCCTTCTGAGCGCCTCGTCGCCGATAAGGAGCACGGCGTCAAAGCCGGTATGATCGTTGACACCCGAGTGCATTCGTTCGAAGCTTGCTCGTACTCCGTACTTCTTGGCAAGGAGTACCTGAAGGAGGCGAATCGACGTCGCGGTATCGTCCGTGATGCCGATTCGTTTCCCGTTCAGATCGCCCCATCCTTCCTTCGAGAAGAGCATGACGCTCTTCACCTGGTCCCTCGTCGCGATGCAATAGTTCATGAGGTCGAGCTTCTCTTCCTCCGCGAAGTAGTCCATCAGCGAGAAGACGCCTGCGTCGACCATGCCTTTCGATTCCAGCTCGCCCATCCGGCGCGGAACCACGGGGAGGATCTTGAACTGTCTTTTCTCCATTCCCGCATAGAAGGGGACAGAATTCAGATAGGGGATCTTTCCGATGACATTCTCGGTGTAGAGATTGAGCGGATGGTAATAGACATCCCGCTCAACGGGGATCTTCCCCGCGTCACGGATGATCTTGATGATCTGATCCTTTGCGAGGCTCATCGGGCTGATCGCCCCGGCATCGTGCGCGATGTTTTCGCCTCCGACGATTCCGTCCATGTCGTCCGCGCCGAAATTGAGCGCGACGGAAGCGACCTCTTCCGTTAACATCACCCAGTAGGCTTTGATGTGCGGGAAGTTGTCGAGCATGAGGCGGGAAACGGCGATCGTCTTGAGGTCATCGATGGCCGAGGTGAATTCGTTTCTCGGTTTGATTCCCGTGACGCCCGGCTGAAACGCGAGAGGAATAAAAGTTAGGAACCCGCCGGTCTCGTCCTGGGCGTCGCGTAGTTTCAGCATGTGGAGTACGCGTTCTTCGTAGGTTTCGATGTGCCCGTAGAGGAGAGTAGCGTTCGTGGGAATCCCAAGCTTGTGTGCCGCCCGGTGAACCTCGAACCAGGTCTTCGCGCCGATCTTCTGGTTGAAGAGGAGTTTTCGCACTCTCTCCGAGAAGACCTCCGCGCCTCCCCCCGGCATGGTCCGCAATCCCGCCTCTTTAAGCTGGCGGAGGACCTCCTCGATGGGGAGCTTGAACTTTTTGTGGAAGAAGTCGATCTCGACCGCGGTAAATGCCTTGACGTCTATCGAAGGGAAATGCTTCTTGATTTCCCTCACCATGTCGAGATAGTAACTCCATTCCCAATCCGGGTGAAGTCCTCCGGTGATATGGGCTTCCTGAATCTCCGGCGAGAGCTTTGCAAGGATATCCTTGATCGTCATCTCGTACGACTCGGGGGAACCCGGTCTCACCGCAAAATCGCAGAACTTGCAGGAAAGGACGCAGACGTTCGTCGGTTCGATCTTCTGGTTCAGGACAAAGTAGACTGCGTCGCCGCTCTTCTGCTGTTGCACGGCATGAGCCATTTTGCCGATGGCGATGAGGTCCTGAGAATCAAAGAGCCGTACGCCGTCCTCGAGCGAAAGGCGCTCGCCGTTCTGGATCTTGTCCCAGATCGGGAAAAGTGTACGATCCCTGAAATTAATATCCTGCATACGAATCCGAAGATAGCATTCTTATTTCCAGTACTCGTCCCAGCGATGGTCGACGTGCCGGATGATTTTCTCATCCATGACGAGGGGTTCGGGATAGCCAGGCTTCCACGTTGCGTCGATCCCCAGCGTGCCGCGGTAGACCGGAGAGATTCCTACGAGTTTCTGCTCCCTGAACAGCACGTCCCGCTCACAATCGAAACGAGTGAAGATTCCCCAAATATAACTCTCCGGGCGATGAATATCCACATCCTCACTGACGAGAGCGAGAAGCTTCACTCCGTCGAGGAGGGGCGATTTGAGGAGACGCTTAAGAACGGCCCCTCCGTCGTGTTTCACCTTGACGACGAGGAGCGCGTTTTCAACGAGGTGTGAGTCGATGATCCGCCGGTCTTCCTCGGAAAGATGCGTCAAAAAATGTTCCGACTTTTTCGTGATGTGAGCACGGCTTCGCGTGCGCGTCTTCTTCGTGGCGTCAATGATCATCTTGCTCCCGAGGTTCATCGTGTACGACGTGAAGTCGAGTGTGTCGAGTGGAACCTTCGGAAGAAGCATGAAGTCGAAGTGCGGGTCGAAATTCTCCCGGATCGCCGCCAGGACGGCGCGGAAGTCGCGGGGGTCCGTTTCCTGGGGAACCGTCACGAGGCATTTCGTGAGAGAAAGTTGCTGCGTCCCAAGCAGCCCGAGCGCCGTCTTCATCCCTTCCTTCTGGTACCGCTCTTCGATCGAAACGGCGAGCAGGTTGTGGAAGCCCGCCTCGTAGTACGCCCAGAGGCTCCGTACTTCGGTATGAAGAAGCTTCGCGAGGGGACCGAGGATCTTCTGGGTCGCATCACCGAGGAACTTGTCCTCCATCGGTGGAATCCCAACGACCGTTGCAGGATAGATCGGGTTCTTTCTGTGGGTGATGGCCGAGAGGTGGAAGACCGGAAACTCCGCCGCCGCGGAGTAGTGGCCAAAGTGGTCGCCAAAAGGTCCTTCGCTCCGCCGCTCTTTCGGAGGAACCGTCCCCTCGAGAACGAACTCCGCATTCGCCGGAACGCTGATGGAAATGGAACGCCCCCCGACGAGCTGCGTCGGACGTTTTCGCAGGAAGCCCGCGAACATCGCTTCATCGATCCCCTCCGGAAGCGGGGCGACCGTGGCAAGAAGGAAGGCGGGGTCGGTTCCGAGTGCTACGGCGACTTCAAGGGGCCGGTCCATTTTCATGGATCGGAAGAAATGGAATCCGCCCCCTTTTTGAATCTGCCAGTGCATCCCGGTCGTCTTGCCGTCGAACACCTGCATCCGGTACATTCCGACATTCCTCCTGCCGGTGGCTGGGTCGTACGTAAAGACTTGCGGCAGCGTGAGGAACCTTCCGCCGTCGTGTGGCCAGCACTGAAGTACCGGCAGCTCCCCCAGGTTCGGGTTCTCGACCACCTCCTGGGAAGGCGCAATGCTGATGTCGCTGGTCCGTGAGGAAATCAATCGACGGACGACCTTTCTGTGCCGAAGCAATGTCGAGGGGGAGGGAGGGATTGCCCGCTCTGCGAATGCAATGAGTTGCTCCCCGAGATTGTCGGGGTGCTCGCCGAGCGCGAGCTCAATGCGACGTTCGCTTGCCAGGGTGTTGATGACGAGGGGGTACTTCGAACCGCGGACCTTCTCGAAGAGGAGCGCCGGTTTCCCCTCGCGCAGCGCGCGAACGGCGATCTCCGTAATTTCGAGTCTGGGATCGACCTCGACTCTGATCCGGTGGAGCTCCCCGTTCTTTTCGAGGTATTGGACAAATTCGCGAAGAGCGGTAAATCGCATCGGCATTATTCCAGTTCTTCGGCTCTCCATCCCCGCGGGATTCTCTCTCCGAGGACCCCGAGGAGTTTGTCGGTGAACGCCGAGATGTACTCTTCGACCGATTTGGGCGTGAAATACATGGGGGGTGAAATCGGCATCACGATGGCGCCGCTCTGTGAGAGCTTTGCGCTCTGTTCCAGCGACACGGATGAAAGCGGCGTCTCGCGAATGCAGAGGATGAGCTTGAATCGTTCCTTCAGCGCTATCTGCGCGGCGCGGGTAATGAGCGTATCCCCGATTCCCGACGCGATCTTGCCGAGCGTGGAGGTCGAGCACGGGAGGATGACGCACGCATCGACGGGGTTTGATCCGGACGCAATCGGAGCGGTCAGATCGTCGTCCGAGAATTGCCTTTTGATATGCTTGTGGAGATCCTTTTCCGAGAGCCCAAGCTCCTCCTTCAGGAGAACTTTTCCCCACTTGCTGACGACGAGGTACTTCTCCGCGGATGATTGTTTGAGGAAATCGACTGCGAAGGCGGCGCCGGATGACCCTGTAATGCCGACGACTATTCTCATGGCGTGACAATCGGAAGGATGACCATCGCGAAGATGTTGAACCCGAGGAGAATGTTGATCTTAAAGAACGCGAGCTCAACGTCCTCTGCCTTCTTCTGTTCAAGATACAACAGAAGGCCGCTGAGAAGAAGAGGGGGGACCGCAACGACCGCTTTCAGGGAATGGAAGAATAGGACGACAAGTACCACAAACGCAAGAAAGTGAAGTACGCCGGAGATCCGGAGCGCTCGCTCTTTTCCGAACCTTGACGGAAACGAGTAAAGGTTCGCGTTCCGGTCGAATTCCTCGTCGAGGGTCGAATAAATGATGTCGAACCCCGTCCCCCACAAGAGGACGAAGAACGGCAGGATGAGGCCGGTGGCAAGATTCGCGAACGAGCCGGTGATCGCAAACCATCCCCCCAAAGGGGCCATCGACATCCCGAGACCGACCCCGAAATGAGCCAGCGGAGTGAATCGCTTCAAATAGGGATAGACGATGAAGACGATCAGCGGAATTGGGGAAAGGGCGAAGCAAAAGCCGGATATCTGGCGTGCGGCTGCCAGGTAGAGAAACAGGGCTCCGCCGAGGACCAGCGCTGCTTGTCGCAGCGTCAGCCTGCCGGTCGGCAATTCCCTCCCGGCGGTGCGCGGGTTACGCTTGTCTATTTCCCGGTCGATGATCCGGTTCAGCGTCATCGCCACGGTGCGCGCGCCGACCGATGCGATCAACACAAGAAGGAGCAGTTCGTTGGAAGGCTTCTCTCTTGACGCGAGGAATACGCCGCTGTAGATCATCGGCAGCGTGAAGAGCGTATGTTCGATCTTTAGGAAATTGAGAAGTCTTTTCAATCGGATTGTTTTGTTGGCGTTTGAAGAACGGTACTTTGTTTCGAAGAGGGGTGAAGCGCACTCAAGGTACCCAAAAAAAGATAGCGAGTCAAGGCGGCACGGGGGATGCATATGGATCATGCGAGGATATTTGGAACTCGCCGCACGGTTTACTATATTTCACTATCATCTCACCAAGCGCACTCTCATGATGCATACCGTTACGCTGATCCCCGGAGACGGGATTGGTCCGAGCATTTGTGATGCCGCGTGCAAAGTCATTGAAGCCACGGGAGTCGGTGTCCGGTGGGAGATTGCTCATGCAGGGATAGCGGCGATCGAACAATACAAGGATCCCATCCCGGAGTCGACGGTCGAATCGATCCGAAAGAACAGAGTCGCTCTGAAAGGTCCGCTCACGACGATGAGCGGAAAGGGATTCCGCAGCGTCAACGTGGCGCTGAGGAAGGAATTCGAACTCTATATCAACCTCCGTCCGGCGAAGACCTACGCTGGCGTACCTTCCCGGTACAAGGATGTCGACCTTGTGATGTTCAGGGAAAACATCGAGGAGTTTTACTCGGGTATTGAGCATTACATTGACGCTCAGAAGAGCGCTGCGGAGACAATCGGGATCGTGACAAGGTTCGGGTCCGAGCGCATCGTGCGGGCGGCGTTCGAGTACGCCAGGGCTCATGGTCGCAAGAAGGTGACGGTGGTCCACAAGGCGAACATTATGAAGTTCTCCGGAGGATTGTTCCTGGAGGTCGCCCGGGAAGTGGCCCAGAAGTATCCCGACATCGAGGCGGAAGACCGGATCGTCGACAACATGGCGATGCAATTGGTCCTCAATCCAATTCAGTTTGACGTGATCGTTACAACGAACCTTTTCGGCGATATTCTCTCGGACCTCTGTTCCGGCCTTGTCGGAGGGCTGGGCCTTGCCCCGGGGGCGAACATCGGGTCAAGTGCCGCGATCTTTGAGGCGGTCCATGGCAGCGCCCCCGACATCGCGGGAAAGAACATCGCGAACCCCTGTGCAATCATCCTCGCCGGTGCGATGATGCTTGACCATCTCGGAGAGCATGAAGCCGCGCTCAAGGTGCACAACGCGATATCGCAAGTGCTCCGCGAGGGCAAACATCTGACGAGGGACCTTGATCCACAATCGACAACGGGCACTTCGGAAATGGCGGATGCCCTCATCGCGTCCATTCGTTCAAACTCCTGAAAGAATACAATGAAACATCTCTTATCAAGCATAGCACTTTCGCTCCTCGCGTCGTTTGTCTTCCTCGGCACGCTCATCGCACAGCCCCGAATGATCGGCAAGGGAGTCACGGTGACGTGGTACGGTCATGCTGCGTTCAAAGTCGAAACCGCAAAGGGAAAGGTGATCCTCATCGACCCGTGGCTGGACAACCCCAAGGCGCCTAGCAGCGCGCGGAATATTGACCATGTCGACCTCATCCTCGTCACACACGGCCATTCGGACCATCTCGGCAATACCGTCGAGCTCGCCCAGAAGTTTGATGCCACCGTGATCTGTAACAGGGCGATCGCGTTGTATCTCGCGTCGAAGGGAGTGAAGAAAACCGCAGTCCTTGACTACTCCGGCACGTACGAAAGCGACAAAGTGAAGATTGTGATGGTCTACGCGCAGCACAGCTCTACGATCGAGGACGGCGGTCAGAGGATCGATGGAGGGAATCCGGCGGGGTTCATCATTCAATGTGAGAACGGCGTCACACTCTACGACGCCGGCGATACGGGTCTCTTCGGCGACATGAAGCTTCTCGCCGAAGTTTACAAACCCGACATCGTCATGATTCCTATCGGAGGCGTCTACACCATGGGACCGCGCGAAGCTGCGAAGGCATGCGAACTGCTCACGCCGCGGTGCATCATCCCCATGCACTACGGGACTTTCCCCGCGTTAACGGGAACTCCCGAGGAGCTCAAGAGCCTGCTTCCCATTCCCCTCAAGAGCCGCGTCGTGGATATTCTCCCGGGCGATACCGTCAACTGAAAGTCTGTGTTTATGAAGATCGGGTCGATCGAAATCGCACAACCGCTGCTCCTTGCTCCGATGGAGGATGTCACGGACGCGCCATTCCGCCTCGTCTGCAAAAGGCTCGGCGCCGATATTGTGTATACGGAGTTCGTGAACTCCGAAGGACTTGTGCGTGAGAACGAGAAAACCCGCAAGAAAATGTTCTTCTCCGAGGAGGAGCGGCCTTTCGGGATTCAAATTTACGGCGGAGAAGAAGCTTCGATGGAAGGGGCGGCGAGAATCGCCGAAAGCCTCAGCCCGGATCTCATCGACATCAACTGCGGTTGCTGGGTGAAGGACGTCGCGATGCGCGGCGCGGGCGCCGGCCTTCTGAAGGATCTCCCCAGAATGGAGCGGATCGTCTCGTCCGTTGTCCGTGTGACGCGCACGCCGGTGAGCGTGAAGACCCGCCTCGGATGGGACGAGAATTCGATTCGTATCGTCGAGGTGGCGCGGATGCTTGAAGGGGTCGGTGTGAAGGCGTTGACGGTTCATTGCCGCACACGCGCCCAGGCCCACAAAGGAGTTCCTGATTACTCATGGATCCCGAAGATCAAGGCCGCCGTTTCGATCCCGGTGTTCATCAACGGAAATATCATTTCTCCGGCCGATGTGAAGAAAGCCTTCGACGATACCGGATGCGACGGCGTCATGATAGGGAGGGGGGCGATCGACAATCCGTGGATATTCCGTCAGTCGAAGGCATTCCTGCAGACGGGCAAGCCGTCGGAGGAGATCACGCTGGCGGAGCGGATCGCTTTGTGCGTCGAGCATCTGAAACTCTCCGTGGAGTTCAAAGGCGAGAGGACCGGCGTGCTGGAAATGCGGAAACACTATTCAGGCTACCTCAGAGGGCTGCCGAATATCGCCAGGCTCAGGGCGGAGTTGATGACCTATGCAACTCGTGATCCCATCATCGAACGCCTGACCCGGTTTTCTGAAGAGGTGTCGCTCGGAGTGAAGACGCCGGAGGAGCGCATCCTTGTATGATGTCTTTGCGATTATGAATCATTTCAATTATCTTCCTGCTCGCCGTCGCCCCAGGGCCCGTTCAGGGTGGACGTCGTTCATCACCTCGCAGACAACGGAAGCCTTAGAAAAGTTCTCATTGGCCGGATGATCGCATTCATCGTCGGATTCATTATAGGTTTTTTTACCTCGATGCCCATCGGGCCGATCAACATTGCGGTCATGATGAAGGGGCTGTCGAATAAGACAGGCCAGGGATTCATGATCGGGGCCGGTTCCGGCTGGATGGATTTCGTTTACTGTGCGGCCGCCATGTTCGGGATTTCGGTGTTCAACTCCAACCCGAGACTCGATTTGGTGCTGAGAATTGCGGCGTTCGTCATCTTCTTCGGCTTCGGCGTCCGCACAACCTTTTTCAAACTCCGCGAAGCAAAACTCGCGAAGAGTGAAGAGTCCCCCGGTTTCAAGCGTTACTTTCTCTTCGGTATCGTCCTCTACCTTTCCAACCCCTCGTTCATTGCCTACTGGATCACCGTCGCAGGCATCATCCACGGATACCATATACTGGCAATATCAACGTATAACAATTTCCTTTTCGCTCTGGGGACAGGATTCGGGACAACAGGCTGGTTCATTGTCCTCCTGGAGCTCGTCGAGAGACAAAAGATGAAGCTCGACAGCGCCCTCATCGAGAAGATTACCAGAGGCTTCGGAGTTATCCTCCTTATCATCAGTCTTGTGATGGGGTACAGGCTCATTTCGTAGTCGAGTCCGCTCCGAAGCATCCCGTGGATTTGCCGTCGTTCCCGTCTAAACGTTAAACTATGTAGGAGCAATGCCATGGCCTCAACGGTTCCGGGGAGTACTGCGAACATTACGTCTGTCCTCAAAGAGCATCGGGTCTTCAAGCCGAATGCCAGGTTCACGAAGGCTGCGTCTTTGAAGTCGTTCGCCGTCTATAAAAAGATGTACAATGAATCGATCCATTCTCCGGAAAAGTTCTGGGGACAAATGGCAAACGAGCTGTTCTGGTTTAAGAAATGGACGAAAGTTCTTAAGTGGAAGCTTCCGTTCGCAGAGTGGTTCGTCGGCGGCAAGACCAATGTCTCGACGAATTGCCTCGACCGTCACCTTTCCACTTGGCGGCGAAACAAGGCCGCGATCATTTGGGAAGGTGAGCCCGGAGATACACGGACACTGACATACGGAGATCTCCACCGGGAGGTCTGCAAATTTGCCAACGTGCTCAAGAAGCTCGGGGTCGAAAAGGGAGACCGGGTTGTCATCTACATGCCGATGATCCCTGAACTCCCGATTACGATGCTTGCCTGTGCACGCATCGGAGCCACTCACAGCGTCATCTTCGGGGGTTTCAGCTCGGAGGCGCTAAAGGACCGGATCAACGACGCGCAGGCCAAACTCGTCGTCACCGCGGACGGAGGGTATCGGCGTGGAGGAGTCATCCCACTCAAGGCCAACGTCGACGAAGCCCTCAAGGTGACGCCATCCATAGAAGGAGTCGTCGTCGTTCGCAGGGTGGGACTGGACATCAACATGGACCCGGGCCGGGACCATTGGTGGGATGCCCTCATGTCAACCGCATCGGCGGATTGTGAGGCGGAGAAGCTCGACTCGGAGCATCCGCTCTTCATCCTCTATACAAGCGGCACAACGGGAAAGCCGAAGGGGGTCGTCCATAGTACGGCAGGCTACCTGCTCGGATGTCACCTGACGACGAAATACGTCTTCGACCTCAAAGACACCGACACCTATTGGTGCACCGCGGACATAGGATGGGTGACCGGCCACAGTTACATTGTCTATGGCCCTTTCTCGAACGGCGCCACCGTCGTGATGTACGAAGGGGCACCAAATCATCCCGAACCGGATAGATTCTGGAGTATCATTGAAAAGTACAAAGTGAACATCTTCTATACCGCTCCGACGGCAATCCGCGCCTTCATCAAATGGGGTGAACAATGGCCGCTCAAACACGACCTCAGCTCCCTGCGTCTTCTTGGTACGGTTGGCGAGCCGATCAATCCAGAGGCCTGGATGTGGTACAACAAGGTCATCGGCAAGGGAAAATGCCCTATCGTCGACACATGGTGGCAGACGGAGACCGGGGCGATCATGATCACGCCTCTCCCAGGGATCACGCCGACGAAGCCGGGGACCGCGACCCTGCCGTTTTTTGGCGTACAGCCAGATGTAGTCAACAAAGAAGGGAAGACGGTGCCGGCAACTCAGGGCGGTTATCTGGTCGTAAAACGGCCGTGGCCTTCAATGATGCGGGGAGTCTACGGCGACCCCGAACGATTCAAAAAGACCTACTGGTCGGACATCAAAGGAGTGTATTTTACCGGCGACGGGGCCCGGCGGGACAAAGACGGTTACTTCTGGATCATGGGCCGCGTCGACGATGTCATCAACGTGTCGGGGCACAGGTTGGGGACCATGGAAGTCGAGAGCGCCCTGGTAAGTCATCCCTTTGTTGCTGAGGCGGCTGTTGTAGGAAAGCCGGATGAGATAAAGGGCTCGGCGATATGCGCATTCGTAACCTTGGAAGGGAAGCGATCCCCGAGCGCCGGATTAAAGGAAGAACTCAGACTTCACGTCGCTAAAGAAATCGGGGCAATGGCCAAGCCGGACGATATCCGGTTCACCGATGCCCTTCCAAAGACAAGAAGCGGAAAGATCATGCGCAGATTATTGCGGGAGATTGCGGCAGGCGGGGCAACGACGGGAGACACAACGACCCTCGAAGATTTTTCCGTCATCGAAAAACTCCGGCACCATGAGGAGGAGGAGTAGCAGAGGAAGACTCTCCGGACTCGCTCGTCAGGTTCAAAAGACTCCCGTCCCGTTCAAGAGGGGAGTACTCCGGGCTGCCCGGACATTCGGCGCAACGAAATCCGGTGACGACCGTTTCCGTCGGGAGGAATATTCCACTTGCGCTCTTTTTTCGACTTTGCTATATTCAGACGTCCTCGGTAGAGCAGGAAATTCCACCACCAAGGGTCTCTTCACTCCCCATGCCCAAAGTTTACTGCACATCCTTCGATTCGAAGATCGGTCATATCTATATCGCATCGACGGAGAAGGGCGCGTGCAAGATCAGTATTCCGAAAGAGTCGAAGAAGGATTTCTTTGACTGGCTCTCGATGCATTTCGACGATGAAGATGTGGTGGAGAACAAGAGCCGCAACAAAGAGATCATCGACCAGCTCACGAGATACTTCAACGGCAAGCTGGCGAAGTTTTCGGCTCCTATCGATCAGATAGGAACGACGTTCCAGCTGCGGGTCTGGCGGGAGCTCATGAAAATCCCGTACGGAACCACGATCACCTACAAGCAACTCGCGAGACGCGTCGGCGTGCCTCGCGGGTTCCGCGCCGTTGGCACTGCGAACGGCGGAAATCCTCTCCCCATCATCGTCCCTTGTCACCGAGTCGTCGGTCACGACGGTTCGCTCGCCGGATACTCGGCGGGGGTCAAGACAAAGGAATTCCTCCTGAGGCTCGAGGGAGCGATATTCCTCTGAGACTCTTCCCCAGCCCCTCCGTATAACTCTCCCCGTTTTGTTGCATCACTTTGCCAATTTGTGTACTTTTCCGAACGCATCTCTCTGTCCGCATGAACTCGATGAATGACCTCAATACCGTGCAGCGGCAAGCCGTCGACGCGATCGACGGTCCCGTGATGATCGTCGCCGGAGCCGGCAGCGGCAAAACTCGCGTGCTGACCTACCGCGTGGCTCACCTCATCGATGAGGGGATCAAACCGTACCAGATTCTTGCGTTGACCTTCACGAACAAAGCTGCCCGGGAAATGAAGGAGAGGATCGAGCGGCTCGTCGGAGAACATGCCCGCGACGTGTGGGCCGGGACGTTTCATTCGATCTTTGCGAGGATTCTCCGGCACGAGTGCGAACCGATCGGGTTCCAGCGCAATTTCACGATCTACGATGCCGAAGACAGTCTGGGACTCGTCAAGTCGATCATGGCCTCGCTGAACATCTCCACCCAGCAATTCAATCCCCGCGGAATCCAGTCGCGGATCAGCGGAGCGAAGAATCACCTCGTCTCGGCGCAGGAATACGCGGAGCTTGCGAAAGACCCCCTCGAGCAATGCGCGGCAAGTGTCTTCCGGGAGTATCAGCAAAAGCTTGTGAAAAACAACTCGATGGATTTCGACGATCTCCTCCTCCGTCCCATCGAGCTCTTTCAGGGACACGCCGCCGTTCTCGAGAAGTATCAATACCGTTTCCGCTACCTCCTTGTCGACGAATACCAGGACACGAACCGTGCCCAGTATGTCCTCATCAACCTCCTGGCGCAACGATTCAGGAATATCTGCGTCGTAGGAGATGACGCGCAGAGTATCTACGCATTCCGGGGCGCGGATATCCGGA
>DATJQP010000088.1:0-12523 GCA_035505655.1 Bacteroidota bacterium
GTCGTCGAAGAACCGGTCACTCACCGAGCCGAGCGCTTTATAGTTGCTGTAGACGTTGTTCTTCGCAGTGTAGCCCGACTGCCACATGAGGTCGGAATGGAGGCCGGACGGAGCTTCTCGAAGCTGCATGTTGACGCTTCCACCGATCGCGTTGGCGTCCATGTCCGGGGTGAGCGCCTTGTACACGTCGATCGACTGAAGCATGTACGGACTCACCATCGAGAGGTCAACGCTCCTGTCATCCTTTCCCGTCGACGATAGAGTAATGTTGTCGATCGAGACGACGTTGTACTGCGGAGCCATTCCTCTCACGACGATTTTGTTCGCTTCGCCCGAGCTTCGGAGCGTGGAGATGCCCGGCAGCCTTCCGATGGCCTCGGCGGCATTGAAGTCCGGCAGCTCCTGAATTTTGGCTTCCGATACCACATTGACGATGGTATTCGAGGCCAACTGCTGGTTGATCGCCTGCATCTGTCCCTGGGCCTGAGCGGTCACGACGACGGTCTGCCCGGTAATGGCTTGGGCTTCGAGGGCGATGGAAATGTTTTTCTCCTCCCCCTCTGCGAATGTCACCGTGATCGTCGTGGTCCGATAGCCGAGGTAGGAAACGGCGAGCTTCTGCTCACCCACGGGGATATTGTGGATGACGAACTCGCCATTGACGTCGGCCGATGCACCCAGGCTTGTGTTCTTTACGACAATGTTTGCTCCCGGGAGCGCATCCTTGGTATCCTTGTCCACGACCCTCCCCTTGACGGAGCCGGATGCGGCGGCGAGAAGGGAGGAGGAAGAAGCGAGGAGACTGATGATGAGGAAGAAGAGGGTCTGCCGAAATGTAGTCCAAAAAGCGTGCATAGACTTCTCCTTGCGTTAGGTGATGCTCCGCATCCTGCTCTGTTCCCAGGCCGGCGCGCTGTGCCGGATCGGCATCCGGAGGCAGCGTAAGGCTTCGTTGGCTCTGCTTCGCCTTCCGGGAGAGGGATAACGTGAATCGCCAGTTGAAGCTGTCATACGCTCTGTGTGAGCGCTGCGTGACGCGGTCGCGGAAACAGGCACTTCCGCGCCGGAGAAATGAACGGTATGATGGGGGGAGCGACGGTGCGGGGCGCCGAAGGATCACGCACGTGGTCCGGGTATCGCGGCGATCGGGCGGGCATTGTTCCGCCCGGATGGCGCAGGCGGACCTGAGAGGTTCCCCCATCCGACTGCTTCGTATGCCCGGAGCCCTAAGCTTTCAGGCTAAACCCTGCTCCTCGCCGGCCTGCAAACGTTTGCACCCGTGAACCGGGCCCAAATCCATTGCGTGGACCGGCTCCTCTATCGTTCCTCCGATGTTAAAGCGACAGGCGGGACCGAATCCGGTCCCGCCTGTAACCTGAACAGTTACTTGAGGAGCATCATCTTCTGCGTCTTCACGAACTTGCCTGCGGTCAAGCGGTAGAAATAGACTCCGCTGGCGAGTTTCGACGCGTTGAACGGAACCGCATACGAACCTGCCGGCTGCTTGCCGTCCACAAGCGTGGCAACGTGACGTCCGACGATATCGAACACCTGGATGAGCACATGAGTCTCCTCGGCCAGGTCATACTTGATCATCGTTGTCGGGTTGAACGGGTTCGGATAGTTATTGTAGAGCTCGTACGAACGAGCGACTGTGCTGAACTGGCTCACTCCGGTCGGGAGTTCCGTCGGATAGCTGATCCCGGTGACCAGGAGGTTATCGAACCAGACGTTGTCCTTCCAGCTCGAAGTATCCTGCGGCGCGTAGATCATGACGCCTACCCGGTGCTTCTTCGTCGGGTCGAACTTCCCGGCTGTCTTGAGGGAATCCAGCTTCAGGGAGATCGTGTTCCACGAGTTGGCTTTTACCTGCTTTCCGACCGTGTCGAGGACCGCGACGCTGTCCGAGCTGTTGGCGAGGAAGAATTTCACCAACATGCCACTCGGCATCTTGTTCGGCAGATAGACGTCGAACGAGACTAGTGTCGCGAGGCTGTCTCCAGCCTTGCTGGCAAACGGGACGGAATCGCGAACGACCGCAAATTTCCTCGGTGCATTCGCGAGGTTGATCGCAGCCTGGAGCACTTCCGTACCGTTGCTTGTCTTCAGGTCGGGAACAACGGAAAGGGTTCCTGCGCCGCCGTAGCTCGCGACGTAGAAGTTCTGGTTTTTCTCGCTCTCAAAGTCGGCTGCGGTCCAGACCGGAGGAGGCAGGGCGACGATGGTGTCAAGAAGGGTGATGTTGTCGACGTAGATCGTTCCCTTCCAGTCGTGCGTGGAGGGCGGGAAGAACTGCAGACCCGTCATGAATCCCTTGCCGGCTCCGCTGGCGTTGTACGCGAAGTTGTGGTCCAGCGCGTTGAGCTCAGCCATCGGGAACGTGAACGGATACCAGACGTTTTTCGGAAGGTCCACCGCATAATGGACGTCGAGTTTCTTCTGGTTCGCGTTGCCGTTCTCGGTCCAGTCCCAGTTTGTGTTGTCCATACCGTAGGTGTCGATCTCGAGACTGTCGGGAATCTTCTGCAGCGTGTCAAGGTAAACCCAGGAGACAAGGTAGTTGGCGGCACCGGGGGTCACGTAGGTCGCGTTCCCTTTTCCATCGCCCAGCTCCAACCTGCCATGAAGATTAGACACCGTGTCGTTCGGAGCGGCGAAGGTGAGATGGACCGCCAAGACGTGATTCGTGCTGTTGCCGGGATCCGTCGTCTGGTAGAGTGAATCCAGTCCCTTGCCGCTGTCGCTGGATTTTTCCACGCCGTTGATGTCGGTCTCAAAGGTCTGAATGAAATGCGGAACCGCTCCGTAGAAACCGACATTGTCGACGTAAATGATCCCGGTCCAGTCATTCCCCTTCCACGGGAAAATCTGGAGGCCGGTCATGAAGCCTTTGCCGACTCCGCTGGCATTGTATGCGAAGTTTTTGTCAAAGGTCTGGAGTTCCGCCATCCTGAACGTCAACGGGTACCATACGTTCTTCGGAATGTCCAACGCGTAATGGACGTTTAGTTTCTTCTGGTTCGCGTTGCCGTTCTCGGTCCAGTCCCAGTTCGTGTTGTCCATACCGTAGGTGTCGATCTCGAGGCTGTCCGGAATCTTCTGCGTGCTGTCGAGGTAAACCCAGAACGTCAGGTTTTGGGCAAGTCCCGGGGCGACGTAGGTTGCGTTGCCCTTTCCGTCACCGAGTTCCATCCTGCCATGGAGATTGGCAACCGTGTCGTTAACAGGACCGAAGTTGAAGTGCATCGCGAGCACTCCATTTGCGCTGTTCGACGGGTCAGCGGTCTTGTACAATGAATCCAATCCCTTGCCGCTGTCGGACGATTTCTCTATCCCCGTGACGTCCTTGTTGAAATTCTGCAGGATCTGACTCTGCGCAAAATTGCCCAGGAATGCCAACGAGATAAAGAGCAGTAATGCTTTTTTCATTTTACCTCCTTTTGGTGTGTGTTGACTTCAAACCACAAATGTGAGCAAAGCTGATGCAAGGTGAAACGTGACTCTTGAGTGATGCCGGGCATGCAAACCTGCCGCGAAAATTGTACCTCCTCGGATTGAAAACCCTCCAATGCCAGGATTCTTCTTATCTTCATCCTTTACAGAGGAGTGAGCCTGTCGACATTTTTCCGGAGCGTGGGTGGAGAACCGAGAAAATTCCCTTGATGGCCAACAGCCCCACCGCCAAGAGGAACGTCAGAGAGATCGAATATCCAAGATTCGGTTCCCGAGCAGGTTGGGCCTCGGTAAAAGGTATATCAGATTAGGTTAAGGGTTTCTTCGGGCACGACCAAGCAACATCCCCACACCCTTCAATGCCCTAAGAACGTTGAGAATAGTAGCCGAGTAAGTGGCGACCTTCCGGGGACCGATCCAGCCTCCGCCTGCCTCCTCACAATCGTGGGAGGTGAGTTGATTATGCGGCAAGGGTGTGCTAGATTGAATCGGTCAGAGAATCCCTGAACTGATGCGAGAAAGTTAGAGAATAAAAATAGAAAGTCAAGCGGTATTTTCCCGCAAATGAAGCGCATTTGCGGGGATTCTTGCGGTTTTGCGGCTTTCTTGGAGATGGTTTGATGAAGAAATGGGGTCGGTTTGGAACAAATATGCGGCTCAATAGTTCAGGAAACATACGGTAACAAATTCATCCGCAGGTACCCTGCTTCTGATTGGGCCTACACTCTCCGAGCCCTCTGCAGCCGATCTCGCAACAATGCCTGAATCTCTTCATGGACCCGCGGCACATGAAAGAGCGGAGAATGCGTCCCGCAATGGACTTCTCAACCGTCGCGCGAGACCACACCTTTTTTCCATGCTGTCCGGGCCCTCCGATGATTGGTGGTGTGACGGCAGCTCTCCCTCGACATGGGATCCCGCGTCTCACACATTAAGGCGTCCCGGCAATTCCTGATCGGTTCCGTTGTGCACTCCCGAGTCGTCTTCCAGCCTCAAAATTTGGACGGATGTGCCCGGGCGCTTTCACAAATCTAGTGATCGACGAAATTCAATGAGAAGTCGGGAATCATCGGGAGTGTCGCTGACACCGGCCAGGAAGATCGGATTCCTCGCGGTGACATTTCTCCTGTTCGTTTTCCTGGTTGTCTCTCTTGAGTACTGCCTACGCTGGTTCGGGTATGGCGTGGAAGTGGGTCTCTTCCAGCGGCACACAATCCGAGGGGCAAACTTCCTCAGGATGAACCACAACGTGAAATTCCGGTACTTCGGCTCTTCGAAATTCTCTCCTTCCACATCTCCCGATTATTTTCGTATGCCGAAGCCGGAGGGAATGTACCGGATCTTCGTCCTCGGCGGATCGACGACGGTCGGCTTTCCATACTATTATAATGGGTCATTCACCGCATACCTCGAACAAAGGCTGAAGACCCTCTTCCCACAAAAGAAGGTGGAGGTCATCAACCTTGGGATGACTGCCACGAACAGCTACACGGCGCGCGACATCGGATTGGAACTGGAAGCGTACCAGCCCGACCTGATCGTCGATTATGACGGTCACAACGAGTTCTACGGAGCTCTCGGCGTTGCTTCCAACCAGGCTGCCGGTTCTTCCAGGATTGCCACCCTTCTGTACCTTCGGCTTATCAGATACCGCAGCTTCCAACTTTTCCGTTTCATGGTTGACGGTGTGGCCGGCCTCTTTTGGGGGAAGGAGGAGGCGGGGGTCAGGGGAACGGAAATGGAGCAGGCCGCAAAGGGGCACTATATCCCGATCGGCAGCCGTACATATCAAGACGCTTATTCGATGTTCAAGGATAATCTTCACGACCTGTCGGCCTGTTGTCGCGAGACGAAAACTCCCCTCATCCTCTGCACGCAGGTGTCGGATCTGAAGGATCAGCCGCCATTCGTCTCCGGAGAGACCAAAGGGATCAACCAGGATGAGAAGGAGCTGCTTCACCAGGAGTTGGAGCGGGGAAAGGATTATCAGTCGAAAAGCTCATGGGACTCGGCAGAGGCGGCGTTCCACAAAGCTATCGCCGCGGACTCGCTCTATGCCGAGGCACACTATCTCCTTGCTCAATGCCTGGAGGCCCGGGGTCGAGGGGCCGAAGCTTTTTTGGAATACCGGAGGGCCAGAGACCTGGACGAGCTACGCTTCCGGACCGACAGTAGGTTCAACGACCTGATCCGTTCCATGGATGATGGATCGGGATGCTTTGTCTCGGATGTCGAGAGAGATTTTGAAAGACGCAGCACCGATTCTCTTGTTGGACACAACCTCATCACCGAGCACCTTCATCCCAATTCCCGCGGATACTTCCTTCTTGCTCGCACCATCGCCCAAACGATGCGGGAGCACCAGCTGATGGCCTCTGCCGGTGAGTGGAACGTCGCCGATACATTGAACGAGGATCGGTTGTGGAATGCACGAAGCGTCACTCTCCTCGACGATCGGGCTGCTGCGAGGTCGGTTGAAATCCTCACCTCGGCATGGCCGTTTAGGGGAGAAGCTGTCTCCCCTCCGGAGATTCCACCCGGCGACACCCTTGGCCGCATTGCGGGGGAACTTGCCACCGGGCACATCGACTGGAACAAAGCGCATGAGCAGGCGATTGCCTTCTACGAACACCGCGGCGACCTCGCGGGTGAGGCGGGGGAATATGAAGCGATGATCAGCGAAATCCCCCTCGACCTTCAACTTTATCTCGACCTTGCGAAGGTGTACTTTCGCGCGAAACGATTCGACGCGCTCGCAGGCACACTCCTCCGATCGCTTGACATCTATCCTACACTCCAGGCCTACCGGACGCTGGGAGATGTTTTCCTGCTGCAGCAAGGTGATCCGGCCGGCTCGCTGAAATACTACGAACGCATGGGAGATTTTGCCCAGAGCCCGCAGGAAAGACTTCAGAATGATTTCGCCCTCTGTTATGCTTACGCAAAGGCCGGTGAGATCGCGAAGGCGAAGGAGAGATTGCAGGGGATGCTCGCCGTACACCCTGGTTTCGCTCCGGCTCAGGAGCTTCTCCGGGAACTCAATCATTCCGGTACAGAGAAACACCGGCCGCGATAAACTTCATTTTCGAACAAGATGGGAAATCACACCGCATCTTCTCCGCATCGAATCAGTTCTTCATTATGACAACTCACATACGACCATGAATGCACCGAAAACTATCGTGGACTTTCGACAAATCGCACCTTCGAGATCGATACCGTACCGTGCCCTATGCGGCATCCTTGCGCTTTGCGCTATGCTCACCGCCAGTTCCTTTGCCCAGCCTGACTATGTCTGGAAGAGCGTCATCGCCGGAGGCGGCGGATTCGTCCCGGGGATCATTTACCATCCCACCGCTCGCGGACTCATCTATGCCCGCACCGACATGGGGGGAGCGTACCGCTGGGACAATTCCGGCGGACGATGGGTACCGATCATGGATATGATGGACGAGACAAACTCCGACTATATGGGCGTTCTCTCGATGGCGGTCGATCCTCTCGATACGAATCGGGTGTACATGGAGTGCGGCAAGTATACCCAGTCATGGGCGACGCTAGGCGCGGTACTTTCGTCGACTGATCGGGGGAATTCGTGGACGATCAATCCTCTTTCGGTCAAGGTAGGAGGGAATGAAGACGGACGCGGCGCTGGAGAGAGGCTCCAGGTTGACCCGAATGCCGATTCAATTCTCTTCATGGGGACGACCGTGAACGGTCTGTGGAAATCGACCGACTTTGGTCACACCTGGACGCAGGTTTCTTCATTCTCCCCCACGAACGTGAACTTCGTTCTCTTCGATCCGTCGACCGGCTCGCCGGAAAGTCCGACCCAGCGGATATACGTCGCAGCGGTGAACACCGCCGGCCAGAGTCTCTATCGAAGCGAGAACGGCGGAGGTTCATGGTCTCTCGTCGCGGGGCAGCCGTCAGGAGTGATGGCAATCCGTGCGGCAATCGCCGACACGCTCCTCTATTTAACCTTCGCGAATTATCAGGGGCCGAACGGAGCAACGACCGGCTCGGCGTGGAAACTGGCGATCCCTTCCGGGACATGGACAAACATCACCCCTTCGACTGGATCGTACGGTTTCAGCGGAGTCTGCGTCTATCCGAAGAATCCGAACATCGTCATGGTGAGCACGCTCGATTGCTGGTGGCCGATGGATGAGGTGTACCGATCGACGGACGGCGGGTCGACCTGGTCGGGCCGGCTGAGGACCTCAACCCTCGACCACAGCTACGCGCCGTATACATCGACGATCACCCCGCACTGGCTCGCGGCTCTCTCGATGGATCCGTTTGACTCGAGCAAGGTCATGTTCGGGACAGGATATGGAATCTGGGCTTCGGACAACGTTGGGGGGGCGACGCCGGTCTGGTCCTTCAGGGATAACAATTTCGAAGAGGCAGTCCCCATTCAGATCGTCAGTCCCCCCTTCACCTCGCTCATGACTGCGATGGGGGATATCGACGGCTTCCGCCACGATAACCCCGACGTCTCGCCGAAGCAGGGGAGATACTCGCCCGCGAAAGGGACGACGCTATCGATCGCGTTTGCCGGAACAGTTCCTTCGAGGCTTGTGAAAACGTACAACTCTTCACCGTTCGGCTCTTATTCGACCGACGGCGGGTCAACCTGGAAGGATTTTACGGGGAGCAAGGGTTCATCGGCGTATCCGAAGGGGACGACGGCCGGAGGAGAATGTTCGATCGCGATCTCAGCCGATGGAAGTACGATTGTCTGGGGACCGACAGGGGCGGCGATGTCGTACTCGACGGACCTCGGAAAGTCATGGACGAGTTGCGGCGGAGGGGTTCCGCTTCTCTCCCCCGTGGCCGATGCGGTGAACCCTACGAAGTTCTATGCGCTTTCGTCACTCGACGGGAAGGTCTGGACGTCGACCGATGGAGGAAAATCCTTTTCGGTCGGGGCGACCGGTCTCCCCGTCGCCGGCACGGATGTGTCGATGCTTGCCGCGGTGCCGGGACTGGAAGGGGCGCTCTTCATCTGTTGCGGGGAGGGTGGATTGTATCGATCGGGGAATTCGGGACACTCGGCAACGAAGATCAGCGCGGTCACCGCGGCATACCGGGTCGGTTTCGGGCGGCCCCTTGTTGATGGCAACTATCCTGCCCTCTATCTCCACGGGACCGTCAACGGTCAGCTCGGGCTCTTTCGCTCGGATGATATCGGAGCATCATGGACCAGGATCAACGATGACGGCCACCAGTACGGTTGGATCCATCAGGTCTGCGGCGATCCGAGAATCTACGGACGATGTTACATCTCTGCCGAAGGGCGGGGATCGGCGTACGGGGAGCCGGGTGGCATCGACACGACCGACAACCCGTCGACGTTCAGCTTCCTTTCCCCTTCAACGGACAGTCTCCGACAAATGAATCAGAAGTTGTCCTTGAAATGGTCGAAAGCGACAGATCCGCAAGGGCGTCCTCTGACGTACGTCATCAGGTTCTTCGGTCCAGGGATTGACACTTCCTTTGAGTGCACGGATACCTCGGCGGCGTTCGAGTGCGGAAACATTCAGTCCGCATCGTCGTACATCCTTTGTGGGTCGGTATCGAACGGCTTCGACGGAACGGCAAGCATGAACAGCCCGTCGGTCCTCACCGCCTCGATCTTGAGCGTTGTCGGATCCCTGAGTGCAGGGATACCTGCCTCCTTCGTGGTGGGGCAAAACTATCCCAATCCGTTCAATCCTTCCACCACAATCAGCTATTCCCTCCCGAGGCCCGTCGACGTCACCGTCGCGATCTATGACCTCGTCGGACGAGAAGTCCGGACGATCAAGCTTGGCAGACGTCCTGCCGGGAGCGGTACGGTGGAATGGGATGGAAGGAATGAAAAGGGGACGCCGGTCTCGACTGGTGTCTATGTTTACCGTTTTCTGGCGGGAGGGGAAGTTGTCGGGACCAGGAAAATGCTGTTGCTGAAGTAGGGAATAAAGCGTACCTTGGTATCCGGCAGCACAGAACGACATCGCGCGGTTCACCGACTTTTCAGACCGACGCCCGCCGTCAACGCGGGCGGAGCAACAACAGAGAATTCTAGTGCCCCTTCTACTAAATGATCTTGTGTTCAAATACGGACAGTGCCGCTCCAAACTGTACCAGGGCCAAATCCGAACACAATATTACTTTTTGGAAGCGGCACTAGGTACCGGAGAACACACTTCGCTTCAGGACATCATCACCGGGGCTTACCCCATCACTTCGTCCTGCCGCAACGCCGCCTCGGCGTCTCCCCGAATCCACGGTGTTCCTTCCTGCCGTCCATAGTGTGACAACCAACGCAGACGTGGGGCCGTCCGGAGCGCTATAGCGAGTTTCCAGCGTTCCACTCGATCGCCTTCAAGGGTAACCGCGGCGTCTCTGCAAAGATCAACATCCGACATATTCCCAAAGACCATTCCATGCTGAACATCGCCCTCTTTGGCCCCCCGGGGGCCGGAAAAGGAACTCAATCAGAGTTTCTCATCAAGGATTACAACCTCTATTATATTTCGACCGGCGACCTCCTCCGGAAGGAGATCGCCAACAAATCGCGGCTTGGACTCGAAGCTCAGGCGATCATCGCCTCGGGCGGGCTCGTCTCGGACGAGATCATCGTCCAGATCATCGAGAAGACGATCATCGACAACCCCGACTCCAACGGCTTCCTCTTCGACGGCTTTCCGCGCACCTACATCCAGGCCTACATCCTCGAAGGGCTGATGCTGAAGCTCAACACTTCCCTCAACTGCCTCATCAGCCTTACCGTGCCGCAGGAGATCTCGGTACAACGACTCCTCAACAGGGGAAAGACATCGGGCCGGAGCGACGACAACGAGACGGTGATCCGCAACAGGCTGAAGGAATACCACGACAAGACGATTCCGGTGCTCCAGTTCTACAAGGAGCGCGGGATATGCTACGAAGTCGATGGAACCGGTCCGATTGAGGATGTCCAGAAACAGATCAACGGGATCATCAAGAACGAGCTGAGCAAGAGGCTCCTCAATATCGTTCTCTTCGGCTATCCCGGTTCGGGAAGAGGGTCGCAGGGAAAGGCGCTCGCGAAAGAGTTCGGTCTGGAGCATGTCGCGACCGGCCAGATGCTCGACGAGGAGATCAAGAGCAAATCCGAGATCGGGAAAAAGATCGTGGAGCTCTATGAAAGCGGTCAGCTTGTGCCGGACGAGATCGTCGTCCAGCTCATCGAGAAAAAGCTGACGCATTCGAAGGATGTAAAAGGGTTCATCTTCAAGGGATTCCCGCGGACACTCGTTCAGTCGTATATTCTCGACGGCCTTTTGAGAAAGATCGGTTCATCGATCAGCATGATCATCGAGATCGAGGTCCCGACGCTCGAGCTTATTTCCCGTCTCAACCAGCGAAGCAAGACCGACAAGAGCATGCCGTATGATTCAAGCACGGAGAAGATCGTCAAGCGTCTTCAGGAACACGAGACGAAAACCGTTCCCGTCATCGAGAAGTACAACCAGCTTCATGGCGTCGTGAAGGTCAACGGGATGGGGACGTTTGAAGAGGTCTACCAGCGCCTCTCGTGTGAGGTGAAGAACGGGTTTAAGACGATGAGGTAGGGGAGGGTTCTTCAAAATCGCCGGAGGCGCAAACCCCGAGTTCGTGAATGATCGACATGGGCAATCGGGTTTGGAGCGAACTGATCCCGGAGATGTTGCCACGGGGCGATTCCTTCTTCCGCCAGGCGTCGGTAGTGGGTAAGCCGGGAAGAGGCTGAAAGTTTCTTTATTGTCCCCGGTATTCTTCGTCTTGCACCTTCTCCATCCACTCCGCCGCCTTCCCTTCGACATGTTCGTGGACAGCGATGTGCGTCATCGACGTTGCCTCGGATGCTCCATGCCAGTGCTTTTCGCCGGGGGCGAACCAGACGACATCCCCGGGGCGAATCTCTTCGACCGGTCCTCCCCAGCGCTGAGCCCGTCCGCATCCACTGATGACGATGAGCGTTTGGCCGAGGGGATGAGTATGCCACGCCGTTCGTGCCCCGGGCTCGAACGTGACGCTCGCGCACTGAACCCGCGCAGGTCCCGGCGCCTGGAACAACGGATCGATGCGCACTGTGCCGGTGAACCATTCTACGGGCCCCTTGCTGGAGACCTGTGAACCGTTTCTTCGAATCTCCATCTCTGTTCTTCCTTTCTCTCTGAGGGTGGATGTCGAATCCTATCGTGGAATGATCTTCACTGTCGCGGATCGGGAGCGCGCACAGATCATCGGCGCCAGAGAGGCGCTGCCCCGACACTTTTTCTACGGCATTAGGAGCGATTTGATCGCCCGGCGCTCATCCATTGCGCGGTATCCTTCCGCGACCTTTTCGAGAGGGAGGACAAGATCGAAGACCCTGCCGGGATTCATCCTCCTCTGCAATACGAGATCGATGAGATGTGGAAGGTACCTCCTCACCGGTGCCGGCCCCCCGTGGAGATGTATGTGCGTGGAGAAGAGCTGATCTCCCCGCAGATCGACTCCGTGCGGCACTCCCACAAAACTTGTGTACCCGCCCGGGCGCGTGACGCCGATTGCCTGGGCCATCGACTCTTGAGTGCCGACACATTCCAGCGCGCTGTCTGCGCCGATCCCCTTTGTCAGCTCCTTGATCCGGGCGATGCCGTCGTCGCCCCGCTCGGCGACAATGTCGGTCGCCCCGAACCCGAGAGCGAGTTTCTGCCTCGTCTCGTTCCGGCTCATCACTATAATCCGTTCGGCCTCCATCAGTTTTGCGGAGAGAGCGGCGAGGAGTCCCACGGCGCCGTCACCGACGACCACCGCAGTCCTGCCGCGCTTTACCTTTGCAGCATCCGCGGCGAACCATCCCGTCCCCATGACGTCCGAGAGTGTCAGAAGACTCGGGATCAGGTCAGGGGTTGGAAGCTCCGGAACGGCCACAAGCGTGCCGTCGGCAAGCGGTACCCTCAGATAAGGAGCTTGCGCCCCGGTGACGAGCTCCTTCTGACGGCAGGAGGAGTGATAGCCGGAGAGGCAGTGAGGACAGGTGTTGTCGGAGGCGAAGAATGATCCGATGACG
>DATJQP010000089.1:0-10142 GCA_035505655.1 Bacteroidota bacterium
GTTGAGCCCAAGGAAGCCACCCATGTTTACAATGGCATCTTTCTTTGCGCTCATCGTGCATCCATCCGCGTACGAGAACATTTCGCCGGCGATTTCCCTGGCAGATTTGTCGGCGTATCCTTCTTCGCGCATTTTGATGAAGAAGGCATTTTCCGCGAACCGGCAGGCATCGAGGAAAAGCGGGATTCGATGTTTTTGGAGGAGTCGTTTTGCGTCGCGAATATTCTTCATCGAGACGGGCTGTCCTCCCCCTGAATTGTTCGTCACCGTGATCATGCAGAGCGGTATGTTCGCAGCGCCTTTTTCAAGGATGAACCGCTCAAGGCCCGCAATATTGATGTTCCCCTTGAAATCCGCCACCGTCTCGGGCCTGATCCCCTCTTCCGTCGGCAGGTCCACGGCTGTCGCACCGGAGAACTCGACGTTGGCACGGGTCGTGTCAAAGTGCGTATTGTTCGGGATGTATTTGCCCTTACCTCCGGTGATCGAGAAGAGGATCTTCTCGGCGGCTCTTCCCTGGTGTGTGGGAATGATGAACTTGAATCCGGTGAGATCCTTCACCACCTTTTCAAACCGGTAGAAACTTCTGGCTCCCGCGTACGACTCGTCTCCTTCCATCATCCCGGCCCACTGCTTCGCACTCATCGCCGAGGTGCCGCTGTCGGTGAGAAGGTCGATGAGCACATCTTCCGCCCGGATCATGAACGGGTTATATCCGGCAGCCCTGAGAATTTCGATTCGCTCTTCGACCGTTGTGAATCGTATCGGCTCGACCGACTTGATCTTGAATGGCTCGATGATTGTCTTCATGAACGTCCCGGTGAATACCGGCTCCAAACCCTATTCGCTGTCGAATGGAACAATCGAAAAGACGTCGTATCCCTCCAGCCGCCTCCGCCCCCTGAGAAACGAAAGTTCGACAATGAATGAGAGACCAACGATCTTCCCGCCGAGTTGCTCCACGAGTTTGCATGCCGCCTGGATCGTCCCGCCTGTGGCAAGGAGATCGTCGTGAAGGAGAACCCGTTCTCCCCTGGCAATGGCGTCCTTGTGGATCTCGATCGCGTCGGATCCATATTCGAGTTGATACTCCTGCCTGATCTTCGCCGCCGGCAGTTTCCCGGGCTTGCGGACGGGGACGAAGCCTGCCCCAAGGCGATCGGCGAGCGCTCCGCCGACGATGAACCCCCGCGATTCGATTCCGACCACCTTGTCAATCCGTTCTCCCTTATACCGATCACAAAAGATATCGATACATTCCTTCAGCGCCGTATGATCCTTCCACAGGGTCGTCAAATCTTTGAAGCCGATCCCTTTTTTCGGAAAGTCGGGAACGTTGCGTATCGATTGAGCGAGCCCCTGAGGCCCATGCTTCTGATCTACCATTGCACCTTCTCCTTGTTCAGGAATCCCGCGATCCCCTTTCTGCAATCCTCTGACATGCGCATTGCCGCGCCGACATTCGCTGCATAGTCAAGCAGGTCCGGAAGATTGAGGCCATCCATCCTGGAAAACATCTCTTTGATGAGGCCGAGGGAAGAGCCGCTCCCGTCCCTGCAGAGTCCCTCGGCGACGCTGCGCACGCGGTCCTCCAACTCGTCACCTGGGACGACCTCGTTGACGAGCCCGCAGGTATGAGCATCTCTCGCCCGAAGCGTTCGACCGGTCATCACCATCTCTCTTGCCTTCCCCTCGCCAACCTTCCTGGCAAGGAAGGTCAACACGACGGCGGGGATCAACCCGAGCGACACTTCCGGAAAACCGAAGAGCGCATCGTCGGATGCTATGACGATATCGCAGGCACAGACGAGACCGCAACCGGAGGCAAACGCCGCTCCCTGTACCTGAGCGAGGACAGGCTTTCGCATCGTGTAGAGGAGATGAAACAACTTCATGAGATTCTTCGAATCTTCCAGGTTCTGGGAGAAGTCAAACCGGGAGAGTTTCTGGAGATATTCGAGGTCGGTTCCCCCGCAAAACGCGGTTCCTTCACCCGCCAACACGACGGTCTTCACTGCCGGGTCTTTTGCGGCCGCGACGATTGCCTGGGTCAATTCAGCGACAAGAATGTCGTCGAGGGTATTCTCTTTTGAGGGGCAGGCAAGGGTAATTCGGCAGACCCTCCCTTCTGCCGAGGAGGAGAGGCGGGAGAAATTCATACGGCCCGGGCCATGTTAGAGGTTCGCGGTTGCAGGAAAATAGAAAAAACGCCCCGGAGATGCAATGCGAAAAGAAAAACCCTGCGCCCGGATCCGAACGCAGGGTTCTCTTAGTTGGCTGATCCGTTCCGATTAAACATCATAATAGAGATGGAATTCGTACGGATGAGGACGAAGAGCCATCGGCTTCACTTCCTTCGTCATCTTGTAATCGACCCATGCCTCGATGACGTCTTCCGTGAAGACATCTCCCTTGAGAAGGAAGTCATGATCCCGCTCGAGGGCGTTCAAGGCTTCTTCAAGGGATCCAGGCGCCGAGGGAACGTTCTTGAGTTCCTCCGGACTTAGATCATAGATGTCCTTGTCAAGCGGATCTCCCGGATCGAGCTTGTTGAGCACACCGTCGAGGCCCGCCAGGAGCATCGCCGAGAATGCAATGTACGGGTTGCAGGAGCCGTCGGGCGTTCTGTACTCAACTCGTTTCGCTTTCGGATTCTGCGAGTAGGCAGGGATTCGGACCGACGCGCTTCTGTTTCTCTGGGAATAGGCGAGATTCACCGGTGCCTCGAAACCGGGGACAAGTCGCTTGTAGGAATTGGTCGTCGGGTTCGTCAGTGCGCAAAGGGCGGGCGCATGCTTCAGAAGTCCGGCGATGTAGTGGATCGCCATATCGCTGAGGTTAGCGTAACCGTTCCCGAAGAAAAGCGGTTTGCCGGCCTTCCAGAGGCTCTGATGCACGTGCATGCCGGATCCGTTGTCTCCGAAGATCGGTTTCGGCATGTAGGTAACCGTCTTGTTGTGCTTCCTCGCGGTGTTCTTGATGATATACTTGAACAAGAGGAGTCCGTCGGCCGCGTTCACAAGAGGCGCGTAGCGAATGTCGATTTCCGATTGCCCTGCCGTGGCCACCTCATGGTGCTGTGCCTCGATATGAAGGCCCGCGGCGATGAGGTTCTGCGTCATCTCGTTCCGAAGGTTCATGATTGAATCGGAGGGCGGCACCGGGAAATACCCTTCCTTATGGCGGATCTTGTAGCCGAGGTTCGGGTCTTCCACCCGTCCGCTATTCCACTTTCCTTCTTCCGAATCGAGGAAGTAGTAGCTCGAAAACTCGTTGGAATCGAAACGGACGTCGTCGAGAATGAAGAATTCGGCTTCGGGTCCGAAATATGCCGTGTCTGCGAGTCCCGTTTGTTTCAGGTACGCTTCGGCCTTCTGGGCGATATTACGCGGATCCCGGTCGTACTTCTGTTTCGTTAGCGGATCGAGGACATCGCAGATGAGGCTGAGCGTCGCGATCTCGCAGAAAGGATCTATGATCACGGTGTCCGGATCGGGGATGATGAGCATGTCGCTTTCATGGATATGCTTCCATCCTCGGATACTCGATCCGTCAAACCCCAGACCGGTTTCGAATACATCCTCCGTGAGCTCGCTGACGGGAACGGTAAAATGCTGCCATTGTCCCGGGAAGTCCACGAACTTGAAATCGACCATTTTGACGGCATGGTCCTTGATGACTTTGAAGACGTTATCCGTCGCGCTTCCTCCGTTTTTTTTCGCCATACGATCCTCTTTAAGTTGTGAGTGAACTGCTGAAATGCGCTGATGCTATTTTGTCTTGTGTACTTTAACCTTGGTGGTCTCCTTGGAGGTGGAGAGAACCATGCTCGTTTCGGTCTTTGTGACCCCCAGCCATGACTGCACTTTCGCGAGGAGCCTCTCGAGGCTCTCGGTATTCTCTGTCCTCACTTTGAGGAGATGAGTTCCCGCCCCCGTGATGCCGTGACACTCCAGAATGTCGTCCGTCGCGTTGATATGTTCGACAAACGCCGTGAAGTGTTTCGAAGAGTCGATCGTCACGAGGACGAAGGCCGTGATATCCTTGCCGAGAAGCTTGCTGTTTAGCTTCGCATGATACCCCGTGATGATGTTCGCTTCTTCGAGCTTCCTGAGCCTTTCGCTCGCCGCAGGAAGCGACAATCCGACGAGCTCTGCCAACTCGTTCCGCCTGGTTCTCCCCGCTTTTTGCAGTAACTCGAGGATGGTGACGTCGATGTCGTCGAGAATCATGTCGTGAGCGTCCTGAAAAGCGCTGTTGTCGTGATTTGTGCTTACTTATTTAACTAAATTCGGAAAATACTTGACAAATATAAAGAATTGAGGGGGCATTGTCAAGAGTTTTTTGCGGAAAATACGAAAGAAGGGCCACAAAGACGCATGTGAGGAGGCGGACTCCGCCGGTCGTCCGTGAACGGCCGCGGACTCAGAATGAAACGGAGCCAGTGATACTGCGGGGAGAACAGCCAGCGGGTTTGCGTCAGTATATCGGGAGGTACTTATCCAGTTCCCACGGGGTCACTTCTATCCTGTAATCCTCCCACTCCAGACGCTTGGCGCTGATGAAGCGCTCGCAAAGATGCGGTCCGAGGGCTTCACGGATGACGTCATCTTTTTCAAGCTCGGAGATCGCTTCGTCGAGAGAACTCGGGAGGACGCTGAAGCGGTTTCCAACTTCGGATGCCGATGCAAAATAAACGTTCTCCTCGGTTGCCTCGGAGATCGGAAGTCCTTTCCGGATCCCGTCCAGCCCCGCGGCGAGCATCACGGCGAACGCAAGGTACGGATTACAACTCGGATCGGGACATCTCAGCTCAAGCCTCGTCGAGACCGGCGTGTGTGCCCGGGGGATCCGAATGAGCGCCGAACGATTGATCCTCCCCCAGCAGATGTTCACCGGAGCTTCAAAGCCCCTCACGAGTCGTTTGTAGGAATTCACCAGAGGCGCAAGGACCGCACACATGCCGCGCGCGTGTGCCAACTGCCCGGCGATGAACTGCTTGGCAATCTTCGAGAGACCGTGCGAGTCGCCGGTGTCGGAGAAGGCATTCGATCCGTTGAGCTTGTAGCCCAGGCTTTGATGGACATGCATGCCGCTCCCGTTGATACCCCGGATCGGCTTCGGCATGAAGGTGGCGTATAAGCCTTTTTGTTGCGCGAGGATCTTGAGAATAGCGCGGAACGAAACCGCGTTGTCGGCCGTGGTCAACGCGTTCGAATAGCGGAAATCGATTTCATGCTGTCCGGTCGAAACCTCGTGGTGCATGGCCTCTACCTCGATGCCAAACGCGGAAAGAATACCGGACATCTGGCGCCAGAGACCTGTTGCGATCATATCGGTCGGCTGGTCAAAGTAGCTGGCGCTATCCTGCGGCTTGGGAGGTACGATGCTTCCGTCGGCGTGGGGTTTGAGCAGGAAAAATTCGAGCTCAGGGCCGGTGTTATAGACAAAGCCCATCTTGTTGGCTTCATCGAGAACGCGGGCAAGCACCGCACGGGGATCTCCCAGGAACTGGTTCCCATCCGGCGTGTGGACGTTGCAGATGAGCCGGGCTGTCGTTTCCATTCCGCCGAGCCACGGGAGGACCGCAAACGTCGACGGATCCGGAACGAGGTACATATCGCTTTCCGCAACACGGGCAAATCCTTCAATGCTCGACCCGTCAAACCAAATCCCGTGGTTGAGAGCAGAAGCGAGTTCCGTGATCGGGATGGTGACATTCTTCACCGAACCCGCAACATCGGTGAACTGAAGGTCGATGAATCTCACTTCCCGCTCTGCGGCGAGGGCGAGTACTCGGTCAACGGATGAGTCTGCCATTAGTGAAACGCCTTTAGAATGAATGCGAGGACAACGATGGCAAGGATCAGGATAACCGTAGAACTGATTGTGCGAGCGACCGGAGAACGCCAGAACTGCATCGCCGGAGAATCCGCTGAGACCTTATCAAGGATGGCGAGGTCAACTCCGTCGAGGTTGTCGAGATCCGCGACGAGCGCGTGCATGTCGGCATATCGATCTTCCGCCTTCCGTTGAAGGCAACGTGCCGCGACCGCCGCGAGCTGCGGAGAAACGCCCTCCTGAACCTTGTCCAGACGCGGGACCTTTCCGCTCAAATGTTGCGCCATCACGGCGAGGCTCGAATCGCCTCCGAACGGCGTCTTGCCGCTGAGCAATTCGAACAACATTGTCCCGACGGCATAAATGTCGGTCCTCACATCCCCTCGTTGTCCTTCGATTTGCTCCGGAGCCATGTAGTCCGGCGTTCCCGCGGTGCTGCTGAGGTTCGCGTACGTCACGCGGAAAGCCTTCTTCGTGAGCGCCAGTCCGAAGTCGAGCACAACAGGTTGGCCGGCCGACGTAATGAGAATGTTCTCGGGTTTCAAGTCGCGATGAATAATCCCGTGATCGTGGCAGTGAGCCATCCCATCAGCCACTTTCCGGATCAGGGAAATGGCTTCTGACGCCGGCAATGGTGCTCGCCTGGCGATCAAGCTACGCATCGATTCCCCATCAATCAACTCTGTGACGAGGTATGGCGTGCTGTTGAACCTTCCCGACCCCAATCCTCTGAGGATCGCCGGATGCTGCAGGGTCTTCATCACCTCCAACTCCCGTTGAAATCTCTCGTATTGCGCCGGGTCTCCGATGGAAAGCCGGTCAGGGATCTTCAGCACTACCTCCTTCGTCGTCAGGAGGTCAAAGGCTTTATAAATATCGCTCATCCCGCCCTGAGCAATAAGCCCTTGGATCGTAAAGTGGTCGAATTGATCCCCGATCTGCAACATGGAAGTACTTGGCATAATTGATCTCGCAAGTGATCCCAAGAGAAGCTACTTGAGCAGAAGTTACTATCTCAAGCGCATTCTCAGACTTCGTTCAGAACGACGTTGATCGTTGTCCCTCGCTCCAGATCGCTCACGAGCGACAGAGTGTACTAAACATTGCCCTCAAATGCAACGAGGTGGGAAAGACCCGAAAACGGTCCGAATTCGACCTCCTCGCTATCATCCGAAGATCCGACGCAACGCCCTTAACGGGAGCCATCGGTTGTCGCTCTCATGCTTCGCGACTGTCGGCGCCAATCGTCTCAGGTACAGAGCCACCATGGAAAGATTGTCGTCGCTTCCTCTCTCCATGGCGAAGTCAACAACGTCCTTGCAGAGGTCGGACGGTTCGCGCTCCTCCACGAAAGTCGCGAACTCGTCATCCTCGATGACCCCCCAAACGCCGTCCGAACAGAGAATGATGACATCGCCCTCCTGCACCTGAAGCTTGAAGATGTCGGGTTGAACAAAGAGTTCAACTCCGAGGCACTTTTCGAGCATCGAGCGCTGGCTGTGATTTCGCACCTTCTCCGGAGCCAACACCTTCATCCGCACCAACTCCCCGACCCGTGTGTGGTCGTTCGTGAGACACTTTGATACGTGATCTCTCACGAGGTAGGCGCGGCTGTCTCCCACGTGCGCAACGAACAGGGTTCGTCCCACGATATTGACGGCAGTGAGCGTCGTTCCCATTCTCCCCGCTCCCAAACGATGAGCGGTCTGGTAAACGGAGAGGTTGGCATTTTGAACTCCCACCTTGAGTTTCTGAGCCGGGGGCACACCGTTCGCCGCATAGAACGTTTCAAAGAAGGTCTCCAGGGCAAGTGAACTCGCGACACCACCGTGAGCGTATCCGCCCATTCCGTCGGCGAGGCCGTAGAGATGACCGTCGGCGGACGTCAGTGCATCGGCCGGATCGCAAAGGCGAACGCTGTCCTGATTGTCTTCGCGAACCTTTCCTACGTGGCTGAAGGTATACGATACGATATCCGCGACTTCGACTGCTGCCATTGGTACTCCCGGAACAAAGACGATGGGAGGAAAAGGTCCGCCTTTTCCTCCCATCAGGCTAACACTCACATAAGCACAAAAATTTCAGGCTCCTCACGAGGCCGATGTTGCAGGAATGATGGCCTTTCCGATTCTTTTACTGTTCCAGATGAGGTAGATGACGCTCACGACTCCCCATCCACCTGTGATGTAGAGGGCCATTTTCGTCGCATCCGCTGAGACACCGGGAGTCGTCAATCCGATAAAGACGACGCCGATAAGCAGACTGATATTTCCAAGAAGACCGAGAAATGGAATCACCGCGTGCTTGATGCCGTGAAACTCTTCACGGCCGACGAAAGTCACGAATGTCAGCCCACAGATGAGCGCGTAGAGAGCGAATGTCCCGATGTTCGACGCCAGCGTGATTCCTGTCAGGGCGGTGACGTTGAGAACGCCAACGCTCCCTAAGATCGCGGACACCGCGACGAGAACCCAAACGCCGACATGCGGACTTGCATGCCGCTCGTGGAGTGCCCCCAGCATCTCCGGCATTTCCCTGTCCTGTGCCATCGCGAAGCTGACTCTGACGGCAGTGTTGATCGCCGCGAGAGTCGTTCCGACGACCGCGAGAGCGACGGTGATGGCGATAATGATCATGAGGATGAAGCCATTTCCGCCGAGCATCGCGTCTCCGATAAGGCGAACGAGATCGCCGATCGGTGCACCCGAGGCAGCGGCCGCGTCCATCCCCGTGACAATGCTTCCGTCCGGGTTTGTGAACGTGAGCTTCTCGCAGATGGCATAGTTCGCCGCGAAGTATTCCAGAAGATATGCGAACAATCCCTGGATGACCAGTGAGATAAGAACACCCCTTGGGATGTCCCGCTTTGGGTTCAGTGCCTCTCCCGCGAGCGAGGTGGACGATTCAAAGCCAACAAGGATCAGGATCGCGATCGTCGACTGAAAGAGCATCGCCGAGAGGCTGTGCGGAAAGACGATCGACCCGGCGGAAGGATGAGCCCATTGCGTCGCATGGAGCGGATTCTGCGCCCGAAACATGATTGCCAGGATGCTGAACCCGACCAGGGAAACCAGTTGAACTACGTTGATCGCAATCGCGACGTTGGTCGATCCTGTGATACCACGAACAGCGATAACGCCGATGAAGACCGAGAATAACACCGCGACGCCGATCTGTTCCGGAATCGTCAGGTTAATGTTGAATTGCCCGAGAATATAGGTGACCAGAACAGCCATCATTGCAACCATGACACCAGGATAGACCCAGTAGAAGAGGTGGGCAGCCCAACCTGTGAGGAACTTGGCAAGCCGGGCGAACCTCCGGTGCGAGGCCTTGTCACGGTCGAGAAATGCCTTCTCGGCGAAATAGTATGAACCTCCGGCCCCCGCCTCAGGATACCGGCGTGCCAGCTCGGCAAAGGCAATTGCCGTAAGAAACGCAACAATGAGGGCCGCAACGATGCCCGTCCACATATCGGTTGCGCCTCCGTTGTTCGATGCCTGGACCTGATAGGTAATCCAAAGGAAAGCCCCCGGAGCGATCAGAGCCATTGCGTTCACAGTAACGCCCGTAAGCCCCAAAGTTCTTTTCATTGTCGTCTTCTTTTCTTCAGCCATGGAGCACCTCTTGACGTATGTTGGTTGACAAATAAGTGGGAGCAGCTCGTGAAATCCCTTGAACGATCTCGATCCGCTTAGAACACCGCCACGATGCCAACAAGAAGCGTGGCCTGTGATTTGGCGGAAAGCGAGGGAGAGGCGCTGGCGGTGTTGAAGAACCCCGCATTGTTCGAGAGATCGTCCCTGAACTCCAGCCTCGTGATCAATGGATCAAAATAGTGGTACTCGTACGTGAGAGTGACTTCTTTCAGCGTTTCTTTCGCGTCAAAGGGATTTGGAGCGGCATAACCTCCGAGGGTGTAGAGATACGGATCTGAGTAGAGTTCGGCGCGCACCGCAAAGGAGGACTTGGGAGTAAAAACATACTTCCCGTAGAGCGCAGCACCCTTCCATATTTCCAGCGGTCCCAAAGAACCGCCAAGCCGCTCCTGTCCGTAGTCGGCGTTCAACCCAAGAGAGAAATTGTCATTCACCGTCTGAGTTACGATGAAATCCGCGACATCTCTTTTACCATATGGAGTGTTGAAAGGCCGTTCGAATCCGCTGATGCCGTTAAATATGATGTCCGTCGAGGAGCTTGCCGCGTAATTGAGCATAAGTCCCAACGAGTGGGATCTATTGTTGTCGATGTACGAATTCCAGCCGTTGACGAAGTGAACCGCGGCAGAAAATGTTGGCGAA
>DATJQP010000090.1:0-13912 GCA_035505655.1 Bacteroidota bacterium
CACCGGCTCATGTGAAAACCTCGAAAGGCGGCTGCAGAATCACCGGAGAAAAACAACTCACTTCACCAAAAAGGGGACCAACTGGAGAATCATTTACTCCAGAGAGTTCACCACCCGAGCAGAGGCGATGAAACACGAGTCTTGGTTGAAGACGGGCGCAGGCAGAGAGTGGCTTAAAAACAATATCGCGGGGTGGAGTCCGCCGCAGGCGGAGTAGCTCGCCGGGCTCATAACCCGAAGGTTACAGGTTCAGTCCTGTCCCTGCCATGAAAATGAAAATGCCCGGCTTGACCGGGCGTTTTCATTCTTAGTGAGAGGCTCTTTGCAGCAGCGCCGGATACGCAACCAGAACATCTTCCATATCCGTTCCGACGCAGATCTCGTCCGTCACGCGAGTACTATCTCGCCATGACAAACGCATTGTTCCCGATTCTGCGCACCTTTCCTAATTCCTTAATGACGTTCGAGATAATGTCCGAATATCTCACGTGGTGAGCCAGACGAACTGCCACAGCCGCGTCAAAGTAGGTGTCTGCAGACAGCTCCTGGGCCTTTATCCGGCCGTTATGGCTGCGATACGTGACGACGTAAGTGTTTCTCATCTTTTCACCTTTGAAGTTCGGTTTTACGATTGGGTGTGAGGGTCGCAAGAAACAACCCCCACGTGACTTCATAAGAAGGCCGACCTGCCCCCGCGAGGGGGCTGGAATCTGTTCAGCGGGACCTTATGTTCTCCTCCCGTCTTTTTCGGAACGGTTTGTGAAACGAGCTCTTGCCGTCCGCGGCATGGTTTGTCCATCCGCGGCTTCTCTGCGTCTCTTGCGAGGCTCCATGTGACTTTTCATAAGGCCGCCGGTTCTCTCTCATCCCCCCTCCTCTCGCATGCTCATCGGCCTGTGTCGCCGTCGCGGGTCTCTTTGTATCGTCAAACCCGGGATATTTTTTCAGCTGAAACTCTTTCCCGACGAAATATTCAATCTTCCTCAGGTATTCCTGCTCGCCCCGCGAAACAAACGTCAATGCATCGCCTTTCGACGTCGCCCGCCCCGTGCGTCCGATCCGATGGATATAATCCTCCGCGAACGCCGGCGTGTCGAAGTTGACCACATGCGTGATCCCCTCCACGTCGATGCCGCGGGCAGCGATGTCGGTTGCAACAAGTACTTTGTAGTCGCCGTGCTTGAACCCTGCAAGCGCCCCTTGTCGCTGCGCTTGCGTCCGGTCGGAATGAATCGCGACGGACTTAATTCCTCTCCGCTCAATTCGATGTGCGATCTTGTCCGCACCGTGTTTGGTCCTGGAGAATACGAGGACGCTTTCCATCCGGGTCGACTCGAGAATATGAATGAGGAGATCGACTTTTGATTCCTGGTGGATAGAGTAAAAATGCTGCGTAACGGTATCGACAGGCTTGCGCTGTTCGCCGACCTCGATGAGCTCCGGATGCTTCTGGACATGAGCCGTGAGCGCGCGGACCTCCTTCGACATCGTCGCCGAAAAAAGCATCGTTTGCCGATGGGCCGGCACCCTGGAAATGATCTTTTTCACATCCTGGATAAATCCCATGTCGAACATTCTGTCCGCCTCGTCGAGCACGAGCACCTCGACGTTCGAAAGGTCGATGGTCTGGCGTCCGAGATGGTCGAGCAGGCGTCCGGGAGTCGCAATGACGATGTCGATGCCGCGGCGGAGGTGCTTCATTTGATTTTGAATGTTCACTCCGCCGAACACGGCAAGGCTCTGGAAGCTCATGAAACGTCCGTACGCGGTGATCGAATCCTCGATCTGCTGCGCAAGTTCCCGCGTCGGAGTGAGTATTAATGCACGGACCCCCTGCTGCTTCGGATGGACGTCGGCGGAGAGACGATTGAGGATCGGCAGGACGAAGGCGGCGGTTTTTCCGGTTCCGGTCTGCGCGCAGCCGATAACATCCTTCCCCGCGAGCGCTGCCGGAATGGCGCGCGACTGAATCGCGGTCGGCGCGGTGTAACCCGTCGCAAGAATACCCTGCACTAATCGGTCGTTGAGACCGAGTTTTGAAAACGACATAAAAATCCTTTGGTGATAAATGAGGAGACGCGCTGTGTCAAGATGGCAAATTGCGGAAGGCGAACCGAGGGAGTGATACAAGGATCCCACACCGCAGCAAGTGTCGCTTGCTGCAAACCTCAGCTTCTAATCATCGGAGAGCGAGTCTCAAAATTCCGCTTACAAGGGTATCACACTCGAGGCGGGCAACAGTGCAAGATAGGGATTTAATCGGCAGTATCCTAATGAATAAACATCTATCTTTAACGCCGTGCGTGCCTGTCGAACGAGGATGGAAGTGGTGTGCCGGAGGCATATCCCCCGGGAATGAGTCTCAGGCGGCTCTCGATCGCTTCAACCATGTTCTGATGAAATCTGCGTCTTCGCAGTCCCACCGGACGTAAACCCGCCGCATCAAGACGCAAATGCCCGGACATCCGACCATCACATCTCCGTGCGCCGCGGCCTTTCTCGAAAGCGGGACAACGCGAAGAGCGCAGTCATGACGCGGCCGGATATCCGCGGGGTTTCCCCCAACCCACTTGCAACTCTCCCGGAATTTCCTTAAGTAGCAATCACTCATGGGGGCTTCGGGACCTCAGTCTTTCATCCCGAAGGATCCGCCCCTTTCCCTAGCCCCCGGTCGATCACAGAAACGTTGCACCACAAGGAAACCCGTGCGGAATTGATCTCAGCACCTTTGCGGGAAGGAAGAGTTTCTTGCGCACATTTCTGACTGCAGTATTGGCTCTCATGGTCGTGCGGTTCGTCGCATTTGCTGACGACATCTACCTGAAGTCAGGTTATGTCTTCCGGAACGCGAGAATCGTCGATACCACCGGCAACAAGCTCCGGATCCAGACAGAGAAGGACAAATATTCGATCGTCTCCTTCGCGATTATCGACCATATTGTGAGAAAGGAAGTAGCATCCGACGACAAGGCGAGTTTTGAAGTCTATTCCACCGACCTTGCGAACGCTACTCGGGACGGGGCCCTGCTGTCCGAACTCTCTGGAGCTTCGACTGGGGGGGACTCTTCGCGCTCGAAGCATGCGTCCCCCGACAGCCTCTACCTTCAGCGGCACGACGAAGTGCTGGTTCCGCTCGACACCGTCGATAGGATAGAAAGCATCGATGAGGAGCTCAACCTGAAGCTCCGTCTCTTCCCTCAATACAGGGGGTTCACGCATGCCTACCTGTTCCAACTTTCCGACACCAGCTTCGCCTTTGAAATCTGGTCGCACGAGTTCGGCAAAACCCTGAAATCCCGGACCCTGATGCCGGAGCACGATGTGACACTCCTGCGCGAGCAAATATCGGAATCGATCCATCGCATCGCGCCGTCGGCGGGAATCGACCAGAGCGGCCGTCCCACCCTCCTCGGAAACGCGTACACGATGTCGCTGGGGCTCTATGGGTGGGGAATACCGTATCTCCTCGGCCTTAACGGATCGGCCGCGATTGGGTCATACCTCCTGATCAGCGCCGGAGGCATTCTCGGAGCGCAATCGGCCACCGAGAACCTTGAAGTGAGCGAGGAGACGGCAAACCTCTCCTTCCTCGGCTCCGCGCTGGGACTGGGACACGGCATCATGGCCTGCGTGATCGCCGATGACGGCAACAGCTCGGCGAAAACGTATGTCGCAACCGTGATGGCGCTCTCGACGGCGGAAGGGATCGGGGGATATCTTCTTGGAGAGAAGCTTCGTCTTAATTCGGCATCCGTGGAAATGATCGGAACGATGTCCGCGGCGGGTCTCCTCTATGGTTACGGCGCTTCGAGACTTGGTGACCTGACACGGCCACGATCGATCGCCACATCAATGCTCATCGGATCGGTGCTTGGCACGGGAACGGGCATCCTCTTGATTCGGGACACATCGTACACCAACGGGGATGTCGGTGTCTTCCGGGGTGCATGCCTGCTTGGAATCTATGTCCCGCTCTCCATCCTCGGGGCAAGCCATGTCGCAAATTCAAAAGCCTACATCGCCGCGGCGATGGCTGGCGGAATCATCGGTGGCCTTGAAGGGAACGCACTCGTGAGCGGAAGGGACTTCACGACGGCTGAAGGGATGTATATCATGTTCGGATCGTTCGGGGGGATGTTGATCGGCGGAGGCATACCGCTGATCGTTAGTGCACCCGGCGAATTGGCCGCGGTCCTGAGTTCCGTCGGCGGGCTCGTCGGCTACTCGATCATGTACCATCGCTACGAAAGCGGAGCCAGAGAGCGCGCCACAGCGAACTCTCTCTCGATCCAGGTCCATCCCGAAAACCTTCTCCTTGTCGCCCAGCATCACCTTCCGCCCACCATGAATCAGTACGCGTTTCCCTTCATGAGCCTCTCCTATCGATTCTGATGTCGCTTCAAAAAAGTGGAATCGTGCACTGATCCGGCAAGAGTGTAGTTTGGAGCGGCACTGGCTCAGGAGTCCAGGACATCCCTCCGCACGCCTTCGCCAGGTGCGGAAATGAAAAAGCCCCGTCTCAAGGCGGGGCGTTTCGTGCGGCTTTTCCCTCTCGCAGGTCTCCCCTGCCTCTTGTTCACCCCACGTGATGCACATCGACGATCGTCCCCTGCTCGGCGCACACTTTGCTTTCGAGCTGAATCGTCGGATGATTAATTCCAAACCTTTCCGAAAGCTCATGCTCAATTTGCATGCTGATCCTGTTTCCCGTGCTGATCATCTGGTCCGGCACCACCACATGAGCGCTCAACGCCCTGACTGTCGACGAGAGTCCCCAGATGTGGAGATGATGAACATTCTCGACGCCGGGGAATGATTGAATGAACGAAGCCACTTCGCGCAGGTCGATTCCCCTCGGCGTCCCTTCAGTGAGAAGATGCACCGTCTCCGCTACGATAGACCAGGCGCTTCTGATGATGAATAGACCTATCGCGATGGAAATGAGCGGATCGAGGATACGCCAGTTCTTCCAGGCGATGAAGACCGCGACGACGACAACGCCAAGAGATTCGAAGGCATCGCTAAGGAGATGGAGGTACGCGCTCTTCATGTTCAGGTCGTGGTGCGATTCCCCCTTGAGGAGGAGCGTGGCGGCAGTGTTCACCGCGAACCCGACAATGCCGACAATGAGCATCCACCCGCCGGCGACTTCCACCGGGGCAAGGAACCGCTGAATCCCCTCGTAGATGACGAAGAGCCCAACAAGAACGAGGGTCATCGCGTTGATGAACGCCACGAAGATTTCGACCCGGACGTACCCATACGACTTCTCGGAGTTCGATTTCCACAAGACGATCCGCGAAGCGGCATAGCTCAGGATCAGCGCAAAGAAATCGCTCAGGTTGTGGAGCGAATCGGAGATGAGCGCGAGGCTGTTCGTCAGGATACCGCCGACGAACTCTACGAGGAAAATCGCACCATTGAGGAAGACAGCGAGGATGAGATTTCGTGCGGAGGACGGCTTATGCTCGTGCATGGCGTTCAGGTTTGTGACTTCAAGGTACTTATCCGAAAACCATTTGGCAAGCGCGGGAACATCATCGGGCGGAACCGAAGCAGGATCGCTATTTCATTGCCCCCTTCGATTAATTCGGGGAATGCCTTCACCCTATCGAGAGCATCCGGTCTCGCTACAACTGATATCTTGTGGCGAATCAGAAATTGAACCGAACGAGGACCATGTGGGAAAGCTTGATCGTATCGATGGAGGTGAAGGGGAGCGATCTGGAGGGCTCAAGGATTTCCTCGATCCTGAGGCGATGCTCAATCGGGGGGCCGATCTCTTCGGCCGTGTAGGGCCATTCGAGGACGGCTACGCGTTTTCTTGCGCAACGGGCACATTCCGAAAGGGCCTTCATCCGATCATCCGATTCGTGGAGAACGTGCCCAAGGAAAACGAGGTCGAACGATTTGTCCTCGAACGGAAGATCCTCGACAACCCCGGAGAGGAATTTTCCTTCCGGCATCAGCGCAATTGCTCTATTGAGTAGCTGGGGATTCGGGTCGATCCCCGAAATTCCCGCTCCTCTCGCGGCAAACGCCTCCGCAAAGATCCCGGTCCCGGTCCCCACATCGAGCACATTTGCCGGCTCAATCCCCTTCATCGAAAGGTTCACGACCCTGTCGACTTCCAGCAACGCGAGCCGCTCGGGTCTGCGGAGCCGATCGGCGTCACCCGCATATCGGTAATCATGCATCGTTTTTTACCGCACTCATTGCGACTCTTTGGAGGTATGCTTCAAGCGCAGCCGATTGAGGATGTGCCGCGCCGAAAGAATGAGGGGACATCTTCTGCCAAAGTCTGTCACGCCGAGAAAAATGGATAGAATAGACACGGTCAGAAGCAAATATCCACCGCCTATTCCAAGAACAAACATAAGGATACCGCCGGTTCCTAGCAGTTTCAGAGCCGTGATGAAGAGAATCCTTCCGTCGGTTTCGGCGATTCTGAAGGGAGATCGGCCGATGTCAGGCATCCTTTTTCTTCAGCGTCGACAGCTTCAAAGGAACGTAAAGCGGGCAGAATGCGAGGAGCGCGGTAATCAAAAACACTGCCGCGATGACGCCGAGGATAATCCCAAGCGTCCCCTCAATCTGCCCGGTCAGTGCGAGAGTTCCCAATACGACGGCGGCAAGAATCCGTATCGCGCGGTCGGTGTTGCCCATGTTCTTTTTCATTCTATCTTCCTTGTGTATAGTGGATGTGGTGTAGATAGGATGCAGTGTCCCGCACATCGATTCGTCGGGCACGCGACTTTGTTGCCGAACCCTTTTCCAATATCCCGCATCATATCAGCAATCAAGTATTGATCAATCTGGAGGAATGTCATGTCCGAGCAACTGAACAAGGAGACCTTTCGGGAAAAGGTTTTCGACTACGAGAGGAACAAGGAGTGGAACTATGCTGGAAACCTTCCGGCCCTTGTCGATTTCTGGGCTCCCTGGTGCGGTCCCTGCCGGATCGTCGGACCGGTCATCGATGAACTGTCCAAAGAGTATGCCGGGAAGGTGGCCTTCTATAAGGTGAACACGGAGGAGGAACAGGAGCTGGCCGGCATGTTCGGCATCCAGAGTATTCCATCTCTCCTCTTCATCCCGCTCGGAAGCGAGCCGAGGATGGCGGTCGGCGCATTACCGAAAAAAGAGCTGACCCGGATCATCGACGCGGTGCTCCTGTCGAACGCCCAGCCGACCGGGCAGCCGTCTTAATATATCTCTGTCAGAACGGAGTTCATGATTGTGACTGAACATCGGAAGAGAATGCTCATTATCGGAGGGGTTGCCGCCGGCGCGACCGCCGCAGCGCGACTCCGCCGTCTCGACGAGTCGGCAGAGATCACGATCCTCGAGAAAGGACCGTACGTCAGCTTCGCCAACTGCGGTCTGCCATACTTCATCGGCGGAGAGATCACCCGACGGTCGAGCTTGTTGCTGCAGACGAAGGAAGGATTCTTCAGCCGTTACAGAGTCGACGTGAAGCTGAATACCGAAGCCGTTGAAATCAATCGTTCGGCGAAGATCGTCACTGCCCGGGGACCCGAGGGGGAAACGGAGATCGGATACGACAAATTGCTTCTGGCCCAGGGCGGGGCGCCGGTTACGCCTCCTCTCCCCGGAGTGGATGGAAAGCATGTCTTCAGGATTTGGACGATCCCTGACATGGACCGGATCCTGAGCTACATCAAGGAGAATAAGCCTTCCCGCGCGGTCATTGCGGGAGGAGGGTTCATCGGTCTCGAAATGGCAGAAGCGCTCCACGCGCGCGGCATCCGGGTCACCATTGTCGAGCTTTCGCCGCAAGTCATGATCACCATGGATCCGGAGTTCGGTGCCATGATCAAAGACGGGCTGGAAAGCCACGGCATCGAGGTCCGGACAGGAGTCGGCGTGAAGGGGATCAGGCATTCATCGGTCGAGCTCACCGACGGGTCGTCGATCGAGGCCGGAATGGTTCTTCTCTCTGTCGGCGTCCGACCCGAATTGACGCTTGCTAAAGCGGCCGGGCTGACGATCGGCGGGACCGGCGGTCTCGTCGTGGACGGTACGATGCGGACAAGCGATCCGGACATCTACGCTGCGGGGGACATGATCGAAATCGCCCACAAGGTTCACGGCAAAAAGGTCCGGATACCGCTCGCGGGACCGGCCAATCGCCAGGGAAGGATCGCGGCAACGAACATGCTCGGGGGGCGGATGCCGTACGACGGAGCTTTGGGAACCTCCGTCGTCAAGCTCTTCGATTCAACCGCCGCATCGACCGGTCTCTCGGAAAAGGGAGCCCGTGAAGCCGGCTTCGAGGTAGGAGTTGCCTACGTTTTCAAGGATCATCACGCGACATATTACCCGGGCGCCACGCCGCTGGCACTGAAAATCGTCTACGATAAGAAGAGCTCCCGATTGCTTGGAGGAGAAGCCTACGGCAAGAACGGCGCGGAGAAACGGATTGACGTCCTCGCCACCGCCCTTCATGGGAAGATGACACTGAATGACCTTGCGGAATTGGATCTCGCCTATGCGCCTCCCTATAATAGCGCGAATGATCCGGTCAACCTTGCCGCATTTGTCGGACTCAACAATATCTCAGGTTACAGCCCGTCGAAGACTCCGGCGGAGACCCTGGAGGAGATCCACAGGGGCGGCGCGCTTGCCCTCGACGTGAGAACATTCGGCGAGATGTCCAGGGCGCCGTTGCAGGATGCACTTCACATCCCAGCCGACGAAGTGCGGGACAGGCTCGATGAGATTCCAAAAGACAAGTCACTCTACATCCTCAGCAAGGATGGGTTTCTAGGGCATACAACGCTGCAGATTCTCAAAGCGAATGGATGGAATCGGGTGTTCAATATTGCCGGCGGATATCTCGCGGCACGGTGGACTGACGGCTGGTGTTTTCATGCATCATTGGATTAATAAGGAGATCGATCAAGATGTCAAGCTTGGAAAGCAAGATCAAAGCAGGTGCAAAGGTCATCGATGTCAGGACTAAAGAAGAATTCTCCGAAGAGCATTTCCCGAATGCTGTAAATATCCCGATAGATCAGATCAGTCGGAGGCTGAGCGAGCTTGGAGGGAAGGGAGAACCGATCATCCTCTATTGTGCTACCGGGGCTCGAAGCGCCTTTGCGGCGAGGATGCTCAAGTCGGCGGGATTCACAGATGTGGTGAACGCGGGGGGATTGTACGATATGCCGGGGTACTAGCCGGATCGGCCCTACCGGTCGAGGTTCAGAACGGAAAAGAGCCTCTTTTCGATCGACGGAGTTAAACGCGGGACCGCTTCCCTGCGGTAGAGTGCAACGACTTTCTTCATGTTCTCGAGCTCCCGTGAACAATCGACGCAGGTCTCAAGGTGTTTCCTGATCGCCTTGCATTTCCGCGAGTTGAGTTGTTCATCCAGCCGCTCGCAAATGATCTTTGCCACTTCTTCGCACCTCACGGTATGTTCGGTCTTCTTTTTCATACCTCTACGTACTCCTGAAGTTGTTCCCTGAGAAAAACCCGGGCTCTGCGAAGTCGTGATTTGACCGCCGGAACGCTGAGCTTCAGGATCTTTGCCGCTTCCTCCGACGATCGTCCCTCGACATCCCGCAGGATGAAGACGATCCGCTGGTCCATCGGCAGGCGGAGAATCGCTTCGTCGAGCATCTCGCGAAGCTCTTTGTTGACGAATTCATCCTGTGGTGTCGTCTTGATGGCGACGAGTGCCTGATGAGGGTCTACTCCATCGGAATCACTTCTCCCCTTCCCTTCATCTTCCGCATCGAGCGATAGAGCTGCCTCCTCGATCTTCCGCTTCCGCCTCTTCATCAGGCAGTTGTTCGTGACGATCTGATAGAGCCATGTCGAGAACTTTGCACGACCGTCGAACTGGTCGAGCTTGCGATAGACGTTGACAAACGTGTCCTGGAGCGTCTCGGCGGCCTGTTCCTGATTCCTGCACACTTTGAACGCGAACCCGTAGACCGTCGATTCATACCGCTTGACCAGAGCCGAGAATGCACCTTTGTCTCCCTCCCGTGCCCTCCGCACCAAATCGGTTTCATGTTCTCTCGGTTCAGCGAGACTTGTCATTTCATCACCCGGGGTGTGATCGTACAATATTAAGCCGGCCATTCCGAAATTTCAAGATTTTGTTTCCCAAGTCTGAGAATAGAGCCTTCCCTCCCAACTCAAAACCCTCCAAAACCACCAATTTCTTTGGCATTCGGCTTGTATTTATAAATACAACTATGACCTCAGAGACAAAAAACGAGCCAGGTTATTCAATAGGGAGAGTAGCCCGTCGCCTGGGAGTCTCGGTCGAAACGATCCGCCTCTACGAACGACGCGGGCTGATTCTCGTCGCCAAGGGCGAAGGGAATCAACGCCTCTATTCAGACTCCGATATCGAACGACTCCAATGCATTCGCACCGCAATCAACGAGCACAAGATTTCGATTGAAGGTATTCGCCGCATCCAGTCGTTCGTCCCTTGTTGGGAACACGTCAGATGTTCCGAGGAACAACGCCGCGCTTGTCCGGCCTATCATCGGTCGGACGCCGGCTGCTGGACCTACAAGCACGAGGAGAACGCATGCGCCGGCCGCGATTGCCGTGATTGCTTCGTCTACCAGCAATCGGGGGACTGCGACAAGATCAAATCCCTGGTACACAAGACCTCAACACCCTTCGTTCAGACCGCTACGCAACAAGGAATCTAATCTATGAAAAGGATTGTCGCCGCTCTCGTTTTCGCCGGGGCCCTTTTCGGATTGATGTCAATCGCGTTACACAAGAACAGCTCGGACATCACCCCGGAAGAAAGGCTCAAGGAACTTTACGCCCGCAAGATCAAGCCGTCGGTCGATCACTCGATATTCCCCCAGCTGAAAAAGAAATTCAAGCGGCCGCAGGAAGTCACCGCGGCTTGCATTTCGTGCCATAACGGACGCGCCGCGGAGGTGATGCACTCGACTCACTGGAACTGGGAGCGTACCGAGTACATTGCCGGCAAGGGAATTCGTCCCCTCGGCAAGAAGAATGTCCTCAACAACTTTTGCATCGGTATCACCGGGAACGAGCAAAGTTGCAACAAGTGCCACATCGGGTACGGCTACGCGGACGCGAAGTTCAACTTCAACGACTCGCTCAACGTCGATTGCCTCGCCTGCCATGACAACACCGCGACCTATACGAAGGCCGTCGGCGGAGCCGGGATGCCCGATACCTCTGTGAACCTCAGCGAGGTTGCCCGGCATGTCGGAAAACCCGAACGGACAGACTGCGGCACCTGTCACTTCTTCGGCGGAGGTGGAAACAACGTGAAGCATGGGGACCTCGACAAGGCTCTCTTTGACCCGACACGCGAGGTCGACGTCCATATGGCATCGGATGGAGAGGACATGCAGTGCGTCGACTGCCATACCGCGGAGAAGCACCAGATGCTCGGAAAGATGTATTCGGTCTCCTCGATGAACCGCAACCGGGTCGAATGCGAACGATGCCATACGTCCATGCCTCACAGCGACGATCTCCTCAACAAGCACACCCTCAAAGTGGCGTGCCAGACGTGTCACATTCCAACCTACGCCAAGGTCAATCCAACGAAGCTCCATTGGGATTGGTCGACCGCGGGAAGGCTGCGGAACGGTGAGCCGTTCGAAGAAACCGATTCGGCGGGGACGGACGTCTACATGTCGATCAAAGGCTCGTTCATCTGGGGCCGGCAGTTGAAGCCCGAATACGTATGGTTCAACGGTACCGCCACACACTACCTCGTCGGAGATACATTCGACCCGTCGAAGCCGCTCAAGCTCAATGAACTCTTCGGAGGATATGACGACCCCGACGCGAAGATCTATCCGGTAAAGATCCATCGGGCCAACCAGATCTACGACACTCAGTATAAGTACCTCATCCAGCCGAAAACGGTCTCGAATCGCCCCGGGGATGGAGGATACTGGAAGGAGTTCAACTGGCAACGGGCCGCGGAGGAGGGAATGAAGCTCGTCAACCTGCCGTACAGTGGCAAGTATGGGTTCGCGGAGACCGAGATGTACTGGCCTGTCAACCATATGGTATCCCCGAAAGAAGAAGCGGTGAAATGCACCGAGTGCCATACCCGCGAAAACGGCCGGCTTGCGAAACTCGGAGGCTTTTATATCCCCGGGCGTGACTACGATCCCACGGTGGAGTGGATGGGAACCGGAATCGTCGCACTGACGCTCGCGGGGGTCATCCTCCACGGTGGTGCGCGCATCGCCACACGCCGCAAGAGAAAGGAGTCGAAGTAACATGAAGAAGGAATATGTCTACCGCCGGTTTGAACGATTCTGGCACTGGACGCAGGCGGCGCTCATCATCTTCCTCGGCCTCACGGGGTTTGAGATTCACGGTTCGCTCCGGTTCTTCGGATATGATCAGGCGGTCCGCTATCATAACATGGCGGCGACCGCCTTCCTCATTCTTATTGCCTTCGCGATCTTCTGGCATTTCACGACCGGAGAATGGCGCCAATACTTGCCGACGAAGAAAAATCTCCGGGCACAGGCCGAGTACTACATTTTCGGGATCTTCCGAAATGCCCCCCACCCGACCAGGAAAACGGTCCTCAGCAAACTCAATCCGCTCCAGAAGCTCGTCTATGCCGGACTAAAAGTTCTCGTCATCCCGGTGATGGTCCTGACGGGGCTTCTGACGATGTTCTACCGCTATCCCCAGCGATACGAAGTGCTGAGCCTGAACATCAGCGGACTACGGGTGATCGCGATCCTTCATACGATCGGAGCATTCCTCCTGGTCGCATTCTTCATCGCACACCTCTATCTGATCACCACAGGCAACACCGTCACTTCGAACCTCAAAGCAATGATCACGGGGTACGAGGAGCTTTCCGACGAGGATGAAAAGAAGGACGCACCTCTTCCCACTCCCGAAACAGGCGAGGCAACTGTATGAACACAAAGTATATGAACCCCTATCTGGCCGGATTCTTTCTCGGCCTTGTCTTGCTCACGACCGTTTTCATCACCGGGCGCGGTCTTGGTGCGAGCGGAGCTATCAAGAGTGTCGTGGTGACGGCGGTCGACGGTGTTGCTCCGGCCCACGCCGAGAATTCCGCATTCTACGGAACGTATGTCGGACCCGGAAAAGAGAGCCCTCTGAAAACGTGGCTCGTCTTCGAAGTCGCCGGAGTCCTCATCGGCGGATTTCTTTCCGGGCTTGTCTCAGACCGCCTCAAAGTCGTGACGGAGTCGGGACCGCGGGTGAGCAAGCCGGCCCGCTGGTTCTTCGCGGCTGTCGGCGGAGCACTCTTCGGTGCGGGAGCGCAGTTTGCACGGGGCTGCACAAGCGGCGCGGCCTTGAGCGGCATGGCGGTGCTTTCGACGGCAGGCTTCGTGACCATGCTTGCGATTTTCGGAACGGGTTATGCCGTCGCCTACTTCGGCAGAAAACTTTGGCTCTGACAGAATCTTAAGGGTGAATCCATGGGACCGTTCGTACCAGACATCATCTCCGATCAGTTGAACCTCGTCGTTGCGCTGATCCTTGGAATAGGATTCGGCTTCGTCCTCGAGCAGGCCGGATTTTCATCGTCGCGGAGACTCGCCGGAGTCTTTTACGGCTACGATTTCACCGTCCTCCGGGTTTTCTTCACCGCCGCGGTGACCGCGATGAGCGGCATTCTCATCCTCGGCTATTTCGGCCTCCTCGACACGGAGGCCATCTATGTCAACCCGACCTGGCTCTGGCCGGCAATTGTCGGAGGGGCGATCATGGGAGTCGGTTTCATCGTGGGAGGATATTGCCCGGGGACCAGCGTCTGTGCCGCGGCCATCGGGAAGGTCGACGGCATGTTCTTCGTCGGAGGAGGGATGATCGGCGTCCTTTTCTTCGGCGAGCTCTATCCGTTGTATCACAACTTCTATGAGTC
>DATJQP010000091.1:0-33135 GCA_035505655.1 Bacteroidota bacterium
CAGTACGGTCAAAACATCTGGCTGAGAAAGAACGGACTTCCGGCAAACACCGCGAACACTGTCATCCAGACCCGGGACGGATATCTCTGGGCCGGGACATCCGCGGGACTCTTCCGCTTCGACGGCGTCAATTTCACGAAGATCAACCTCGACACTCTCGCCGGAAAGAAGAATGAGGTGATCTCCACGCTGCTCGAGACGAGAGACGGGAGCCTCTGGGTCGGCACAGGGTACAACGGTCTTCGCCGGATCAGGGAGGGGAAAGTGATGCGGTACGGCCTGAAAGAAGGCTTTAAGGAGACCCAGGTGCTCAGCCTTTTCGAAGCTCGTTCCGGCAATCTCTGGATCGGGACTTCGAACGGGGCGTACATCTTCTCCGACGGCAAATTTCTCCCCGTCTCCCTCAACACCAACTATATTCTCAGCGTCGCTCAGGACGACAGGGGAAAAATATGGCTCGGCACGCATCGCGGCGTCAGGGTTGTGGAGGACCGTCAACAATCGGACATTGTGAGTCTCACGACTTCGGAGGGGCTCCCGGACAATTCTACGAGCTTTGTCTACGTCGATCGGCGAGGGATCGTTTGGATCGGCACCGCCGACGGCCTGGTGCGCTGGAACCAAGGCTCGATGAAGGTGCTACGCACCGGCGACGGCCTCTCGGACAACCATGTGATGTCGGCTCTCGAGGACAAAGACGGGAACCTCTGGTTCGGGACGAACAAAGGGGGCCTCGATCGCTTCTCGCGAGGACGCTGGTCGAGCTTCCTGAAGAGCGACGGCCTGACGGATCCCCAGGTGGTCTCGATCTCCGAGGATAACGAGGGGAGCGTCTGGGTTTGCACCGCGGACGGACTGAATCAGTTCGAGGATGTCTCCGTCACCACCCTCTCTTCGTACGACGGGCTTGCGAGCGATTACCTCTCGAGCGTCATCGAGACTTCCGACCGCTCATTGTACTTTCTCAGCGATCAGGGTTCCAGCATTACCAGGCTGAGAGACGAAAGGTTCACGAGGATTGATATGTCCGTCGGACCCGCCTATGCGGCGAAAGACGGAAGCCTCTGGATCGGCCAGACGGGAGTGCTCAATAATATCAAGGGGGGACGGACCGTCCGGTTTGGCGCCGCGAACGGGATACCTCCGACCTGGATTTCCGCGATTTCCGAGGACGACACGAGCATCATCTTCCATGCGGACCGGTACGGAATCTATCGATTCAAACACGGCAAGTTGTCGCCGTTTCTTGTCGGAGGGCATGAATATCCGTTCACGGGATTCGTCTCCTGCTTTTACCCAGCAAAGAACGGCGTCATGTGGATTGGAACCGGTGATTCGCTCGTCCGTATCGAGGATGGCCAGACGAAGCGGTACACGATGGCGGAGGGCATGGCCGGCAACTGGGTCAGCTCGATTTATGACGACGGGGAGGGAAACCTGTGGGTCAGCTCTCCGCAGGGAGGACTCTCCCGATTCAGAGACGGCAGGTTCACGAAGTACACTACCGAGGTCGGGCTTTTCGCCGACGAGATTTACTCGATTGTCGGTGACAACGAAGGAGGGTTGTGGCTCGGCAGTCCGAACGGCATCGGGTACGTGAATCGGAAGGAGCTCATCGAGTACGCGGAGGGGAAGGCGGAAAAAATCCACTCGAAGATTTACACGACCGAGGATGGCCTGAAGACGAACGAGTGTTTCGGCACATGGCAGCCGGCAGGGTGGAAGGCAATGAACGGAGATGTCTGGTTTGCGACAAAACGGGGAGCCGTTCGGATCGATCCGAGGGCCTTCCGCTGGAACCAGAAGAAGCCACCGGTGTTCATCGAACAAGTCAGTGCAGACCAGCAGCCGGTGGCATCCGGCGGGGATGCCACGCTCCCACCGGGCACCGACAAGCTCGAAATCCATTACACGGCCCTGAGCTATCTTGTCCCGGAGAGAGTCCATTTCAGGTACAAACTTGAGGGATATGACAAGGAGTGGATCGATGCGGGAACGCGCCGGGTAGCCTACTATAACGGCCTGCCCGCCCGCGGGTTCCGATTCCGGGTCATGGCATCCAACAACGACGGAATCTGGAACGAAGAGGGAGCGAGCTTCTCGTTCAGCATCAGACCGTACTTCTACCAGACCTATTGGTTCGCGGCACTTCTGGTCCTCACCGTCATTGCCTTTGGGCTGGCATTGTACCAGATTCGTGTTCTCAGTCTTGTCCGTCATGAGCGGGAGCTTGAGGCCCGCATCCAGGAGGCGATGGCAAACATCAAGGTGCTCGGCGGCCTCATCCCGATCTGCTCCAACTGCAAGAAAATCCGCAACGACAAGGGATACTGGGACCTCCTTGAGGGATACATCCAGCAGCACTCGGAGGCAAAGTTCTCCCACGGCCTTTGCCCCGATTGCGCGAAACTCCTCTACCCCGACGTTTTTCCACCGAAGGACGAGGCCTGAGGCATCCCGCCCCTCCGACTCACCCCGCCATCGTCATGGTCTGGATTTTGTTCCCGCCGATTCATATCCTTAAAACAAGCAGACAGAATACGGAATACAGGAGACAGCAAAGAGGAAGAGAGTTACCAGAGGGGATGAAGTCTGCGGCAAGAGTTTATGGCGAGGAGACAGACCACAGGAACAGTAAAGAGGGTGAGAGGAACCAGAAGGACAAGATCTGGGTGGGCGCTTCGTGACACGACGAGTTGAGGACGGATGCGCAATTATCTCGGACACCCTACCCAATCGTCGACGCAAAGCGGATTGTCTGCTGCATGTGGAAGCTTCCCCACCCCAGCATGTCATTCCCGCGTGCTCCTAGCGGGAATCCATACTCTGATGGAGACATGAAGGATGCCGGAGGGATATTGAATGCCCGGCCGAAGCATTCGGGCCTTGTACTGCCATCACGAGCAGGCTCAATAGCCGCTTCGTGATATGACGATCGGATTGCGGACGGTTCCCAGAGCCCCCTCCCTGGCCACCAGAACCCCGGCACTCCCTCACCAAACAGAACGCCGGTTGAGATGAGTCCATAATGACGGAACGAACCCTCGCACAGTTGGAATTCTCGCACGATCACCCCTTCCGGAACCTCCTCCGGATCTACAAGGGGGAATACGGAAAGCTGGTCGCTTCCATTGTCCTCTTTGCGATCAAGCATTCCCCCGTCTGGATTCTCCCCGTCGTCATCGCCCGGATCATCAACATCATCAGCGACACGTCGCGCTTCTCTACGACCGACCTCTGGATCGTCGGCGGAGTCTTCTTCCTCATTATCATCCAGAACATCCCCACCCACACGCTTTTCGTCCGCGTCTTCAGCAGCGCGGTGAACACGATGCAGCGGAACCTCCGCTCGTCGATCATCACGCGTCTTCAGGAACTCTCCATTTCATTCCACGATAGCTACCAGTCGGGAAAGCTCCAGACCAAGGTGCTCCGCGACGTCGAGACACTTGAGATTCTCTCGCGGAACCTTATGAATACCGTCTTCCCTGCCATCCTCACAATCATTTTCGCGTTCTCCTTCACCGTCTTCAAGCAGCCGATCGTCGCCCTTTTTTACCTTGTCTCGGTGCCCGTGTCGTCGAGCCTCGTCTTCTTCTTTTCGAAGAAGATGACGGCGAGGAACAAGGAGTACCGGAGCGAGATCGAATCTCTCTCGGCGAACGTCATCGAAATGATTCAGATGATTCCGATCACCCGGGCACACGGCGTGGAGGAGGTCGAGGTGTCGAAAATGAATTCGCGGCTTGAGAAGGTGAAGGAGAAGGGAATCCGTCTCGAGATGATCGGCGCGATTTTCGGAGCGAGTTCGTGGACCTCCTTCCAGGCGGTCATGCTTGTTTGCCTCATGTTCACGGCGTTTCTCGCCTTTAAAAAGACGATCACCGTCGGCGAGGTGGTCCTTTTCCAGAGTTTCTTTGCGATGATCGTCGGAGCGGTGAACATGATCCTCAACTCGTATCCGGAGCTCGCCCGCGGGTTCGAGTCGATCCGCTCGATCGCGGAGGTTCTCGAGTCTCCCGATATTGAACGCAACGCAGGCAAGCTGAGCGTCCCATCCGTCGCCGGGCACTTCACTTTCGACAAGGTCAGCTACACATATCCGGGTTCATCGGAGCCCGCGCTGAAGGACATCTCTCTGGAGATCGCGCCGGGTGAATCGGTCGCCTTCGTGGGAGAGTCGGGCTCGGGGAAATCGACGCTCATGAGCCTCGTCATCGGCTTCCGGAGGCCGACGAAAGGGCGCATTCTCCTCGACGGGCGCGAGATGAACGGGCTCGACCTTCGACAGTACCGGCGATTCCTTGCCGTCGTCCCGCAGACAACTCTCCTCTTCAGCGGGTCGATCCGGGAGAATGTTGCTTACGGGATCGACACAATGAGCGACGAACGACTGTGGCAGGTCCTCGAAATGGCCAACTCCTCCGAGTTCGTCGCGAAGATGCCTCACGGCATCGACACAAACCTCGGCGAGATGGGAACACGCCTCTCCGGTGGGCAGCGGCAGAGAATCTCCATCGCACGGGCCTTCGCGCGAGATCCGCGGGTTATCATCCTCGACGAGGCAACGTCATCGCTCGACGTCGTCTCGGAATCGCTCATCCAGGAGGCGCTCCAGCGTCTCATCGCAGGGCGCACGACCTTCATCGTCGCCCACCGCCTCTCGACGATCCGGAATGCACAACGCATCGTCGTCCTGAAGAATGGCGCCTTCGTCGAATCTGGAACGCACGAGGAGCTGATGAAGGCAAAGGGGGAGTTCTTCCGCTACAGGGCTCTGCAGCAATGAGTTGAGGGGGAGAGGCGGTGCGCGGGAGATTCCTTCCGGTTCCTCTTCACGTCACATTCCATACATCAGACGATAGCCGAGTTCCTCAGGGAGGCCCGCGGCGATAATTTTCTCCGTTGCCTTGTGGATGTCGTACTCCGACCGGACGAGCTCGTAGCTCCATGCATCCGAATCGAAAATGCCGAACGCGAGCATCGGGTTCCCATCCCTCGGCTGCCCCACGCTCCCGACATTGACAAGGAAGCGTTCTTCCTTCGCCACGGAGCGGGAACGCCCCGCGAGCGAGAAGATGCCGGGGAGGTGCGTGTGGCCGATGAAACAGATCCTCTCTTCGAATGCCCGCAGGGCGTCGAGCGCATCGTCGGTGCTGACGATGTAGTTCCAGAGCTCGGGCATACGGGGGGAAGCATGGACGAAGAGGATTCCTTCGCTCCGCCACACCATCGGCCGCTCGCCGAGGTACACCTTATTTGCCGCGCTGAGGGTGCGCCCGGTCCAGTCGATCGCACGCTGCGCGATCGGGTTGAAATCGTGCGGTCCCTGGGGATCGAGCGCCGCTTCGTCGTGGTTCCCTTTGATAACGACAGAGCAACGCTTCCGCACAAGGTCGAGACACTCGTTCGGGTTCGCCCCATAACCGACGACATCGCCGAGGCACACGATCTCATCGACGCGCCGCTCGTCGATGATCGAGAGTGCCTTCATGAGACCTTCGAGGTTGCCGTGGATGTCCGAGATGATCGCGAGCTTCATGGTAGGGTCAGTCGCCGGTCATTTTCCCTTCATCATCTCGAGATACTCCGGCTCGTTCCGGATGCTGTCGAGGTCGGGGTCCCGCTTCGTCCATTCGTGGAATCCGTACCCGGCGGTGAGGGCCTTCTTTAAGGTCTGGAGCGCCGCCGGCTTGTCGCCGATGTTGGCGTAAAAACAGGCCGCGTTGTAAAACATGAGCGGGTCGTTGGGGCTCAGCTCGATTGCCCGTGCCGCCTTCACTTTTGCTTCCTCAAGACGGTTGCTCCTCACGAGCGCGAGGGCGAAGAAGATGTGGGCACGTGCGTCGTCCGGATGGAGGGAAATGTATCTCGGGAACATCGTCATCGACGCTTCGAGCCATTTCTTCACGTTCGCCGGTTCCTCGAGGCGAGTGTAGCAAAGGACGAGGTCACCGTAGGCCGCATAGAAATCGGTGTTGAGCTCGACAACCTTGATAAAAAGCTCAACCGCCTCCCGTATCCGGTCGGTCGTCACGTAGGCCCGGCCGAGAATCCAGTACGCGGTATGATTGGCCGGGTTAAACTCGATCGCCTTCCGGCTCGCTTCGAGGGCTTCTTCGTGCGACCTTTTGTGGAGGTAGACGAGGCCAAGCGCGGAATACGCCTCCGAAAGCGAGGGGTCATACATGAGCGCCTTGAGACCGGCTTCGAGCGCCTTGTCGAGCCATATTTCGTTCCGGTCGAATTGCTGGTAGAGATGGGCGTAGGCCTCGCTCATCCCGGCATACGCATCGGCATACCGGATGTCCAGCTCTATCGCTTTCTGAAAAAGCTCGACGGCGGTCTGGACACCGTTCTTCGTGAAGCGGTAGAGCGATTCCCGGGCTCTCAGGTTGCAGTCGAACGCCTGCGCGTTGAGAGTCGGACGCTTCGTGAGGACGACTTGCTCCTTCGGCGTGAGACGGACCATGAGCGCATCGACGATCTGCTTCGACACTTTCTCCTGGATGTCGAAGACGTCCTCGAGCTTTCCCTTATAGGTCTCCGCCCAAAGTTGGGCATCGGCGTCGACGTCGACGAGCTCGACGGCGATACGAAGGTTGTCCTGGAATTTCCGCACGCTCCCCGCGAGGATGTAGCGGGTTCCAATCTCCCGGCCGATCGTTTTCGCGTCCTTTTGCGTCCCTTTGTAGAGCATGGAGGTGGTCCTCGGCACCACGCGGATGTCTTTCAGGCGTGAGAGGTTGATGATAAGCTCCTCGGTGAGCCCGTCGCTGAAGTAGTCGCTCTCTTTGTCGGGGCTAATGTTGCCGAACGGCAGAACGGCGATCGCCTTCGTCTGGGGGGTTGCGGCCGCGGCATCGATTGCCTTGAGCGTCTCCCGGAACGCCGCAAGGACCTCCTCCATCGACTGGAAACGCTTGGTCCTGTCCTTGGCGAGCATCCTTCCAACAAGGGTGTCGACCTGGTGCGGGATCTTCCGGTCCATGAGGCTAGGAACCGGGGGATCCTCATTGACGATGAGGTAGAGGAGACCTGCCTCGTGCTCCGACTTGAAGGGGAGATCGGCGGTGAGGAGCTCGTAGAGGACGACTCCGAGCGACCAGATGTCCGAACGCTGGTCGGCCGGTTCACCCTGGGCTTGTTCGGGAGCCATATAGGAGAGGGTCCCGAGCGAGGTCCCCGTCCTCGTGAGGCCCGAGCTGCTCCGGAGCTTCGCGATGCCGAAGTCCATGATCTTCAGTTTCCCCTCCTTCGTCAGCATCACATTTTCTGGTTTGATGTCCCGATGGACGATGTTCTTCCCGTGCGCCGCCCTCAATCCGTCGGCGATCTGAGAGGCCCAGCCGATCGCCTTGTGGACATCGACCCCGGTACCGGATCCGAGGTCCAGGAGATACCTTTTCAACGTCGATCCTTCAAGGTACTCCATGACGAGGAACATCCCATCTTCCCCCTCATCGATTTCGTAGACATTGAGGATGTTCGGATGGTTCAGCGCCGCTGTCGCCTTTGCTTCCTGGAGAAAGCGCGCCTTGCTCTCCGGAGATGCGGAGAGATGGAGCGGCAGCATCTTGATGGCGACCATCCTGTCGAGCTTCAGGTCTTTGGCTTTGTAGACGACCCCCATCCCTCCCTCGCCCAGCTTTTCCACGATGGAATAATGCGATATTGTTTGACCGACCATCCTTCTCACCCATCCTTTGAAGTTGTTAAAGGGAAGCGTTTATCACTTCCTGAAATCGCTTGTTCTCCCGTAAGGGCGTCCACCGCGGATCGAGTTTAATCATCGTTGGCGAAAGTTCACACGGGATCGAGAGTAGCCGGCGGAGCGCGTCAACTGCGGCGTCTTGTTCGCCCGTGGTGGCGTAGATCATCGCCAGGTCAGTCAGGCGCGCCGAACCGCGCCAGGCTTCCCGTTCGACGGGGAGGAGCGCCAGTCCCCGCTTTCCTTCCCGGATCGCATCATCTTTCCGGCCGAGTCCCGCGTACGCTTTGCCGAGCGAGCTCGCGACCCGCTCATCTTCGGGATGCTCCCTTGCCTGCCGTTCCAGAAAGACCCGGGCGCTGTCGTACCACGTTGTCGCCTCCGCCCGGTTCCCCATGAGCTGTTCAAGCTGAGCCCTCAGAAGCGGTTTGGGGATAAATTCGAACTGATCGTGGACGACCAGGTACGCTGGTTCATGATCAAGGGTTTTCTTCGCCGCTTCGTATTCCCCTCCGAGAACATCGATCTCGTACATCATGTCAGCGAGGTAGTATTCGGAACCGTTGTCCTTCGCCTCACGGCTGCAGTCCTCCATAAGGCGTCGAGCCATGACAAGGTCTCCCTTCCAGAGGATTCCATTCTTCGCGCGTTCCCAGTAGACCGCGCTGACGTCGGGAGCAAGTTCCAACGAGTTCATGAAGCTCCGGTCGGCCTCTTCGTAATCCCGCAGGAGCATCTGAGTCTCGCCCAACTGACGCACGAGGTCCGCCGCCCTCGGATTGCCCATGATTGCCTTCTTGAACGACTCTATGGAACCCGCCATATCGCCCTGACGTCGCAGAACCGCGGCGATTCCATAATTGACGTCCGAGTTGTTCGGACGGTATTTCAGCGCCAGCGAGAATTCATCGAGAGAGTTTTTGTAGTCGAGCTTCGTGTGGTAGTAATACCATCCCATCGCCTCGTGCGCTTCGGAAAGCTCCGGCGCGAGGGCAGTCGCTCTCTCTGCGGCGGCGCGCGCTTTTTCGATCCGGTCTGCGGTCCTGTCGTAGAAGAACCAGTACATATTGGAGTGAACGATCGAGAGTTTCGCATAGGCCGCAGCAAATGCGGGGTCGGCATGGATGGCCCGCTCGAAGAGGCGAATAGCAATCTCAAAATCGGACCGGGAGACGGACCGGTTCCCGTACTGAATCGCCTGCAGGTAGTAGTCGTAGGCCTCGGAGCTTTCCGTCAGGGTAGTTTCCAGCGACGCCTTCTCGGTCTTCGCGAGGGCAACGTCGAGCGCGTTGGCCACCCTGCCGGCGATGTCGGACTGAAGCTTGAACGCACTCGAGAGAACCGACTCCATCGATCCCGACCATGTCTGCGTCCCGTCGTCCACCTTGATGAGGGTTGGGTTCACGCGAACGTGCGTTTCCCCTTCAGATTCCTCCCAGCGAACGGTTCCCTGGAGAATGTAAATCACCCCGAGCTCCCCGCCGATCTGTTTTAGCGACTTCGTCGTCTTCCTGTATTGCGCGGCGCTTGAACGCGCAATGACACTCAGTCCCGAGAGCCCTGACAGGCGGCTCGTGATTTCATCGGTCATACCGTCAACGAAGTACTCCTTGTCGGCTGGCCCGAGGTTTTCGAACGGGATCACGGCAATGATCTTCTTGTCGCTTCCCCTCTCCAATTTGGAGAAAAGAGAATCCCTCGAAAGGAACACGATGGCAAGCAGGAGGATCAATGCCCCGGCCCCGATGATGATCGTTCGGGCCAGGTGCCGGCGAGGAATCTCCTTCGTGGTCACAGGGAGCGGAGCGATGGCTGCACTCTCGTTCTGAGCGGTAGCCTGGAACAGCGGGGTACGCACAACCCTCGTCGATTCCTTCTTCAAACGGCGGAGGTCGACGACGATCTCCGACATCGATTGATACCGGTCTTCGGGATCTTTCTCGAGCGACTTCCTGATGATGTGGAGAAGCTCGGCGGGGGTCTCAGGACGGTAAGTTGTGGCTTCTTCCGGTTCTTCGTTGACAATCGAGTACATCATCGCCGCTTCATGCTCTCCGCGAAACGGTGTCTTGCCTGTCGTCATCTCAAACAGGACGACACCGAAAGAGAACACGTCGGAACGTGTGTCCGCTTCGACACCCTGGATCTGTTCCGGCGCCATATAGGCGAGCGTGCCAATGGTGCTGGAAGTCTTCGTGAGTTTCAGCGAGCCCTTCAGCTTGGCCAAACCGAAATCCATCACCTTCACCTGCCCCCTCGTGGTGACCATGATGTTTTCGGACTTGATATCGCGATGGACGATCCCCTTGCTGTGGGCCTCCTGAAGCGCCTCGGCAATCTGGACCCCGTACTCGATCACCTGCTTGATGGTGAGCTGCGAGGCGGAGGTTTTCTCCCTGAGCGTAACGCCCTCGATCAGCTCCATCTCGATGAACTGCTGGCCGTCGAACTCGTCGATGCCGTAAATCGTGCAGACGTTCGGATGATTCAGCGCCGACGCCGACTTCGCCTCCTGCATGAATCGCGATTGCTCCTGTTCAGAGCGTGAGATGCGGGGGGGCAGGAATTTAAGCGCCACGAAGCGGTCGAGCTTCAGGTCCTGAGCTTTGTAGACAACCCCCATCCCCCCTTCGCCGAGCTTCTCGAGTATTGCATAGTGCGAAATCGTCTGACCGATCATCGGATTGTCTGTTCAAAGTTCCTGGTTAGTCGGATTGAGTTCTGAGTCTAAGGTCAACGGTCCGAAGTCCGTCGTTTGCAGTCCAAGGTCCAATGCGCGAAGTCATAAGCCGATGGTTAGTCGTTGGGGGTCCCCTTCTTGGTCCTCACTCCCTACGCCTTGCCTTCAGTATCTCCGTCCTTCTTCATCCGCTTACCGATCAAACCATTCAGAGGCCAGACAACGGTATACCGACGAGCGAACATCCTCGCTCGATGCGGAGAACCGCGCGGCGCGTTCGTGAGACACCTTCCATTGGATGAAGGCAGGAAGAAGCTCGGAGAGCGACTCTCCGAGCCTGTCGAGCAAGCGGACTCCGGAGGGGGACTGCAGGTCGACCGTCTGGTCCCAGAAGGAGATGACGTAAAAGGTCCGATCCTGGCGCACGGTGATGAGCTCGAGGAATCCCTTAATTTCCCTGTACCGCTCATCGATATCCGAGCTGAGCTTCTTTTCAAACTCGCCCACCTGTTCCTGTAGAACGGTGACGGCGAGGATGTGTGCCGCGAAAGGATTCTCTCTCAGGCCGGACAATTCCACGGAGGTGACGAGCGTTTCGTCGAACCCTTCCACCGAGGGTTCCGTTCGCACCGGAGTGTACTGCAACGAGAGGTCTTCCGAGAGCTCGAGCTTCCACTCGTCCGTTTCAAGAAAGAACGGGCGCAGAGAATCGACAAGCTTCTCGTAGAGACCGCTCTCTTCGTAGACGACGGACGCCTGGCGCGAGGTCCAGATCGTCAGGGAAACGCAGTGTTTCGGGTTGGCGCTCTCCTGGAGCAACGCGGCAAATGCGCAACCTTTCGTCGTCCGGAGGCCCGAGAGAACCGAGCCGGCGTACGTCCGGGCGTTCTTCTCCGAATCCTCCGCGCGGATGATATGTGTCACCATCCTTAAAAACATGGGAATGCCGGAGTGGGTGCGTTTCGTGAGGTCATTGGTAGTTCATTGAACCCGTTTGACGACCATGATCGTGATGTCGTCCGATTGGGGATGAGCGCCGGCGTGGCTTCGCACCTCCCTGACGACGGCGTCGACGATCTCCGCGGCTGAGCGGTCCCGCTCCCGGAGGAGAACCGATTGGAGCCGTTCCTCGCCGAATTGCTCCTCGCTGCTGTTCATCGCTTCGCTGATTCCATCCGATTGGATGACAAGCAGAGCGCCGGCTTCGAGTCCCACCTTTTCATCCTCATACCCGACTTCCGGGATGAGACCGAGCATCAGTCCTCCCGTTTGCAGGCGCTTCACGGACGAGTCTTTTGCGATGAGGTGCGGCCAGTCGTGTCCCGCGTTCGAATAGTGGATCGTGTGGCTGGCCGGATCGAGGATCGCGTAGAAAAGGGTCGCAAACTTTTCGGGACTTGTGCTTTCGTAGAGGAGCTTGTTGGAACGGACGAGACACTCCGAGGGGGAAGGCGAAACGAGTGTCTGGCCCCGGAGCGTCGCCTGGAGGTTCGCCATGAGGAGGGATGCAGGAAGCCCCTTGCCGGAGACATCGCCGAGACAGAGGGTCATGCGTCCATCTCCCATGGGAATAAAGTCGTAATAATCTCCGCCGATCGATTGGGCCGAGATCGTGCGCGCGGCGATATCGTAGCCCGGAAGATCAGGGTTGTTCCGCGGGAGAAGGTCTCCCTGGATCTTCGCCGCGAGACCCACCTCCTGCTGCATCTTGATGTAGAGTTTCTCTTCCTCGATGAGCCGGGCGTTTTCGACAACCTGGGCCGACTGTGCCGCGATGATCGCGAGGAGGCGCTGGTCGTCGGCGTTGAAGGAGTTGCCATCCTTCTTGTTGTAAACGGTGAGAACACCGCGAAGCTCGGACTTGACGATGAGCGGTACGCAGAGGAGTGTTTTGATATTGCCATCCCACTGGACGCCGCGGAATCTCGGGTCGTTCGCCGGCGAATCGACCGACAGCGGCTTCTTGTTGAGATGCATCCACCCGATGAGCGCCTGGTGCATATGAAAGGCGGGAGCTCCGGCCGACGAGACCATCGTGCGGATGAGCGTTTTCATCGACCGCTCCTCCGCTTCGACGAGCGTAATGACTCCCTGCTCGGCATTGACGGCCTTGAGAGACTTGCGGATGAGAGTCTGCATGATCTCTTCCGAGTTGAGAGAGGCGCTGATGGCCCGGGCGATGTCGTTGAGGATGGAAAGCTCTTCGACCGCGCGGCGAAGCCGGCGAACTTCTTCCTGAAGAACTTCGGCCGAGGGAGCGCTTGGATTCTTTTCCGACATTATCCAGCCTATGACGAGAACGTCGATGCCTTGCCCGCCGTCTCAACCGCTGTCAAAGCGAAGAAGGGTGCGCGGGTTTACGACGCGGGATTGTGTTGATTCGAGATTTTGGCGGAGTCAGCAACTCCGGTTCAAGGGAACTTCCAAAGCGGTGGTCAATTCTTTGGACTCATCGGGGGCACATTCGGAGCCGGCGGTATCGCCGATTCAGACAACTGCAGAGTATACCAGTTCACATCGAAAAAAAACTCTGAGTAACGGCACTTCAGAAACGGAGGGAGGATTGAAATACGGCAGAAGCTCGTCCGTCGTTCCTACAAAACGACTCTAAAACATACGTTTTCCATCACTTATTGTCAAGGACGGAAAACTCGATGGAGATCGGTGACAGGGAGGCGAGGCGTCAGACTGAAGCAAAGGCCGTGAGACACGAAGCCTGCGAGAAAGGGGGTTCGCCGCTCGATCCGCGCGACTTGAAAATGAGCCCTTTTTGGAGTAATTTCCTTGCCATGTTTTGACCCGCTCCGGGGAAAACATTGGAAAAGAGAGCCTCTCGATTTCCAGCCAACGGAATGACGGAGGCTTTTCAATGTCCGGTCGTGGGCGAGGTTCGTTTTCTCCAGCACGGACGCGGAGAGGTCAGAACATCAGTGCCGCCTGACGCGGGGCCGTTCACCTCACGAAGGTGGGTTGTTGAAGAATTTCAAGGAAGTCCTCATCGGCAAGCCGCGGGATATCCACGATCCTCGGCTATTTCATAAGATCTCCCTCATCGCGTTTCTCGCCTGGGTCGGCCTGGGGGCCGACGGACTGAGCTCGTCGGCGTACGGTCCCGACGAAGCTTTCCGCGCTCTCTCCGGGCACACCGAGCTGGCGGTCCTCCTCGCTGTCGCGACCGCAATCACCGTCTTCATTATCTCGTACGCCTACAGCCGCATCATTGAACACTTCCCGAGCGGCGGCGGCGGCTTTGTCGTTGCGACGAAGCTCCTCGGTCCCGGCTTTGGCGTTATCTCCGGATCCGCCCTGCTTGTCGATTACGTTCTCACCATCACCGTCTCGGTCGCTTCAGGAGCTGCTCAAATCTTCAGCTTCCTTCCCTATTCGTGGCAGCGTTGGATGGTACCGGTCGAAGGAGCGGCAATTATCGTCCTCGTCATTCTCAACCTCCGCGGGGTGAAAGAATCGATCGCCGTGATGGTGCCGATCTTTCTCACCTTCGTTGCTGCCCATCTTGTCCTCATCGTCGGAGCGGTTGTCCAACATTTCGGCGAAGCTCCCGCGATTGCGGCACAGGTCGGCGAGAATCTTCATTCGAGCTACACGATGCTCGGTTTCTGGGGGATGTTCATGATCCTGGCACGGGCATACTCCCGCGGTGCGGGAACGTACACCGGTATCGAGGCGGTCTCGAACGGTCTTCAGATCATGCGGGAGCCGCGCGTGCCGACGGCGAAGCGGACGATGATCTACATGGCAACCTCCCTCGCAATTACGGCCGGGTCGATCCTCCTCGTCTACCTTCTCCTCAACGTCAGCGAGCAGCCGGGGAAGACTCTCAACGCTGTCATGGTGGAGAAACTCGGTTACGGTCAATGGTACGTCATCCTCGTTCTCGTCTCAGAAGCGGCGCTCCTCTTTGTTGCGGCGCAGACCGGGTTCATCGACGGCCCACGAGTCATGGCAAATATGGCGAACGACCGCTGGCTTCCGCACCGTTTCGCCTCCCTCTCCGACCGTCTCACGATGCACTACGGTATCATGCTCATCGGTGGGGCATCGATCGCGACACTTCTCTACACCGGCGGGAACATCGACGCGCTCGTGACGATGTACTCCATCAACGTCTTCATCACCTTCTCGCTCACAGAGATCGGCATGGTGAAGTTTTGGATCACAGGCAGGAAGAAATATCCGGAATGGAAGAAGTCGCTCCCCGTCCACGCCACCGGGCTCGTCCTCTGCCTTTCGATCCTCACGATCGTCATCATCGAGAAATTCTCTGCGGGGGCGTGGATGACCGTCGTCGTCACGTCAGCGCTCATTCTCCTCTGCGTCGTCATCAAAAGGCACTACCGACTCGTGACGACCAAGCTCCGGTCCCTCTCGGATATTCTCAGCGACCTTCCGTTGAAGAACGTCGCGGTCCCCGAAAAGCCGTCGCTCGCCCCGACAAAGCCGACCGCGGTGCTTCTCGTCGAAAGTTACAGCGGACTAGGCATTCATTCCCTTCTCAACATCATGAAGCAGTTCCCGGGCTACTTCAAACAGATCATCTTCGTCTCCGTGGCGGTCGTGGACTCGGGGAATTTCAAGGGAGCCGATGAAATGGAACGGCTTGAACAGAATGCGAAGGGGGAGCTTGCCAGGTACGTCCAGCTCGCGACGAACCTCGGATTGACGGCTGCATCTCGAATGTCTGTTGGGACCGAGTCGGTCGAAGCGGCCGAAAAGCTCTGCACGGAGATCGCCCACGAGTTCAATCAGGCGGTCTTCTTCGCGGGGAAATTGGTTTTCCAGAAACAGAAGTGGTACCAGCGCATCCTGCACAGCGAAACAGCCTATGCGATCCAGAACCGCCTGGAGCTCGACGGTCTGTCGATGGTGGTGCTGCCGGTAAGAGTGTGGAACTGATCATTGCGAGGTCGTTAACCCTCCTGCGCCGTTCTTCGCCACCCTCCTCTCTCTTTGTTGATCGGATTCAAAGCGCTATATTGGTTGGAAGTGTTTAGGTTCTCCTCCTGAACGACACGTGAGCAATGCGTCTGCTTCGAACAACGGCAATCGTCCCCCTCATTCTCCTTTCTCTTGGCTCGATTTTCGCGCAGGCCGCTGCGCGCCCGCTTTTCATGGCTCACTACATGCCGTGGTTCCAGACCCCCTCCTATCATGGTTATTGGGGATGGCACTGGACGATGGATCATTTCAATCCCAACACGATCGATTCGTCCGGGCGAAGAAGCATTGCGTCGCATTATTATCCTCTGACCGGACCGTACGACTCAGACGATCCGGCAATTCTCGAGTATCAGACGCTCCTCATGAAAGTGAGCGGGATCGATGGCGTGCTCGTGGATTGGTATGGGAGCGATAATGCGTACGACTACGGCACGATCAACACAAGCACAGCGAATATCTTCGCAGCCGTGAAGAAGGCCGGACTGAAGTTCGGGATCGTCTACGAGGATCAGACGATCAAACACATGATCGACGGAGGATTGATCTCTGCCGGTCAGGCGTATGACCATGGCAAGGCGGCGATGAAGTTCATCTGGGATCACTGGGCAAACTCAAGCTCTTATCTTGTCATCGGCGGCCACCCCGTCCTCCTCGACTTTGGCCCCCAGTACTTTACCCAGGGAGCCGACTGGGATACGCTCTTTTCATCCCTCCCCTCATCCCCTCTCCTTTTCACACTCGACAATCGTCTCGCTCCCGTCGCAGCAGGCGCGTTCCCCTGGCCTCCGATGTGGAAATCCAATGCGAGCGGAGTATTGACACAGGATGCCTTGAATTCCTACCTCACTTCCTTTTATCAACAGGCCGCCGGATATCAGTATCTTGTCACGAGCGCCTTTCCGGGATTTCACGACATTTATAGTGAAGCAGGAGTCAGCGCGAGCCTCGGCTATCTCGATGCGGACAATGGTGCAACTATCTCCTCCACAATGAGACAGGCGACGGCTCATTCCCCGGGTGTCATCCAGCTCGTGACATGGAACGATTACGGCGAGGGGACGATCATCGAGCCGACCCGTGAATTCGGATGTCAATACCTGGACACGGTTCAGTCAATGAGAATGTCGATAGACCCATCCTTCCCATTCACGCCGGACAACCTCAGTTGGCCCTTGAGAATCTACCAGGATCGGGTGGCCTATTCAGGAAACGCAACGGTTTACGCAAATCTCGACCGGGCGTATGAGGAGATCGTCTCCGGCAGTTCTGATTCGGTCGAGGCGATCCTTGACGGTATAGATCAACTCTCCGGAGTGGCGGGTCGGGCGGAGCTTGTTCCCAACGGCTTCGCGCTCGAGCAGAACTTTCCCAACCCCTTCAACCCCTCCACGACGATCCGATACACGCTTCCTGCAGCAGCCAATGTCCGCCTGGAGGTTTACAACCTCCTCGGCGAACACGTCGCGACCTTGACGAGCGGGTGGATGGGTGCGGGAGTTCATACAGAAGTGTTCAACGGGAACAGGCTGGCAAGCGGCATCTATTTTGCCCGCCTCTCCGCCGGAGGGAAGAGCTTCGTCCGGCAGATGGCGCTCGTTCGTTAGACACATGCGGCCGCACGAGGCAGCGTCCATCTCTTCACACCAACGACATGGGACAAAGCTATGGCACATGACAAGATCAGATGGGGAATCCTCAGCACCGGCTGGATTGCGCACAAGTTTACGACGGCACTCCGCGTGGCGGAGCATTGTGAGATCTATGCGGTCGGATCGCGGAAGATCGACACCGCAAAGAAGTTCGCCGCAGAGTTTAACATCCCCCATGCCTACGGCAGCTACGAAGAGCTGGTAAGCGATCCGTCGGTCGATGTCATCTATGTTGCAACGCCGCACAACCTCCATCTCCACGACACTCTCCTCGCCCTCGATCGTCACAAGCATGTCCTCTGCGAGAAGCCGTTCGGCGTCAACAAAAAAGAAGCCCTGAGAATGATCGAGAAGGCAAAGGAGATGAAGCTCTTTCTCATGGAAGCATTCTGGAGCCGCTTCCTCCCGAACATCATCAAGACGAAGGAGCTTGTCGACTCCGGGGCCATCGGCGAGGTGAAACTTCTTACCGCCGCCTTCTCTGTCAGGTCCGAGGGGGGACCTGAGCACAGGCATTTCAACATCGACCTTTGCGGAGGGACACTTCTCGACACCGGCATCTACAATGTCTTTCTTACCCTGCTCCTCCTCGGAGAGCCCGAAGCATTCACCGCGATGGCAGGGCTGAGCCCGCAGGGGGGCGACAACAATTGCAGTTATACATTCAAATATAAGAACGACACCCTCGCCGTCATGTATTCCTCCTTCCTTGCGGACCCGCCGGTCGTGGCAGAGATCCACGGAACGAAGGGGAAGATCTACCTCGAACATCTCTGGTTCTGTCCCGGCCCGGTGAAAGTGACCTATCGCGACGGCCGGGAGGAGCGGTTTGATTTCAACATGCGGGGAAACGGTTACGAGTACGAGGCGGAGGAGGTTGCCCGCTGCGTCATGTCGGGGAAGAGCGAAAGCCCGCTGATGAATTGGAACGACAGCCTTCGACTGATCGGGATGCTCGACAAGATAAGGAAGGAATGCGGAATCATCTATCCCAGGCACGACCTGTAGTGCTTGCAGAAAAGAAAAAAGCGCCGCCACGAAGGCTGAATCGCCTTCCCAACAGCCGCGAGAGCGGATTCATCTTCAGGATTGTTGGATCGGTTCTGCTTATGTTGTCGGTGTTGATCTCTTTTCCATCCCGCTCAACGGCTCAGCGTTCGAAGATCTCTGCTGTTCAGTTGCCCCCGACACATCCTGCCGGCGGACGCTATATCACTTCCTCCGGCAACCTTAACGTCCTCTTTGTCTTCGTCCAATTTCCCGACGACAATTACCTTCCGGCAAGCCGGTACTGGCCCAAGGGAAAAGCGCCGCTCTACATGAGCGCCACCGTCGATTCGGTTTGGAGCGCCACCCCGACTCAGGGAGGCATCACCGATTACTTCAACCAGATGTCGCAGGGCACCTTCAGGATCACCGGCAAGTCGGTCTCGGTGATTACTCCCCACTCCCGCTATTTTTACCTCGACAGCGGATGGACAAGAGCCGACATTCAGGAAGAAGTGCTCAGGAAACTCGACGAGAGGGTTGATTTTGCCGAGTTCGATCATTGGCGATTCTGCTCTCCCTCCGAATATCATCATGTCAACATTCCGGACGGAATCGTCGACATGATTTTCATGGTGTGGCGGAATGTCTCCAACGATACCTTGGATGTGCGACGCCAGCTCGACCTTGTCCCCGGAGGCGAAGCTTCGCTCGGATACAGAAGTACGAAGTTTAGCAATTCGGAATTCACGGTGGACGGGGGGAAGCGAATGATCGGCCTCGGAAGCGGGCGATGGGGGGCGAGCTCGGGAGTCACGATCATCCACCCGCTCGGCGGAGACCTCAGCCCCGGCATCATCTGGCAATACGCGCGGCATGAATTCGGTCATTGGCTCCTCGGGGGAAATGAGTTCCACACGAAGCTGGGGACGTGGGGGCTTGTTGACGGATGGGGAACGCCGGGCGGGTGTATGAACTCATTCGAGCGAAGCAGACTCGGTTGGATGAACTTCATCGACATCGATGACATCTCCACGCAGAGGACGATGACGAACGTCCGGCTCTACGACTATGTGACCACAGGAGAAGCGCTCCGCATCAGGGTTCCCGGCGGAAGTCCGAACGAGTACTATCTGATTGAAAATCACCAGAGGATCTCATCCTTTGACGTCCCGGATGCCAATGTCCCCGACGCAAAGGGGATTTATGTACTTCATCAAGAGTCAGACGAGGGGGATAGGGTTGGGATCGTTTCAGCGGAGGGAAGGTTCGATTGGAGTGTCGTCGCTCAATTGCCGAATATCTACGCAGGATCCGGGAATCTTCCGGTCTTTCGTCGGGGGAAGTCGGATCGGGTCCACGGGTACTCAAAGCGCGAGAGCGTTCCGTGGAGCTGGGAGGGCTCGCCGCAAAAGTCGACGGCAATCCATTATTGGTACGACTGGCAGACAGGAGAATTGCGCAAAGCACCTCCGACACTCTTCACGGGAAACGGCGGGGATCAATTCGATCCGGAGAGGAACCCGGTCTTCACACCGACGAGCAATCCAGGCAGTGACCTATACAACAATCCGGACAAGATTGGGTTTGAAGTTGTTGGATGCGACAGCGGAATCTGTACGCTCACTCTTTACATCAATACCACGGACGATGCTCCTCCTTCAAATCCCCAGGATCTGACCGTCACACGCCAAACGGAGAACTCTTCAGCCACACCTGTGTTGAATTGGTCTGAACCGCTGGAAAAGCATGTGCGCGCCGGAGGATTCATTCTCATCTATCAGCGCACCAAGACCGTCACCGGCGGCTGGAGTAACTGGCAAAAGATCGATTCGGTTTCGGCCACGGAGACGCGCTATCCCGTAGGAGATCTTCAGCCAAAGGGGGCCCTCAAAGGTGAAGTGCAATTCGAGATCAGATCAATGGACGCTCAAGGGCGCCTGAGTGCGGCATCCGAGCCCGCCCTTATCGATTCATCTCTGGCCCGATAAAAACCCGCTCACTTTCTCAATATCGGGTTAACCCCCTGGCCCTTCAAGGTAAATCCTTCCAAGCCCGACTCATCGCTTTGATTGTCAGGCGATTGTCGTTGACAGATCACAATCATCTCGCGATGGGTTGCTTAGGCAGTTGAGGATCTGAGCGGCAAAACTGATGATATGCCTCATCGTGCTCCCTTTTCTGCAATCACCGAATCTCTTTCCGCAGAACCAACCTCCACGTAATACTTCCTTAATACTTCCTCAGTATACTACGCTGCACCATTCCACAAAATCCTCGCATCATTTGGATCTCACCTTCTATGAAAACGACCTCAGAAGACTCATTGGCTATTATTGCGGGCAATTCCCCCGAAGAAATCATTCAGAGAGTCCCCTCAGTGGAAGCATCGCTCCCGGGGGAACAACTTCAACCACTCTTTACTCTGTACAAAAGCAAATCGCTTGTTGTCTGCGATCATACCAGACCTATAGGGCTCCTTTCCCATCGCAGAGTCACCGACCTTCTCTCGACCCAATTTGGCTACGCCGTATACCAAAAGCGGCCTGTCACGGCCTTGATGCTCCGCGATTTTCTAACGATCGATGCTCACTGCAGCATGAACGACGTTGTCGGACGAGTTCTCGAGCGCGAGCAAGACATGGTGTACGACGATATTGTGGTTATCGAAAACGGAGATTATGTCGGGCTTCTCTCCATAGCCCGCGTCCTTTCCGAGCAGCGGCGAAACATCACCGAGCAACTTCATCGTCTTGAGGAAAAAGGATCTCAGCTTGAAGAGGTGAACAGGCAGCTCAAAGAAGCACTCGAGCACCTCCGCGGCACGGAGCAGCAGCTTCTTCACTCGGAGAAGATGGCAAGCATCGGAACGCTCGCCGCGGGGGTCGCCCACGATTTCAACAACATGCTCGCCGTCATCGAGTCGAGCACCTATCTTCTCCATGGGAAGCTCCCCGTCGAATCGCCTCTCCAACGGTACTGCGAGATGACGTCAAGCGCCGTCGAGCGCTCGGCGGGTCTTGTCAAGCAGTTGCTTCAATTCTCACAGAAGAACCCCCTCGACGTCAAACGCACATCCGTCAACAAGATCGTTCGTGAGACGGTCCGCATCCTCGAGCGGTCGATCGAGAAGAACATTGCCATCGTTCTCGACCTGGACGAAGAACTTTCACACATAGAGGCGGATGAGACGCAGCTACAGCAGGTGATCATGAACCTCGCTCTCAACGCCCGGGATGCTATGCCCGACGGAGGGACGCTGACGATCAGCACCGAACGCCGTGACGTGGACTTGGCGTATTGCCGCCAGCATCCGTTTCTTACCCCAGGTCGCTTCATTCTTCTCGCGGTTCGTGACACGGGGTGCGGAATCAAAGCGGAAGACCTTCCCCGCATCTTCGACCCGTTTTTCACAACGAAGAAGGTCGGGAAAGGGACGGGACTCGGCCTTTCGGTGGTTCACGGAATCGTTGAGCGTCACGGTGGGGCCATCCATGTCTACAGCGAGCCGGGCCGGGGCACGGTCTTCCACATCTACCTGCGGCCATCCGAGAAGGGAGACCCAACCGGCGAGATCGCGTCAGTTCCGGCGCAGTTGATCCGGGGTAGCGGAACGATTCTCCTCGTCGACGACGAGGAGTTGCTCCTTGAACCGAACGCGGAAATGTTGGACGGTATGGGGTATCGTGTTCTTGTTGCGACAAGCGGCTTCAGCGCGATCGAGCTCTACCGGATGAAGCAGCGGGAGATTGATCTTGTTCTTCTGGATATGGCGATGCCCGGGATGGACGGACGACAGACATTTCGTGAGATCAAGCAGATCAACCCTCAGGCGAACGTGCTTTTCGCCAGCGGCTTTGCGGACAAGGAAAAATTTCAGGCTGTGCTCTCGGAAGGAGCAATGGGGCTTATTGAAAAGCCGTTCAACGCAAAGGAGCTATCGATGAAGATCGGAGCTATCCTTGGGACGCCGAAACGACCTGAACGATTTGCGGCCGAGGCTCTAGGCCTGAACTGAGGTTTGCAGAAAAAACAAACGGGAGAGTTCGGTCCGCGAGACTCTCCCGTTCTTTACCGCTCCGGGAACAAATGCATCCCGCCGTTGAAAGCCTGTTTACTTCAACAAAAGCATCTTCCTCACCTCGGAAAACTTCATCATCGGATCGCTCACCGATACGGCATCGAGACGGTAGAAATACATCCCGCTCGGAACCGTGGCGTCCCAGACCACACCTCCAAAACCTGCCTCCCGCTCTCCGTTCACGAGGACTGTCACAAGTTGCCCCAGCACGTTGTACACCTTCAACTGAACGATGCTCCGGAACGGAAGTGCAAAGCGGATCGTCGTCGACGGGTTGAAAGGATTCGGGTAGTTCTGGCTCAGCTCAAAGCGATCCGGGAGCGATGCCTCCCCGGCCGCAACTCCGGTCGTCGGAATCCCGCTGCCGCTGACGAAGATGGTATCCGGGTTTGCGTTTGCATTGCTCTGAATGAGGATCGCCGAGTGCGCGACCTCCGTGCTGACCGGAGTAAAGATGAGTGTATCGGTGAATGACTGTGCCGGCAGGAGAAGGCGCGATGAGGGGCCCGCTGTGAAGACCGGTGAGATGCCGGTAATGCTCGTAATCTTCAGCGTGTCCAGTCCGGCATTCGTCATCGTGACGGTCGTATCCTTCGACTGACCGAGCTTTACAGCTCCGAAAGCGATATTGTGCGCCGAGATCTGCAGGATGGGTGAACCACTACCCTCCCCGGTCACCCAGATCGAATCGGGGGAAGAGAGGTCGTTGCTTGTCACGACGATGTACGCGTTTACCGTTGTCAGAGCGGCCGGAGTAAACCTGACGGTATCGATAAGTTGCTGCCCCGGCGCCAGAACCGCCGAGCTCTTCCGGACCGAGAAGGGGCCCCCCGTCGAGACGATGCTTGTAATGTTTAGCGGGGCGGCTCCTCCGTTGCCGATGACGATGGCGGTATCTTTGAATCCCCCCAGCGGCACTGCCCCGAAGTTGATGGCATTTACGTTTGCGTAGAGGCCCGGTCTCAGGACGATCGTCGAATCGATGAGGACCGCGAAGTTCTGTGTGGGAACATCGAGGATCGAAATGATCTCCCCGCCGACGAGGAGCGTCTGCGGAGTCGCCGCGAGAGCATAGATCGTCCCGGTGCCGATGTTCGTGTTGATGTTCGAACTCCACGATGAGACCGCCCCTGTCCCGGCGTCGAGGTATGCCAGCGCCTGCCTGGTGAGCGTGTTGATTTTCTCGAACTGTCCGCCGATGATGATCTGATTCCCGTTGGGAAGGATGGCGTTGACGTTGAGCTGTAGGTCAAAGTTTGCGTTGAAGTTTGTCAGGAGCGCGCCGGTGGCCGTGTCGACCGCGGCGATACTTTTCCGGCCGACACCTCCGACCGTCGTGAAACCGCCCCCAAGGTAGACCGTCGTCCCCTGTGCCGCCATCGACCAGCAAAGATAGCTGGGGTTGGGATTCCAGGCGGTGAGCGAATCGTTCAGCGTGTCAAAGGCCGCGGCGTAGGGGCGCGACTGCCCGTTCACTTTCGAGAAAAAACCGCTCGTGAAAACACGGGATCCGAGACTTGCGAGCGAGTAGACTCCTCCCGCATCAAGGGTCGGATGCCAGGGAAGGAGCGATCCCGAATTCTTGTCGATGGCGGCGAGGTAGGATCGGGGAGAACCGTCAACACTTCCAAAATTCCCTCCAAGGTAGAGCCGGTTGCCGAGGAGAAGCATCGTATTGACCGCCCCGGCCGAGTAACCGTTCCATGTCGTAGTCGCGATCGGTGTTCCGGTCATCGTGTCGAGTGCGGCGAGATACGAGCGGCTTGTCACTCCGAGGGAAGTGAAATTCCCGCCGATGATCACTTTGTCCGCGACAACGGCGAGCGCGCTGACGCCGCCTGAGGCATTCGGATTCCAAGAGGTGATCCGTCCGGTCGTCATGTCGATCGCGGCGAGGTTACCGCGCGTCGTCGAGCCGGCCGACGTAAAGAGCCCGCCCGCAAAGATCGATGTGCCGTCAGTCGAAATCGTATATGGATCCTCATTGACTTCGACATCCCAATTCGTTGCGTTCCCGGTGGAGGTATCGACCGAGGCGAGCCAGCTCCAGCTCTTCCCGCCGATCGAGGTGAAGTCCCCTCCGACATAGAGATGAGATCCGGCAACGGCCAACGCCCGCACGGTGGAGTTCGGGGCAGGGTTCCAGGTTGACGCGACACCGGTGCCGGTATCGATGACGGCCAGGTTCGTGACGCTCTTACCTCCGATGGAGGTGAAATTTCCCCCGACATAGAGCTTCCCCTGGGAATACGCCATGCAGGCTACGGTACCATATCCCCCCGAGAGGGTGGCTCCCGGATTCCATGCGAGGACATTTCCTGCCAGGTCCAGTTTCGCAATATCCGTACGGGCGACACTGTTGAGTTGACTGATCGGACCGCAGACATAGAGATAGCCGTTGACGTAAAGAATCTGCGAAACGGATGCACTCCCGGACGGTCCGCCGTTCGAGGGGGCCCAATTCGTGGCAGTCCCCGCGGTGTCTGTCGCCCCCATCATGAACCGCACTTGTCCTCCCATCGAAAAGAAGTATCCGCCCACATAGACGATCGATCCGACTTGCGTGATCGCTGTGATCTCATTGTCCGCTTTCGGGTCCCAGCTCAGAAGCCCCCCGGTTGTCGTGTCGAAGACGGCGCCGTAGCCGCGGGATTGTCCCGCAATGGTCGTGAAGTATCCGCCGACGTAGAGACGGTTGCCATAAAGGGAGAGACATTGAACGAATGCGTTGGGGGAAGGATTCCACGGATCGACCGTGTGATCGGGCCGGATGTGAACAAGGTACTTGTGCTGTATTCCGCCGACGTACGTGAAGTTACCTCCCACGTACCATCCGCCTCTTCCGTCCGGGATGGAGGCATAGACCCGTCCCTGGGCGGGATCGAGCTTTGGGAAGGTCCGGTCCGGCTGGCCGGTCGCCGTGTCGAAGAGAGCTCCGGTCCCGCACGCATAGCCGATCTTCGTGAACGTGCCTCCGAGGTAGGCCTTGTTGCCGCTGACGGCAATGGCGTTGACCTGTCCGTCGAGGGGTGAATCAAACCAGGGTTGCAGCGTTTGAGATGACGCCGCGGCTAGTCCCACAAAAAGAATCATCACAGCAGTCCAGAGTACCCTCTTGTGCATCCGCTTTGTCCTTTCATGATATATTGCACGAAGTAGCGCAAACGGCTCGAACGACCGGTGAGGCCGATGGCTCCGCCGAAGCGCACGGCTGAATTCTCAGCTATCTCAGTCTGTCGGCAATGCTGGAAGGGATGCCGGCGAAAAAACCGGCATTTACAGAGAAAAGAAGTAGACCAATGGTACGGTATCCTGGCGGGATCGTTTGTGATGCCGCTCAAACGATCATGGGTTGAAGGAGATATGAAGAAAAGCCGGGGATCCGTCTCCTCGGATCCCCGGCAAGCAGCTCGTGCGCAAGGGTGGCTAGCTGCCCTCTTACTTTACCGCGCGGATTGTCCAGAAATCGTCCGCCAGGTTCTGGTCAAGGAGATAGGAATACGGAAGGGTGAAATAGCCTTTCATCCCCCAGCCCGTTCCCCAGGAATTCCGCACGATGAACCAATTATTAGCGTCGTCGTACCCGACTGCAACGACGGCGTGGCCCCCCTCCAGGTGATCTCCCGGCTGGGGCATTTGGCCGTGTCCGGTCGTCGCAACCGCCTGCGACATGAAGCTCGAATAGACCGAGAAACCAAAGACAAAAGGATAGCCCGATGCGAGGCATCCTTTCATCTGGTTTGATATTCGCGAGACCCTCTGGTAGAGGATCGCCTTGTGCATCACGGCGTTCGAATAGCAGGAGGCCGGCGGCTTATCCTGAAAATTCGCAATGTCATAGGGCCAAAGCTTCTCGGGGCAATCTCCCTGCTTCCCCACGCTCTTGATGCCGTCGCGGATCTGGGCCCCGCTGTCCGAGCCGACCGTTCCTTCCATTGCACGTTCGTTATAGTAGATGAACAGGCGGGAAGGCATGAAGTATCTCATCTTTTCCTTCATCTGGTCGAACTCGAGCGCTGCCGCGATCGCGTTTGCCGTACAACTTCCGAGCTGTCCCTGATCATAGACCGGCGGGCACTTTGGCCGCAGGTCCACCTTCGTGGGAAGCTTCGCCAGCCATTCCACCGGCGCGGCATAGAGATGATCCCGATGATCGGGGAGATCGGGCACCCAACCGAGCCCTCCCCGCCGGGAGACAAACTTTGTTTTCATGTGACCCTCCATAGTGTGACATGATGGTGACCGTGAGGGACGTCTCCTCAGAACGCTCCCTCAACGGAATTGTCTGAAGTCGAACCGGGCAAATTCCCGTTCGGCCCTTTCGTACCCCTGCCGGATCCTTTCGTTGACGGTCGCCTGAGAAAAATCGAGCGCGTCGCCAAGATCCCGCTCAGGCTGAATGACGACATTCCTGAACGCGGTGTACGGCTTGCCGTTCTCTTTAAGGAGGATGACTCCTTTTCGTTTCGCCTGGGTGACGAGCCGATTGATCGTCAGGAATTCATCGATATCCGAGTTGAAGATCTCGTTGAATGCAATGTCGTTGAGGGAGCGGTTGGCGATGTCGAGGATGTTTTCCGCCCCCTTTGCATTCGGGGGAAGCTTCGAGGCGCTGCAGTTGATGATGATGACGTGTGTGGGATTTGCGTCGAGGACGTCGCCGAGCGGGCTGATGTTCCGCAGGCCGCCGTCGACAAGATCCCGCAGGCGCCTGCCGTTTACCAAGATGATCTCGGGAACCGGCTCCCAAACGATGGGAACCGAAGCTGATGCCAGCACCCCGTTCCGGAAATCTTCATCGCCGAAAAAATCTGCGGGACGAAGAACGGAATAGAGTCCGCTCGTGAGCGAAACGACCCCAATGCGGTAGTCAACCCTTCGGTCGATATCCCGGAGAGAGAAGTTCCTGCCAATGCTCAGCCGCAGTCCGTCGTTCGTGAGGATCGATTTCTTTCCCCGAAGGATGCGCCAGAACATCTGCAGAAAACTCTTTCCGCTGTAGACATCATCGTCGCTCATCGAATTCCACAGAGCCTTCAGCCCGGCGTACTTGTTCTGGGCGAGCATTCCACCGTTGAGCGAGCCGACCGAAACGCCGGCGATGATATCGTAGCCGAATTTCGGATATTTCATCCTGACCACCTCCTCGATGTACTGAATCGCGCCAAATTGAAAAGCCCCCTTTGCTCCCCCTCCGCTCAGTACGAGTGCTGTCTTCCTTTCCATCTCACCTCCGGATAAAGATTGTCGTTGCCGGGCAGTCTGAACGGACAATACGTTCAGACAAGAACCGTTGAACCGGGTCGAACTCGCTGAAACGCGGACGAAAGTGGAATGAGAAACGGGCGACGGCCATGGGAATCCAATCGGGCTATTGGCTGTCGAGGGGCGATGCCGGAAGGAGTGTCTCCCTATTGGAACCAAAATTATATGGGATTCCCCGCGAAGTCAAGTAGTATTTTGGGATACGCAAAAAATTACGAAACGTGCTCGATTGACACTCGCTCGGGGGCAAAACGGGAATTTGTGAGGATCTGGATCGCGAAAGCGACCTCGAGGAGACCGCTTGTAATTTCTTCAATGGCGATTGAAGTGAAAGACCCTCCCGCGAATTCCTGCAGCCCACGCCAAAATGCGACCCGAAATGCGGGTCTTGAAGGATCGGAGCCTCTCTTGTAATATCTACAAAATCAGCGAAAACACGCCGAAAACGCCAATCCTTCGTTCGCGGAAATCCATCCTATCTGTTGCTATAACGCTATGAATTACAATCGATTAGAGCAAAACGGCTCAGCGCGGCAGAATTGGAATTGGCCTTGCACCTCTCCTTCCCATGAAACAAGGAGAGAAAATCGTGGTTCGGTCGGCGAAAAGATTGGGAGTCGCGGTGTGCAGCGCAGCGGTCGCAGCGATCATGTTCCTTTTCGTCCAGGTAGCCACCGCACAGACCTTTGACCTTCTCTCCGCTACTTCGACCGACAAAGTTGCCCAAAGCCTCTTCTTCGCGGTCGACAGCGGAAGCGTCCTCGATGCTTACAACATGTTTCAATTCTCCTCCCCGACCCTGAGGACCCGCGACTCGCTTTTCGTCGTCGGCGCCGTAAAGAGTTCTCTTTCGTCCGTCGGAAAGACGAACGGTACCGAGGTGCGCGATTTTTCACTCGAGCAGAATTTCCCGAACCCTTTCAACCCGACGACGACAATCAGGTTCACGGTGGGAAAGAAAGCGAAAGTTTCCGTAGTTTTATACGACGTAACGGGGCGCGCGGTATCGACGCTGGTAAATCAGGAAAAGGAATCGGGAACCTACGATGCAACCTGGAACGCCAAATCCGACACGGGCGTTTCGGTTGCATCGGGGACGTACTTCTATCGTCTCATCGCTACCGCAGATGACGGATCAAAAACGGTTGAAACCAAAAAGATGACTCTCCTCCGATAGGCATGAAGAGGGCTTTCTCAACGTGGATCTTCTGCTGCCTGTTCGCTTTCAACTTCAGTGAGCTTGCGGCGCAGAGGCTTATCGTCAAGCAGTTCGGCGTTCCGGACAGCCTTCGGAGCTATCCGCCCAACACCTCCGTCCTCAAGGTTCTCAAGGGAGGCACACTCCTCTCAACAGCAAGTGCTTCCGGAGATGAGATGGTAAAAGTCATTCTTCAACTTTCATCTCCCGCCAGGAAAGGTCCGAAAGGGCTGTCGGGAAGCAGTTCCATCCAACAACAGTCTGCCCTTCTTACCGGCATCACTTCTGTCGCTCCCTCCGCAACTGTCTCGCGCCGCTTTACCGAAGTCCTCAACGCCGTCGCAGTCACGCTCCCCCGAAAATCTCTGGGCTCCGTCAGCTCGTTACCGGGAATCGCCCGTGTCTACGAAGACCGCTCCGTTAAGGCACTCGGGACACCATCGTCATCCGGCCCTTTGAAAGTGCAGACCGCGGAGGCGGCGGATACTTCCTCCGACAGCGTACGGGTCGGAGTCATCGACACCGGAATCGATTATCTCCATGAAGCTTTTGGCGGCGGATTTGGGGCGGGTTACACCGTCGCTGGCGGATACAATTTTGTTTCGGACAATGCCGACCCCCTCGACGACAATGGACATGGAACCCATGTCGCCGGAATCATCGCCGCACACAGCCAATCCTTCACTGGCATTGCTCCCTTCGCAAAGCTCTTCGCCTACAAAGTCCTCGACGCCGACGGGAACGGCGCAACGTCGTCGGTGATCGCGGCAATCGAACAGGCCATGAAGGACAGCGTGCAGGTCATCAACCTGAGCCTCGGGACCCCGGACGGGGATCCTGACGATCCTCTTTCGCAAGCGGTCGACGCCGCGGTGGAGGCGGGCATTGTCGTGGTCGCAGCCGCCGGCAATGAGGGGGAGGATGGATCCATCGATTCGCCCGGAGCGGCAAGAGAAGCCCTTACCGTCGGCGCGACGGATCGGAGTGGCGCCGTTGCATCGTTCAGCTCGAGAGGACCGGCAAGCCGGGATTACGGCTACAAGCCCGACATCGTCGCCCCAGGGGAAGGCATCCTTTCGGTGAAGATGAACGGCGGGTACACGACGATGAGCGGGACCTCGATGGCGGCTCCTTTTGTCGCAGGGGAAGCGGCGATCCTCAGACGCCTTCATCCGGAATGGAACGCATTGCAAATACGGGACGCCATCCTGACCTCCGCAACGGACCTTGGGGTGTCCCTGTTCTGTGAGGGAATGGGAGAGATCGATACCGCGAAGGTTCGCCACACGGGAAGCATTGCAACTCCGTCCGCATTGAGTTTCGGCTTCGACAACCCATCGGCTTCGGTCTGGAACGTCTCCGATTCGCTCCTCATCACCAACCTGTCGGCGACGCAGCAATCGTATTCCCTTCGGGTGAGCCAGGTCGTCGCCGGGCTTCAGGTCGTCTGCACTCCCTCATCCTTCCGGCTCGGGTCAGGAGAATCGCAGAGCGTCAGCATTGCAGTCTCGGCGCAGAACGGATTGCTTGCGGACAACCCGACGTACCCCCTCGGTTACACCGGGGCGATCTTTGCGACCACCCGGGCAGATACGTTGAGGATCCCGTACGTCTTTTTCAAAGGCTCGGTGTTCCAGATCTCGTTCAGCGAGACACCTTTTCAGGTGGTGCTCCACGACAGAATCAACAAAGCCTATTACTATGCTCCGACGGGGCCGTATCTCAATGCCGTCGTCCCGCCGGGAGTCTACGATCTTATGACGGCATTTCAGGGTTCCGCTTATGTCGTCAGGGAGAATCTCTCTCCGGTCTCTTCGCCCAGCGTCTATGTCTCCAGGCAGGATGCCACGCACTCGGTGGTCATTACTCCGACCGACGAGAACGATTCACTCCTTTCGACGTCCGGCCCGCATCTGGCATACAGCTCCATAGAGGTGCTGAGACACACACTTTCCGGCACCAGTATTCTGGCTCTCAACGGAGGGCCCGTCCAGACTCAGAGTCTCGTCCGGACGATACAGATCTCCGACATGAGTCCACGCTACTCGTTCGGATACGCGCTCAACGTCATCCAGGGGAACACCCGTTCGTACACCTATGATGTGGCGATCGACACCGGTCTGAGCTCTTCGCTCGCGGTGTCGTTCAGGGCCTCCGACCTCAAACGGATCGATTTCAAGTACGACATCGACACAACAACGCCGCGGATCTTTCCGGTAATCTGGTCGGCATTCGTTCCGGCGAGCGGCATCGTCGCGGTGACCTATTACGACGGCGACAGTCCGCCCCTCCGCTATCCTTTTATCCAGACGGGATTTTACACGAGGCAGGCCCCGGCAGATTTTCCGATACTGCACTACAGGGAAGCGTATAAGTACTAGCGAGGGAGATGTGCGGTGACGGGAATGATATCAAAGAGCAAAAAGGAAAAAGCAAAGATACAGGTCAAAATTGAAAATTCTAGGCTGCGCGGTAGTCCTTGATGTCTCTTCTATATCTCTGCAGTTTCCTGTTTCACTTTTGAGTGTGTTGCCTTGTCGCGGAGAAGAGATGCACTGGCATGGGAGAGCCACGGCGGGAAGAACATCGAAGTGCAAAATGGGAGATTTCAGATCAAAGCTCAACCACGCAGTTTGCACCGTGGTCTTTAATCTTTCATATGTATCTTTGATATTTCCTTTTTGATATTTGTTTTCATTTCTTTGCAAGGTTGTACTGCTGTATCTTCGTATACAGCGTCTTCAGGCTTATCCCCAGAATCTTCGCCGCCAGGTTTTTGTCCCATTGCGTCCGCGATAGAACTCCATCGATGTGGTAGCGCTCGAGATCGTGGATGGATATCGCACTCCCCACCCTGTCGTTCCCGGTCCCTCCGTCGGTTTGCACGGTCCGCGGGAGCGCAAGATCCTTCAGACGGATGAACTCGTCGGACGATAAGATCGCCGCGCGCTCGAGCACATTCTCCAGCTCGCGCACATTCCCTGGCCAGTCGTACTTCGCGAGCGCCTCCAAGGCTTCCGGGTGAAGCTTTTTTGACTTCCCCTTTTTCGCAATCTTCAGAAGGATCTCGGCGGCGATGAGAGGAATATCTTCCCTTCTCTCCTTCAGCGAAGGGAGCGTGATGGTGATGACGTTGAGGCGGTAGAGGAGATCCTCGCGAAACCTTCCTTCCTTCAACTCATCGGCAAGATGCCTGTTGGTCGCCGAGATGATTCGCACGTCGGCTTTCAGCGTCTTGTTCCCTCCAACTCTTCGAAACTCTCCCATCTGGATAAATCGCAGAAGCTTCGGCTGGAACACCGGACTGATTTCCCCGATCTCGTCAAGAAAAAGCGTTCCCCCGTCCGCAAGTTCCACAAGCCCCTGACGGAGCGCATGCGCATCCGTGAAGGCTCCCTTTTCGTGCCCGAAGAGCTCGCTTTCGATGAGCGTATCCGGGATCGAGGCGCAACTGAGGGCGACGAAGGGTCTGTCGGCCCGTCCGCTGTTCTTGTAGAGAAAATTCGCCAGGAGCTCTTTTCCCGTCCCGCTCGGTCCTTCAATAAGAACCGTGGAGTCGGTCGGAGCGACTTTGCTCGCCAGCTCCAGCACGTTGAGAAACGCCGGACTCGTTCCGATAAGGTTTGAGGAGGAGGCGAGCCGGGAGAGCTCGGATTTCATCGCCTTATTTTCGATGAGGAGCTGACGGCGCTCCAGCGCCCGGGCGATGAGCGCGTTCAACTCATCGACGGTGTAGGGCTTCGTCAGGTAATGGTAGGCGCCGAGCTTCATGCACTCAACAGCAATCCGCACGTCTCCCACGCCTGTGAGCACAATGACCTGCGTGGAAATGCAGTTCTCCTGGATAAACTTGAGCACTTCGATCCCGTCTACCCTCGGCATTCTGATGTCGAGGAGGACAAGGTCGAACGCTTTGTTTTGCAGGCTGTTGATCGCTTCCACGCCGTCGCTGGCCGTCTCCACCAGGTACCCCGCCGGAGTCAACAATGCGCTGAGCATGTCGCGGTAGGTGACCTCATCGTCGGCGATGAGAATTGCGGAGGGAGGGGTATGCTTGGACATGATGGAAGAAAATAGTTAAAGGTGGGGGGAAGATCAAGGAGATAGAATACACAAGATAGAATACAGAAGACAGAATACAGGAGACAGTAAAGATAAGAAGTAAGAGAGAAGAGAAAAGAGACGGAGGTGGCGGGTTCGGGATTATGTCCCAGGAACCACGATTACGGACACAAGACCTTGGACTGCCGACCGAGCGAGTCTCAGTGAAGACCGAACACCGCCGCGAAGGTGAAACGGAGAGCGTCCTCAACCGGGATCATGAGCAAGGCGGGACGTTCGATCTTGAAAGCGGTGAGGCTCAGTTGAAATTCTCCGGTTACCTCGAGGCTGTCACCCGACCATCGTGGTTTGGCCATCATGACGATATCCTGAGTGACACCATGAAAGGTCATCCTCCCAGAGATCCTCAGGCTGTCCCCGACCGTCGTGACCGAAGAGCTGACGAACGATGCCTCCGGGTAGTCGATCGCATCAATGACTTCCATCGCGTGAGAATCGCGGTTTGAATTCCCGCTGTCGAACGTCGTCACGTCGACATCGGCG
>DATJQP010000092.1:0-7309 GCA_035505655.1 Bacteroidota bacterium
CTTTGGACTGTGCGGTGGTAAAGTCATAAGCGCTTGTTTCATTGGGAAGCGTGATGCCATTTGCACTTATCACTGCTATATGATTGCGATGCATCACGACAATTGAATCCACAAGCGTGTAGCCGGTCGTCTGAGTCTGTGTAAAGGCTACAGTCGCGACGCCGTTGGTGTCCATGATCGTACCATCGTTCTTGAGGAACGCTGCGCGCTTTGCTACGGTCCCCGTAGATGAGGAACGAAGTTCCAGGAGAATCCAATCCACTGTGGACGCAGGGATGGTCGCTACATGCTCAGTGCCAGCATAGGAAAAGGGAGAAGCATTGTAGGGTTGCGTTAGTGGAACTAGCGATCCTAGATTGGTGGTCATGCTGCCAGAGCTAAACGGTCCCTGCAAGAACACTTTCGCTGCCACGGGGAACGTGAACGAGTTGTTCGACGCCGAGACATCGTTCGTCGCCTGAGGCGCGGAGTGGCTGCCGGCTGTTAAGCTCACTGCCGGAAACGCGCTCGTGTATCCGACAAAGCTGCTATTCGCCACCTGCGATCCGGTCGGAGAGCTTGCTTGCGTCCCTTCTCCGATATTCACAATCCCAGCTCCCGGAGCGGTAGACTTGGTGAAGGTCGTGTTCGAAATGTGGACATTGGAGACAATGCCGTAGATGAGGACACCGGCGCCGCCGCTCCCATACGTGCCGCTCGTGCTTCCGTTGCCGCTCACGGCAACCGTGCCGGACGCGCCGATCGTCACCGTGCTAATCTGGTTCGCAACCGCGTTGTCGGAGAAAATGAAGATGCCGGCGATCTGATTGTTGTTTGCCGTCACCGTTCCCTGTACCGCGATGTTCGACGTCGTGGTCCCGCCGCTGGCGATGATGTTGATTCCGCCGCCGGTCGTAGCATCACCAGCGACGCCGTTCGAGTTGAACGTGCCGCCATCGATCGTCACGTTCGATGCTCCGTCTCCCACCGTGACACCATGATGGTGATTCTGGCTCGCCGTGAGGTTTGTGAGAACGGACGATCCGGTCAAAGTTCCCTTCAGGTCAAACCCCGATCCGACGTTCGAGTTTCCGTTCCAGGTCGCGGAGACGTTCGACACCGTGTACGGTCCGCCGCCGCCTGTCGCGTTGAAACCTTCGTTATTGTTCGCGTAGTATTTTCCTCCCGAAACGGTGACGTTTGTGCAGTTCGTAAACTGCGCGCCCGATCCGCCGTTCCCCTGGGAGACAACGTTCGTCAGCGTGATGTTGTCTTTTCCGCTCGCGGAAATTCCGCTCACCGTCGCGCCCCAGACCGTCAGGTTGGAGACCGACGCGCCGCTGGCGCTAATCGTAATGCCGACTGACGCTGCCGGCGGGTTAATCTTCACCGTCGCAGAGTCGACACCCGCCAACGCGATCGCCTTGTTCAGGTTGACCGCTTCGGCGTAGGTTCCCGCTCCGACGTTGACCGTCTGCAAGGTCGCCGCGTTGATGCCGCGCTGGATCGATCCGCTGTTGGCGGTCACATAGATATTGTTCGCAACGAAGGTAACGAGGCCGAGCGAAGCATTGTCGAGCTTGTGGTAGACAAGGTCCTCAACCTGGAACCCGGTTGCGGAACTTCCGTTGACCGTAATACCCGTCGTGGCGGTCACCGGATTAACGGAGATGTAATTGGGCGAAGAGCTGGCATCCGCCAGAGTGATGGCCGGAGTCGTCGAGCTGTATCCCGCAAAGTTGCTGTTGCTGATCGTGACACCGCTCGGCGAATGTGAGCCGGTGTTATCCGTTCCGACAACTGCGACACCCGCACCATGCGCAAGCGATCCTTCGGTAAATTGTCCGCTGATGCTCACAGTCGTAACGTTTCCGGCCACCGCAACGCCCTCTCCGATCGTGCCGCTGCCGTTCGTCGAAAGAGTGATCGTGCCTGTCGCACCGATCGACACGCTGCTCACTGAGCCTGAAGCCGCTTCTCCATAGACAATGATGCCCGCGTTCATGTTTGAGCTGGAGTTTACCGTCCCGATCACAGAGATACTGGAAATCGCGCCGCTCACGGAATGGATGTTGATCCCGCCGCCCGTCGCAGTATTCGCCGATACACCGTTGCCGGTAAACGTTCCGCCGTTGATCGTAACGCCGCTCGACCCATCGCCGATCGATACGCCATGGACTTGATTATTCGTGGCGGTGATGTTGTTGAGCGCAGACGTTCCCGTGATACCATCAACATAGATGCCGGATCCAACGGCACTGTTACCGTTTAAGTCGGCGGTAACGCCTGCAATCGTAAGGTTGACGACGTTATGCGCGTAGATCCCGTTATCGGACGCGCCGGTCACTTTTAAGTTCTGGATGGTGACGTCGTGCGTTCCGCTGATAGAAATCCCGTTTCCCGAAGGCGGGGTTATGACCGTCGAGCTTCCCGCCCCAGTCAACGTCAGCGGTTTGTTGATGGTCAGCGCCTCGTTGAACGTGCCGGCGCCGATTGTTACCGTGCCCCCGCTCGGCGCCGCGTTAATTTGCGACTGGATGGTTTGACCATTCACAACGGCCACCGACATCAGGAGAACCAAAATGAACGGTATGGAAAGTCGTAGATATTTCATGTCAAAACCCCTCTCTCTTATTGATGTGATTGGATTTCAAAATCATGAGACACTAGCGCCTGCCCGTGAGACGTGGGCTAAGCCGGTCTTTGTCAGATCAATGCGGGGAAGCCAGGACTCCACATACTCGCAAGCGCAACGGTCCCTACGTAACCAGAGTAAATGTGGGTCATAAGGAGAAATGAAACTACACAATACAGTATACCGCAATCCTCTTAATTTGTCAAGTAATTAGAGGAAAAAGTTTGTGAATTGCACCCATACTAAGGTGACTTATTCCTCTTCTTTGCAGCTCCACAAGTCTGAGTCATCGGGTTTCTCCTGATGCTATTTCAAAAGAACCATTTTTCTCGCCTCGCGCGTGTTCGCGGTTTCAAGCGAATAGAAATAGACGCCCGAAGAGAGTTTTTCTCCGTCGAATGAAATCTCGTACGGAGTTTTACCCAGCGCAAAGCCGTCGAAAAGTGTCGATACAACTCTTCCGGATTCGTCGAAGATTCTCACCTTCACACGCTCGTCAGATGGGACTTCGAAACGAATTTTTGTCGATGGGTTGAATGGGTTCGGATAATTCTGTTCTAGCGAAAAGGCTCCGGGAGCAGATAAAGCCGAGACTTCGATCTGCGCGGAGTATGCAAAATTGCCGTTCCTGTCGATCTGCTTGAGACAGTATATATAGAGGCCGAAGGTTGCTGGCCGGTCGACATAATTATAGTCGTGCCGCAGGCTCGTTGTCCCCTTCCCTTCTACGAATCCAAGGTCCCGCCAACCTGCTCCGGCAACAGAAGCATCCTTCCTCTCTACCTCAAAGCCGTAATTCCCAGCCTCGGTGGCCGTTGTCCAGAGCAGTTCCACTTCGAGGCCGCGGCTAGTGCCAGTGAAAGAAGTCAACTCGACCGGAAGAGCATTGTCGTGGGTGTGGGACACTCGTCCCAGATTGGAGTCATCGTTCATATCCCAAATGAGCGAGTCAATACCCGAGATCGGAACATTAAACTGGTTGCTATCCGCGGTCACATTATAAATGCAAGTATGTGTACCGGTATACGACTCCCCCAAATCACTCAATGAAATTGCGGGGTGATTGAGATTGTACCCACTGTTGAATGTCGACCTTTTGATCGAAGTTCCCACGGGAGCGGATGGGCTCAAGTCATAGATGCCCACGACGAGAATAGCGGCTGCATTCGCGGCTCCCTTCGTAAATGAGCCCGTCACCGACGAATTCTCAATATTTCCATAGAGAATAACTCCCGCTCCTCCGTTATTTGTCATCGTGATGGTGCCCGTCTGGCCTATTGTCAGGGACTTTATTGTATCGGTCGCGTTGGCTGCGTAGGCCAAGATTCCGGCTGTTGCATTGTTGTTTGCGGTCACGGAACCTTGAATGCTTACACTCGTGACTTGGCTTCCAGCGGATACGTCGGCATTGAGATTAATCCCGGCCCCATTGACTCCCCTCGTCGTCCCGTTGGCGCTAAAGCTGCCGCCGGTGACCGAGAGTCCTGATGATCCGTTGCTGAACGAAAGTCCGTGGAGACTGTTGCTGTCGGCCGAGACATTGATGAGGGTGAGATTGCTAACGCCGCTCGCGGAAATACCGCTCGACGTAGCATGCGCAACCCTGAGAGATTGAAGGATAACGCCGCTGACGCCTGAGTTAATCGAGATGCCGTTTCCGCTCGACGGAGTAATCACCGTTGACGAACCTGCACCGATAAGGACGAGCTTTTTCGAAAGAGTAACATTTTCAGTGTAGGTACCGGCTGAGATCATGATCGTGTCGCCGGATTGAGCAATCGCGACAGTATCGCTGATCTTGTGCGGGGGTGCAACAAATCTCTGCGTAGCCTCCGATGTCTGGAGGAGTGCGAAGAAAACGAGAACAAGCGTTCCCGGAACTGTCAGGTTGTTGCTCATTCGTCGGCAGACGTGCGACCGGAGTATCGACGGTCGGCTTGGCCGCGCGTTCGGAATGAAGCAAAACGCACGGGCTGCCGTCGATGATGATCGTGCCAGGAGAATCCTCGGAAGAGGCAGAACTTTTCGAAAAACAAGTGATGGAACGAGGAGATTATGCATAGTGAAGGTAAATTCTCCCACGCTTCCCACGTGTGATGCTTATCAATACGAGCGCACCCATCTTTTGAATCGCAGATTTTTTTGAGTCGACCCGAATCGCGGTGATCAACGGAGAATCCCCACACCGAGGCGGGCGCGACGTCGAGAGTATTTGCCGGCCGGGATTAATTACGCAAAAAGTGGTGAAAGATGAAAGAGAGTGCCCGGATCAACTTCAGGGAAGAGTATCTTTTTCAACGGGATCGACTGATCGTTCGTTCCCGCGAGTGCTCCTCTCTATACCGCCGGTTGCCACTCATCACACGAGAATCGGATCGGAGTGATTAGTTTCTTGATCGTGGTGGGGACAGGAAGGGGAATGACGGGCAGGTGGATTGCACGGGAAGTACGGGTGTCCCAACAGACATTTCAAGAAACGCTTTTTGTCATGAAGTGGAAACTCTGCTTTGGGTAAATCCCCGCCAGAGTCCCCGAGACTCTCCGGCACCCGTACTACGCCCGTCATGCCCCCATGCTTTTGGCGGGCATCCAGGAAGCCCAGGGAGCGGACGCCTCATTTCGTAAGACAGACGAAAATGAGGGGGGAGTGTGCGGGTGCCGGTGTTGGAACCGATATCAACGACGTCGCAGGCAGTGTATGGATTCCCGCCCGTTAAGGAGACAGGAGACGGAAGACAGTAAGGACGAGTTGAAGAGGGTATGTACAGTGCGGGTGTTCCAACAGGTATCGCGATCGGCCAGATAGGTCATGAGGCGCCAATCCCGGTTGAATCAACGCGGTGAGCTGCGTACATTGAACAATGCCACAATCCACGAGAACTGATTCGCATCCAACATGGCGACGAAAGGAGATCCTACTCCTCGGGCTCCTTCTGATCGTCTGTACCTCGGTGGAGGCGCAAAGCAGCGCCGTTTATTTTCCCTCGGCCGCGGGAAATTGTTGGAAATACGATCGTTACCCGCTCGACTCGCTGCAGAACCGTATTCCGCAGGGGCTCCGGACCGATACGGACAGCCTGGCGGGCCAAGTGCAGGTCGGCGGGCTCTCGGCTTCGTTCCTTTTCAACAAGGCAAAATCGGAAAGCACCTTCGTCAGCGTCAGCGGATCGGCGATCTCCGAGTATGGGGCGGGGTTCCCACGGCTCTTCTCCCTCATTCAGGTCGATTCGCTCGGGCTCGGTTTCGTCTGGAACTACGTCAATTGGTACAAGTACATGGATTTCACGGCGACGCCCGGCGTCACCGACACGCTGCTTGTGATCAAGAATCAGGTGGTCTATTTCAAGGGGCAGTATGTCACGCTGATCATTCGTCTGAGAGCGACCCGGGGGAAGGATACGACAATCACCGTGCCGGCGGGGACGTTCAGCACCGCGAAGTTCGAGATTGCGCTCGACGTCAACATCCCCAGGAGCCAGCCTCCGTTCGGGCGGTATGAGGTGGCAATCTTCAGGCTGGTCGATTCGCTTTTCGTGGCCGAGAATAAATGGGTGGTCCGGGAGATCCAACCCTCGACCTTCTATCCCCTTAACAACGACCCATCCTACAACGTCGACACGACGAAACTCCCCGGCTTCGAACGGGTCTTGTCGTCGGCGACCATTACTTCGGTAGAAACACCCCCGGAGATCGTCAGGACCTTCGGGCTGGATCAGAATTACCCGAACCCCTTCAACCCGTCGACGGTCATCGGCTATCATCTGACCGAGGGGAGCGAGGTGATGATGAAAGTATTTGATCGGCTCGGGCGCGAAGTGGCCCTCCTGGTCGACGGGTACCGCGCGGCCGGTTCGTACTCCGTGCGGTGGGATGCGGTGAGCCTGCCGAGCGGGATCTACTTCTGCGACCTGCGGGCGGGAGGATTCCACAATGTCCGAAAAATGGTATTGGTGAGATGATGACCTTCTTTCTTCCCCGGAAAGTCTCTTGCAGATTGGCCTTTCTTCTCCTCGCCGCGTCTCTCCTCGGGTACGGATGCAAAAAGAGCAACCCGGTCGACAATTCGCAGATCGATTCGAAGCTCGTCGGCGCCTGGTACAACCGGAGCGATTCCGTCGGGTTTGAAATCCTCACCGACGGGACGCTGAAGAACCTCGACATCGATTCGGCCGGGATCCTTCGCTACGCCGCCGTCGATACAATCAACGGTGCGCTTTTGCTGAAGCTCGAATCGGCAAAGAACGGAGGGCTGACGATGCAGGGGACGTATATCTCCCGCAAGATCGACTCGACGTACGTCGCAACGGGAACATATTCCTTGTCGGCAGATCTCAACACGCTCACGCTGACGCTGATTCTTCCTCTCAACGGCAGCTCACAGCAGACGTTTGTCTACGTCCGATCGGTCGTAGGGACGAAGGTGGTTGAGATGGAGGGGTTTAATGAGGATGAGCTGCGGCAATTCAGAATTGCGGCGGGGAAGGAATCAGGAATCCGATCCCGGGGTTTTCTGAATTCTGTTTCGAATGCATGATAGCCATATCTTCGGGTCTCAGATCACAGACCGCGCCTACGGCGCTTGGAAGCCGCTTGGCATCGTTCGTTTTATGGACGGTTCGCGCCTTCGGCGCTCACAAGAGTCGGCGAGAGTATCAGAGTGCGGACAAGATTGTCCACGAGGATAGTTCAATTGGG